>JARFRM010000220.1 GCA_029287235.1 Thermoanaerobaculales bacterium
GCCGGGAAACCGGCAAGGAGGACAGAATGACCGCCAAGAAGAAAGCCAAGCAGGTTCAAACCGAAATCGCCGAGAATGCCCACCAGATCTGGCTCGCCGGCCTCGGTGCCGTCGCCACCGCCCAGGAAGAGGGCAGCAAGCTCTTCAAGAACCTCGTCGTCAAGGGCGAGGGTATGGAGAAGGCCGGTAGGACCAAGGTCGAAGAGGCCAAGGGCGCCGTCACCGGAGTCAAGGTCGTGGCCGAGAGTTACTGGGAGACCTTCGAGCGAACCCTCGACGAGAAGGTGACCTCGGTCATTCACCGTATCGGCGTTCCCACCAAGGATGAGATCGACACTCTCACCGTTCGGGTCGAAGCTCTCACCGACGCCATCGACAATCTCCGCACCACCGAGACGCCGAAACCCCGCCCACGCACCACAGCGGCAAAGAAGACCACGGCGAGAAGAAAGACCACCACGGCCAAGAAGCCCGCCACCAAGAAGTCCACGGCCAAGTAAGTAGAACCACCACCTTCCGGATCCACGGCGCCGCTCAGCGGCGCCGTTTTTCGTTGCGCCGGATTCGCCACTTCGATACTGTTGTCGCATGACAGGCACCGTTGCAATCGTTGAAGACGAGCAGAACATCCGCGAAAACGTCAGCTTCGCCCTCAAACGGGAGGGATATCAGGTCGAGAGCTATCCCGACGGGCTCGCCGCCTGGGAGGCCTTCGAGTCCAGCCTTCCAGATCTGGTGATCCTCGACATCATCATGCCCCGGATGGACGGGCTCGAGCTGTGCCGGAGGATGCGAACCCTGTCGGAGACGATCCCCATCGTCTTTCTGACCTCGCGCGACGAGGAGTTCGACCGCGTCCTCGGCCTCGAGCTCGGCGCCGACGACTACTTGTGCAAACCATTCTCCATGCGCGAACTGGTGGCGCGGGTCAAGGTGCTTTTCCGCCGGCTATCGCTGCTCAACGGCCGGGCCGCCGTCGAAGAGGAGGAACTCCTGACCATCGGTGATCTGGTCCTCGACCTTCGGCGCTATACGGCTCGATGGAGTGACCGGACGGTTCCATTGACGGTGACCGAGTTCATGATGCTCCACGCCCTGGTTCGCCGACCCGGCCACGTCAAGACCAGGCAGCAGCTCATGGAACAGGGATATCCGCACGACACCTATGTCTCGGATCGAACCATCGACTCGCACATCAAACGCATCCGAAAAAAGTTCTCCAACGCCGACGAGGCGTTCGATCGGATCGAAACCGTCTACGGCCTCGGCTACCGGTACACCGAGGCCCCCGATTCGTGACGGGTCGGGTTGCGGTCTGTCTTTCGTTCGGGGGACTCTTCAGACCGGACCACCATGCAGACCACTTCCGTCAGCCGTCTCTTGTCGTCGATCATGGAGTCACCACGAAGACACCGAGAATCGAAGACCTCTTCGATGGAGGCCCCTTCGTGTCCTTGAGTCTTGATGGTTGCTCCGAGACAGGATCCTCCCGAAAAACTCGACGACCTGCCGTCAACCAGATCGGTCGAGAGCCGTCGGCATCGTTCCCGATGGAAATCCCATGACACCTCAATGGCTCTCCAGGATCTCGGTTCGACTGCTCGCGTTCAATGTGCTGGTCGTCTTCCTGCCCATGGCCGGAGTCCTGGTGCTCGACACCTACGAGCGCCATCTCCTGGAGGCTCAGGAACGAACCATGGCTCAGGAGGGCCGGCTGCTCGCCGCCGCTCTCGAGGCAACCAACCGGTTTGAAGCCGCCGACGCGCAGGGGATCCTCGTCCAGCTGGGTCAGCGCCACCTGGCTCGTCTGAGAATCATCGACCGCCACGGAGAACTCCGCGCCGACTCATCCCGACTGGGACCGCGGCGCGACGAGATTCCACCCCCCGAACAGCCTACGGCACAGGCGAACGAGGCCCCCTTTCTCTACCGTATCGGCTCTCTCCCCTTTCGGGCGCTGAGACGTTTCACCCAACCGCCCATCGACGAACCCGGCGACAACTGGGACCCCGCCAGCTTCCTCGAGGCCCCCGAAGTTCGTGACGCCCTCGACGGCCGCTACGGCGCCACCACCCGGATCACTCCGGGGAGCCAGCGGTCGGTGACCCTCTACATCGCCATCCCTGTACGGATTGACGGCGTGGTCGAGGGCGTGGTGCTGGTTTCCCAATCCACCGGGAGGATCCTCCAGGCGCTGTACTCGGTCAGACTCGACGTCTTTCGGGTCTTCCTGGTGAGTCTGTCGGTGGCAATGGTCTTAACTCTGCTCTTGGCGACTACCATCGCCCGCCCCCTGAGCCGTCTTCGACGGCGAGCCGAGGCCATTCTCGACCGCCGCGGCCGACTCCGCGGCAGCTTCGAGCCGAGTAATAGATCCGACGAGATCGGCGACCTCGAGCGGGCGCTGGCCGAGCTCACGCGCCGGCTCGAGGAGCACCTCCAGTTCACCGAGTCCTTCGCCGCCGATGTTTCACACGAGTTCAAGAACCCGCTCGCCGCCATCCGCTCGGCCACCGAGATGGCCCTCGAGGTCGAGGACCCCGACGAACGCCGGCGGTTCCTGACCATGATCCAGAACGACGTGGCCCGGATGGAGAGGCTCCTCAACGAAGCCCGTGAAATCTCGCGCATCGATGCGCGGATCGATCAGGAGGAGCTCGAGCGCGTCGCCATCGATCAGCTGCTCCAGGGTGTCGTGGAGGCCTTCCGCCTTCGGCGCGGAGGCCGAGGCCCGGAGTTCAACCTGGCGCTGGCCGACCGCGAAGTGACGGTCATGGCCTCAGCCGATCGACTGACCCAGGTCATCGAGAACCTCCTCGCCAACGCGGTGAGCTTCTCACCGACCGATGGCACGGTCACTGTGACGCTCAGGGTTGAAGATAACTTCACGGTGTTCACAATCGCCGACGAGGGTCCCGGGATCCCGGAAGAGCACTTCGAGCGAATCTTCAGCCGCTTCTTCTCCTACCGGCCCGACCACACCGGCGACGGCCACTCCGGGCTCGGGCTCTCAATCGTCCGCGCCGTGGTCGAGGCCTATCACGGCACCGTCACCGCCGGCGATCGCTCCGGCGGCGGGGCCAAGATGACGGTGAGATTGCCACTGGCCGATTAGCTCCGTTCTCGACGGCTACGCGACACAGCTCGGCAGATACTCATCCTCCTCGGGGGTTCACACCACCGGTGCTGTGGACGCGCCGTCCAGGGACGGTCGGCTCACGGTGGACGCAACCTCGCGCACCGAGTCAAGCAGTCTCTTGATTCCGACGCCTATGGATTCTTCGGCGCAGTGGGTGAAGTTGAGCCGGACCGCGTTCTCGGGCGGTTCCGCAGCGAAACAGGCCTGACCCGGCAGGAAGGTCACGCCGCGCTCAACCGCGCGGGCCATCA
>JARFRM010000019.1 GCA_029287235.1 Thermoanaerobaculales bacterium
TGCTCGGCAGCCATCTGGCTCTCCTTCAGTTCTTCCTTCACCGTCGTTGGACGGGAGCCCACCCTGGATCGCATTGACGTCGGCGGCCGGCCGGCCGGGGTCATCGCTCGCAGAAGTCGGTTTTCGAGCGAAACAGTAGACCCCGCCGGATTTCAGAATCACCTCGAACTCTCGGTCGGCCCCGGGCGCTCCTTGATGGTCGCCGTGCCGAGCGCTCTCCGAACTGCTGTCCTTTGGTTTTGGGTCCGTCATTGTCTTGCTCCATTGCGGTTCTGCGGGACGATTTGCGGTTCCACGGTTGTCGGTGTCATGAGTAAGACCGGCGCGGTCGCGAAAAAGTCACCTTTGGGGGAGGGGAAACCAAGGCAACCTGCGCTGTGATCGACGGCGACCGTGGATCTGGAGGTTGGATTGGGCGGCCGGCCGGAATCAGCCGGATGTGACTTTTCCCCGAGGGCCGTGGTCCTACTGTTCGATATGACCGGTGAATTATCAACCGAACGACACACAAGGAGGATGCAATGGGTCTGATCGATTTCATCAAGGGCGCTGGAGAGAAGCTTTTCGGCAAGGACGATGATGCTGCGACCGCGGCCGCTGAAGTCGCCGCCGGCGCGGCGGCGAAAGCGAATGCGGAGAAGCGAAAGGTCGAGTCGCTGGAAAGATATGTCGGACGCCTCGGTCTCGGGATTGAAAACCTCGGCATCGCCGTCAACGGAGATCTGGTGACGGTGAGCGGGACCGCTCCCAGCCAGGAAATCAGGGAGAAGACCGTACTCGCCCTGGGGAACACCGCGGGTACCGCCCGGGTCGATGATCGAATCACGGTCGAGGTTGCGGAGCCGGAGGCGGAATTCTACACCGTGGTTCGGGGTGATTCGTTGTCGAAGATCGCCAAAGAATATTATGGCAACCCGATGAAATATCCGGTAATCTTTGAGGCCAACAAGCCGATGTTGAGCGATCCGGACAAGATCTATCCGGGACAGGTGTTGCGGATTCCGCCTCAGGACTGAGTCGGAGGCGCCGGCGTCTGGAGCCGTGCGTGGCCGTGTGAAAAGTCTTTGACGCGGGCTGGGTCTTTTCCAGTGTTCGACAACCACCGGGCCGTTTCTCGGCCCACCAACAAAAAGGAGAGTGCGATGTCAGTAGCCAAGGTCACCGAAATCAGTTGTTCGTCCCCGGTCAGCTTCGAGGACGCGATCAAGAAGGGCATCAAGCGTGCCGACAAGACCCTCGACAAGGTCAAGGGCGCCTGGGTCAGCGAAATGAAGGTCGAGGTCGAGAACGGCGAAGTGACCGGCTATCGGGTCAACCTCAAAGTCACCTTCGTGTTGAAGGGCTGAGAACGATTATGGATTCATCGGATCTTCTCGGTTCTCTGATGTCGCAGCTCGGTGGCGGTGGGGTCGATCAGATCGCCCGCTCGGTGGGAGTCAGCGGCGGTGACGTGACCAATGTTCTGGCGGGAGCGCTGCCCGCAATGATGGCGGGTCTGAACCGCAACGCGGCTTCGAGCGGTGGCGCCAACGCCCTCCTCGGAGCGCTCGACCGCGACCACGACGGCAGTGTCCTCGATGACGTGATGGGCTTTCTCGGCGGTGGCGGCAACATCTCGGAGGGCGCCGGGATCCTCGGCCACATCTTCGGCGGGCGTGAGGCGAACATCGAGCAGGCGGTCAGCAAGTCGAGCGGTGTCGACATGGGATCGGTCACCAAGATCATGGCCATGGTGGCGCCGCTACTGATGGGATCGCTCGGCAAGGCCAAGAGCCAGCAAGGCCTCGATGCTTCGGGGCTGGCGGCCGCCCTCGGGCAGCAGGAACAGGTCGCGCGGAAGGTATCACCATCGGCCGTCGACATGTTCTCCAGCCTGCTCGACAGCGATGGTGACGGCAGCTCGATGGATGACATCGTCAAGATGGGCAGCGGATTACTCGGCGGCCTGTTCGGCGGGAGAAAATAAAGCGCCTCACCCATTCTTGAGGAGACCGAGAACAGGAACACTGTCGAAGACGGGCTAGTGCTCTTGTTTATCGGGTCTGCTGCGCAATGGTGTAGAGCGTCTGGGTCGGGTACGCAAACTCGAGATTCTCGGCGGTGAATGTCCGGAGAATTTCCATGTTGATGTCGGTCTGCGTGGCGGTGATGTCGGCGCCGCTGGTGATGTAGTAGATCATCGTGATATTCAGAGCGAAGTCGCCGAACCGGTTGAAGCCGACAAACACCTTCTCGTCGAGGTTCGGGTTGGAAGAGGCGATCTCCCTCAGGAGGTCCATCGCTCGTTCCATGGCCTCCGGCGTCGTGTCGTAGGTCAGTCCGAGGTTGAGCGAGACCTTCCGAGACGGTTCTTCACTCACGTTCTCGACCGCGGTGGCGGAGAAGGTGGAGTTTGGGATGGTCACCAGCGTCCCGGCGAGGGTGCGCAGGCGCGTGCTGCGGATGCCGATCTCGCTGACGGTGCCGTCAAACCCGCCCACCTTGATGCGGTCGTTGATTTTGAACGGCCGGTCGGTGAAGATCGTGAATCCACCGAAGACGTTCGAAACCGTGTCCTTCGCCGCCATGGCGAGGGCGATGCCGCCGATTCCGAGTCCGGCGAGAACCGCCGCGACGTCGTAGCCCGCGTTGTTGAGCGCGACGATGACGCCGAGAGACCACACGGTGAACGTGGTGCCCTTGCGAACGATCGGGAGGAGCTGGTTGTCCAGGTCGTTCTCGGATTCCTGTGCCAACGGGGCGAGAAAGAGGGTGAAGAGCGAATTGAGAAGACGTGAGATCAGCCAGGTGACACTGAGGACGATGAGAAATTGGATGCCCTTCCAGATCCAGGCATCGACCGCCTCCGGAAACTGGAGCCGGCCGAGGCCGAACCAGATGCCGACGACGGTAAAGGCGAATACGATGGGTTCTTCGATCAGATCGACCACGATGTCGTCGAGCGTCGTGTCGGTGCGGTTTGTCAGCTTTCGAAGAACCTTGGAAAACACCCAGTAGAGTGCTTTGCCGACCACCAGCGCGCCGACGATGAAGAAAAGAGCCGTCGCCCACTCGGTGACGGTGTTGCCGTAGAACATCTTCGAGAAGAAACCCTCAAACAATCGTGCCTCCCGTCAGCGTCCGCCGCTGAAGCCTCTGCCCGACGAACATCGGTGGTCGAAGATACCGCGCCCATCTCTTTCTCGCTACCTGTGTGATCTGTGCCGGCCATTCGCTCTGCAACCGGGAGAGACGTGACGCCCATCCGACGCTTTACGGTGCGATAATACGGCTTCTAACCCGACGCAAACAGGGAGCAGACCATGAAGAAGAGGATCCTGATAGCGATCGGCCTGGTGGCGGCGGCGCTCGTTTCGGCCATGATGGTCCTTTATTTCACAGTGGACGCCGAGAGCTTCCGTGGGTTCATCGAAGCCCGGGCCGGGGCCGTGCTCGACCGAGATGTGGAGCTCGGTGAACTGCAGCTGTCGATTCTGCCGGTCTTTGGTCTTCAGGTCGATGGAGTTTCGGTGGGCGCCAGGCCGGAAGAGGGCGGAGGCGACATCCTCAGCGTCCGTAGGGTGGATATCGGGGCGCGGCTCTTGCCGTTGCTCGACAAACGACTGGAGGTTACGTCTCTGGTCCTCGTTGAACCTTCTCTGAGACTCGCCCGCGGCGCCGATGGGCGGTGGAACCTGAACCTCGGAGACGACACCGAGGAGGGAACCCCGGGGGATGAGGAGCCGGAGCCGCCGGAGACGGCCACCGAACTGAGTGTCGACTCGCTGCGGGTGACGGGTGGTCGATTGAGCGTGCGGGACGCTTCTCGATCGGCGGATCGGCCGCTCGAGATGGACCTCACCGATCTCGATCTCGTGGTGTCGGGGCTCGGCACCAACTCACTCCACGTCATCGTCGGCGGTGGGAAGTTGCGGGTGGTCGATGACGGGCTCGCCGACGAGCCGCTCGAGCTGGTGCTCGATGACGCCGATCTCGATCTCACCCTGGGTTCCGACGGTCAGCCCGAAGATCTTCTGCTGGAGATGGGTCTCGGAGGCGATGCCGGCGGCGCCCGGGTTGCGGTCCGAGGTCGACTCGGCGGCGCCGAAGACGTTCCGACCACGTTGCGTGTCGAGGTCGAAAGGCTTCCGCTGACCGCGCTTCGGCCGGTGCTGCCGGCTGTGGTTGCCGAAAACGTCAACGCCGGGATGGCCGATCTGGCGTTGGACATCGCCGGGCGAGTGCCCGGCGGGTTTACGACCAGCGGTGATCTCAGCGTGGCCGGTATGAAGATCGAGCTGACGGGAGATCAGAAAATCGACGCCCGGCTGGCGCTCGATCTCAGCATACGAGGAGCCGGCGAGCACGTGGAGATGCGGACGTTCGACGTGGTCATGGGCGGCAACACAATCGGCGTCACCGGGACCATCGAAGGTCCAGCGGAGGGTCGGCGGATCGATCTCGAGGTCAGACCCACCAGGGTGGCCGCCGCAGACCTGTCGTTTCTGCTGGCCCTCGGCGCCCCCGACCTCGGACTGTCGATCACCGGTGAGTCGCCCGTTGAGATCGGGGGAGGTGTGCGCGGTCTGATGGCCGGCCGGCAGGCTCCGGAGGTCCGCGGGCGAATGAAATTCTCCGGGATCACCGTGGAGATGGCGGCGCTCAGTCGGCCGGTCACCGACCTCGACGCCGAGGTGACGTTGCTCGGGCCGACTATCGACGTCAAGGGACTGCGCGCCCGTGTGGGTGACAACGATCTCGCGGGAACGATCAAGCTCACGGCAGGCGATGTGCCGACCGTCGGTTTCGACCTCGAAGCGCAGCACGCGGATCTCGACGAGCTGTTGACGTTGATGTCCGGGGGCGACGGGCAGGAGGAGTCCGCGAGCAATCCGCCCGATGCCGACAGCTTCCTCGTTCGTGGTGTCGCCGAGGGCACCCTCCGGGTGGCCGGCGGGATGTGGGCAGATCTGAGCTTTCGCGAGCTCGACGCCCATCTTCGCCTGGCGAATGGGGTCGCCACCCTCGATCCGGTTTCCATGGAGCTCTACGACGGCCGATTTCGCGGTCGTCTGGTGAGTGATCTCAAAGCCGTACCGACATCGTTTGAATTCTCCGGCGATGTCGAGGAGATCGACATGGCGCCGTTCCTGGCCGACCAGATCGATGGGGGAGACCTTTTGACAGGACGTTTGACGGGGCGCGTGACCGGTCGGGGCTCCGGCACCGAGCCGGAGGCCATCATCCGCAGCCTCGAGGGAGAGGGAACGGCAAGCATCGTCGATGGGGAGGTCGGCAAGCTCGACGTGCTCGAGACGGTCGGTCAGGTGGCCGGGATTCTCGGTCAGCGGACCCTCGCCAATCTCGCCACCACCATGACCACCGATGCGACCCGGTTCAGTCGGATGGACGGGAACTTTCAGCTGAGCGGCGGGAGACTTCGCTTTGAAGACCTGCTCCTTCAGTCGGCGGCATTCAGCCTTGGCGGAGCGGGCGACGTCGATCTGGTGTCGAGTGTCCTCAACGGCGCCTTTCAGATCCGGTTCTCGCCGGAGGTCAGCGCCTGGATGAAGCAGGAGAGCAGTCGCGCCTCCGAGCTCTTCTGGGATGCCGAGAGCGCCCGGGTGATCCTGCCGCTTGGGCTGAGTGGGCCTTTTGACAACGCCCGCGCCAGCGTCGACTGGACCTCCGCCGCCACCGGGTTGGTCCAGCGCACTGTGGAGAACGAGATCGCGAATCTTCTCGGAGGCGCGCTGGGTGGTTCGAGAGGCGACTCGACGGGCGCGTCGGCCGATGGCTCTTCCGACATGCCGACCGCCGGGGCGGACGCAAACAGGAACAAACCAACCCAACCCGCGGCCTCGCCCGCGCCACGCCGGGGGGAATCACCCTCCGGGAAATTCGCCATCGAGGTCACCAAGACGAGCTGGGGCGGCTCGTTTCTCGCCCAGGACTACAAGATTGAAGGGAAGGTCAGCGGACTCGGGGTCAAGGGTGGGAGGATCGTGGTGGTCGACGCCTCCGGCGGTGAGATCCAAAGGAAGGAGATCACAAACTACTCCCGGCAGCCGGGAACGGACGACTGGATCTTCAAGACCCGCGCCGACGGCAAGTCGCTGGTGCTTGCCGGTTTCCCGGTGACGGTGACCCTGACGGCCCTCGGCGCCGATGGCGAGACCGCCGAGGTGACGCTCGAGATCACGCGTTGAGGAGGAAGAGTCATCCGCAACCGGCCGGTGGGTGAAGCGAGTTTCTGCCAAGATCGGATCGAAGCCCCATATTGAGAGAAACGGGAGGACTAAATGGACCACAGAATCCCGCGTTCGATTGCAGTTTCCGTGTTGCTTTGCGCCGGCGTGTCGATGGTCGTTCCGGTTTCCGGTTCGTCGCTGGTGGACGGCGATATTCAGGACATCCTCGACGATCTTCGGGGATTGCCGTTCGACGAGTTCATCGATGCCTCTTACGTACAGATTCTCCTCAGGAGTCCTGAGATGGTGACCTCCCTGGGTCTGTCTCGGAGCCTTGGAACCAGAGACGATCAGCTCGACAACATCTGCTACTCGTTTGTGGATCAGACCTACGAGCTCATGGCCGGAATCCGACAGATCCTGTCGACCTATGCGCGCGATGAACTGAGCTACGAGCAACAGATCAGCTATGACTCCTACGCCTGGATTCTCGCCGGCTGGGCTGTGGAACACGACTACATGTATCACTTCTATCCGGTGACCCACGGCTTCAGTCGGCAGAACGAGCTCTTTCGATTCCTCGAGGATGAACACCCGCTGGAAACCCTGATCAACGCCAAGGACTACATCGCACGCCTGAGAAAGGTCGATGACCAGTTCGCGTGCCTCATCCGGAATCTTGAAGACAGCGAGGCGAGGGGGATCCTGGCTCCGGCTGAGATGCTTCAGCGCGCGGCGGATGCGATCCGGGGCATCGTGCCGGGCACCGCCACCGATCTCACCCTCTACACGAACTTCGCTGCGAAGATCGCGCTGATCGACGAGATCAGCCAGGCCGAACGACAGGACCTTCTCACCGAGGCCGAGATCACCATCAAGGGCAATGTCATCCCGGCCTATCAGGCGCTCACCGCCAAGTTGGATGAGCAGATCCCACACGCTCCGGCCATGAACGGGGTCTGGCAGCTGCCGGACGGCGATGCCTTCTACGCCTCTCGCGTGCGCCACCACACCACCACCGATCTGAGCTCCGATGAGATCCACCAAACCGGTCTGGACGAGGTCGAGCGGATCCGAACTCAGATCCGGGACGCCTTCGACAGCCTGGGGTATCCCGGCAACGGAACCTTTGCCGAGCTCTACGATCGGGTCGCCGTCGACTCCGGGGTCGTACCGGCCGGGCAGATCGTCGCCCTCAACGAAGGATTCATCAGACAGGCCCAGGCGGACATCACCGAGATCTTCGACATCGCGCCTGAGACCGAAGTCATCGTCATCGGTGGACAGGGGGGCGGTTTCTACGTCTCCGGGTCCCTGGACGGATCGCGGCCCGGGGCCTACTACATCGGCAACCAGACCGACAGCTACCGTTACTGGATGCGGACCATCGCCTACCACGAAGCCGTTCCCGGCCACCACTTTCAGATCTCCATCGGGAACGAGCAGGACGTGCCTCTGTTCACCAAGGGCGGTGGGTTCTACACCGCATTCGTCGAGGGATGGGCCCTGTACGCCGAGTATCTGGCCATGGAGCTGGGCTGGTATGACGACGACATCTACAGCGAGCTGGGTCGTCTGCAGTGGGAGCTCCTGAGGGCGGCCCGCCTGGTCGTCGACACGGGTCTCCACGCCAAACGCTGGAGTCGACAAC
>JARFRM010000071.1 GCA_029287235.1 Thermoanaerobaculales bacterium
GTCGATCTCGCGCCTTTCTTCCTCCATCTTGACTCTGAGCGCCGCGCTGGTGAGGAAGAACTGTTGCAGATGTTGGATTTCGCTGTCCTCTTCGGTCTGGTTCTCCACCAGCTTCCGGTAGGTTTCGACCTCCCACGATTCGAGCCCCAGACTCTTGATCTCGGGAGCCTCGACGACCTGCTCCGGAGTCCGATCCCAAACCACGAGTTCGAGCGCAAACATGATCTTGTGGAGAACCTCATTGAGCAATGGGTCGCTTGGGAGCAGATCGGTGATGGATGTGATGGGAGGGTCATCGGGATGGCGGACGTGGAGTGGTTTGTCGGCGGAGAGGATCTCCCGTTCGGGCAGAGTTGGGGCGTCCTCCTCGCTCTCCTGTTCTTGGGTTTCGATTGCCGGCGGAGCCGCCGGCGACTGTGTAGTTTCGATGGTTCCGAGGATATCGGAAGCGGTTGAGTCGAAATGGGCAAGCACATCGTGCATGGATTGCTTGAGATTGAGGATGTCGGACCGCTTGACATTGTGCTGACGACGCGCGTCTTCGAACCTGACGCGGGTGTGGCGAAAGATCTCGATCTTTTCCTTGATGTCTTCGGTGGCGAGGTCGGGGTTTTTCTTCAGGTAGCGTTCGATATCGAAAACTCGGTTGGTACCTTCGAGGAGCTGCCGTTCCTCGATGTCGAAAAGATCGCGAAACCGGTTGCGGGCGGCGATGTTGGCCGCGGTGACCTCGATGAGAATCGGAGGGTGAAGGAAGGCGCGCCCGATTCGCGTCTTGAACCCCCGGAGGCGGTCGTAGACCTTTGATTGAACGAGGGTGTCGAAATCTCCGATCCGTTCGAACTCATCGCGGAGCTCGACGACCGCATCTACCAGGGGCTTCTCCTCCGCCATGGGAAGCGGGTGGAGACCGGCGAATCTGGCGAGGCGGTCAAAGGTCGACAGCAGCTCGGGGCGGGCCCGTTGCATCAGAACCTCGTTGTCGGTGGGAGCCTCCGCCAACCGGGTGAGGAGGATGTCCATCTTGTCGAATGTCTCCTGTTCAAGATGCCGTGACATAAGGTAGAACTTGACCAGGGCAAAGAGAATCTTCTCGTCCTGGCGCTTGAGATGATCGAAGAACCTCCTCAGGTACGATGGCCCGAAGGTCCGTTCCAGCCGTTCCAGCTCGTTGCGGATAGCTCCGAGCTCGCCCTCGATGTTTTCGAACTCGATGAGGACCGATTCATCGACGTGGCCGCTGATTCGCGGAACCAGACTCTGAATCCGCTTGTAGAGAGCCTGGAAATCGTAGTCGTACGGAATCGTACCGTCGCCCCGGTGCTTGAAGACGCCCGCCAGAAACTGGAAGAAAGTCCACAACGACCGGAACCTGTCCGACAGATCCGTATAGCGCTCACTGAACTCGTGAACGTCGCCGCTATTCATATACCATTACGATACACTGCGCTGCGATGGCAGACAACGGAAGGAGATCGAAATGCTGGGACCGGTGGTTGTCACGCGGGCGGATATCGAAGAGATGCTCGACCGACTCGCCCAGGAGGTCGAGGCCGATATGGAAGGGAGATCCCCGATCTTTATCGGCGTTCTCAAGGGCTGTGTCTTCTTCTTCACCGATCTTGTGTCCCGAATTCAGCGTTCCATGGAAATGGACTTCATCCAGGTCTCGAGCTACGGCGCCAGCACGACATCTTCGGGCTCGGTGGTTCTGGTCAAGGACATCACGGTGGACGTCCGTGACCGGGATATCTATCTGGTCGAGGACATCGTCGACACCGGGACCACCCTGACCGACGTCATCCACCTGATCGAGGCGCGCCATCCGAAATCGATTCAGGTGGTTTCCCTCCTCTCCAAACCATCGCGCCGCCAGGTCGAGGTCGATATCGCCTTTCTCGGAACCGAGATCGAAGATCGGTTCGTCATCGGGTACGGGTTGGACTATGACGAGAGGTATCGGAATCTCCCGGAAATCTTCGAGATGGCGCAGGAGCGATGAGAACCGTCCGGGTTACAATGCATCGACCGTTGAGAAGCCCGGCTGAGAGGGCCGACGAGAGGGAGAGGCGAT
This sequence comes from Thermoanaerobaculales bacterium, assembly GCA_029287235.1. Taxonomy (GTDB): domain Bacteria; phylum Acidobacteriota; class Thermoanaerobaculia; order Thermoanaerobaculales; family Sulfomarinibacteraceae; genus JAHECW01. The sequence continues at coordinate 2,075 of JARFRM010000071.1, forward strand.
GAATCCAGGCGACTTGCGTGTGCTGATCCGCGGTGCCGGGGAGCTTGCTTCGGCCACTGCCCACCACCTGTACTCGCAGGGTTTCGAGCGAATCCTGTTGCTCGATCGACGGTTTCCCAAGGCGGTCCGGCGCAAGGTCTGTTTCTGCGAGGCCATTCTCGATCGGACACAGACGATCCAAGACGTCGTCGGTCGTTTCACACCCGACCTCGCTGCGGTCGAAGCCGCCCACGCCAGAGGTGAGATCGCCGTTGGAATCATGGACCATGAGACGGTTCTCGATGAGTGGCACCCCGATGTCTTTATTGAGGCCGCCATGCAGCGCCGGAACTGGGGCCTGACCCGAGATCTTGCGCCCATCGTGATCGCTCTTGGTCCGGGCTATATCGCCCACAAAGACTGTGACGCACTCGTCGACACGGTGCGCGGGCCTCAGGTGGGCAGTATTCTCGAGGACACCGGCGAGCATCTCGCCAACGCACCGCCGGCCGAAATCATGGGATTCTCCGAAGAGCGCACCTTGAAGGCTCTGCGCGACGGGATCTTTTTCACCCAACATACCATCGGTGACATGGTCGAGCGGGGCGAACGGATTGGAACCGTGGTCTCGGTCTACGGCGTCGACGATTATCGAAGGGGTGTTCCGGTTGACGCGTCCTACTCGATCAACGCCCGCATCGGCGGCGTTATCCGCGGCCTCCTGCGGGATGGGGTGCCGGTCAAGGCGAACGATCGAATCGGAGACGTCGATCCTCGCGGAACCACAGATGACCTCGACCATGTGTCGGACAAATCCCATCGGGTGGCCGAAGGGGTGCACGAGGCGTTGTTGGCCCTCGTCGCCGAAATGAACACGTCGAAATAGCGCGCAGGCCCTGGGAACCGCTCGGTGATATGAATTTCACAGGTTCGATTCGCCGCCTGAGGATGCGGGCGAGACCACCGGTGCTCGCTCTCGGCGGAGGTGGCGCCCGCGGATTCGTGCACATCGGCGTCATGAAAGTGCTGGATAAGCACTCGATCCGACCGCGCGCGATAGCGGGAACCAGCATGGGTTCGCTGGTGGGCGCCATGTACCTGGTTCACGGCACGGCTGCTGAGGTCGAGGCGCGTTGGCGGGAGACCATGGAGCAGGGAATCCTGCCTACGGTCACTCCTGTCACGATGATGCCGCGGGCAGAGAAGAAGGAGCATCCGCTGATCCAGGTGGCCCGTCAAATCAAGAACCAGCTCGTGGTTTCCTTTGCACTCAATCGGTCGACCGTGCTCGATGGATCGGTCCTCGATCGCGCCGTGGATTTTCTGCTTCCGGATCTCACCATCGAGGATCTTCCCATCCCGTTCACAGCAGTGGCCACCCACCTCGAAACCGGTGAAGAGGTCCGCCTGAGCCGGGGTCCCCTGAGGATGGCGGTCAAGGCGTCGAGCTCGATCCCCGGAATGGTTCCGGCGAAGTCGGTTGACGGTGACGAGCTGGTCGATGGAGGAGTGGTTGCCGAGGTCCCGGTGGCCGCCGCTCGAGCCCTGGGTGGATCGGTCCTTGTGGTGGATGCCTCGATGGACATCCCTCCTCTCGAGTACGATGAACTGGCTCTCGATACGATGATGCGGACCCAGATGATGACCTCGAGGCTTCTCCGGGAGAGGCAGCTCGCCGATGCGACCTGGGTCGTTCGGCCAAAGATCGGCCATGTTGCCTGGGCCGACTGGAAGACCTTCGACGAGATGATCGAGGCGGGGGAGGCCGCGGCGAAAGAGTTCTTCGGTGAGGAGGTCAGAAAGTTAGAAGGTCGGAAAGTAAGGAAGTTAGAAAGTTAGAAAGCGAAAAGGTGAGGGAATCGAAAGGTCCCATTCTCTTCACCTTCCAACCTACCGACCTTCCAACTCTCTCACCTCCTGACCTCTCACTTCGGGAAGTTCTTCCTGTGGTTCTCTCTCGCGTGCTCGAGCCACTTTCGCCAGGTCTTGGAGCCCTCGAGAAGCTCGCTGACCTTGACAGGCTTGACCTCGCGTCGTTTGAGTTCTCTCACGAATCTCGGGAGCTCGGTCCACGGTGGCTCCGAGCGCTCGGTGGCGAGGTGCATGAGCACGATTCCGCCCTCGAGGCGCGGAAAACCGAGAAGCCGGTCCATCATCTTGCGCGAGTCCTGATAGAGCCTGGAATGTTCATCGGCGACCCAGTCCCGGGCGTCGAGGGAGGCGCCTTCCACCGAGCTCCAACGGACATGGAGGTAGCCGAGCTCCATGGCCCAGCCGCGGAGGGTCGAGTTTTCCTCGCCGTAGGGCGCCCGCCAGAGTGGCGCCATGGGCCTGCCGGTCGCTTTCTGGAAGGCGGCCTCGGTGCGGGCGAGCTGGTCATGGAACCACGCCTTGGAGATCTTCGGCAGGAGGCTGTGTCGTCGGTTCTGTGCGTACGTCGTCAGGTGCGGGTGGGAAAAGGTGTGGTTGCCCACTTCGTGGCCGGCGAGCACTGCTCGACGGACCAGCGTCGGGTAACGGTCGATGAAGCCTCCGGTCACGAAGAGCGTGATCTCAAGATCGAGTTTTCGAAGGAGATCGAGGAGATCGGCGGTTCCGTTGGACGATGCGTTGCCGTCGAAGGTGACCGCGATCGTCTGACCGGAGTCTGTCACGAGGTGAAGCACCGGGGGAGAGACGACGGGTCTTGCATCGATCCGGTGCCGGTCCAGTCGAGTTCGGGTCGGCGCATCGGTGGGCCGACGCGCCGCCGACTCGGGCGCCCGACTGGAAGGCCGGATCGGCGTGGCGGTGACTGTGAGGCTGGTGTCCGAGCTGGGTGTCATCGACGGGGCGGTCGTTTCCGTGAGAGAGGGTGTTGAGGATCGAGCCGGGGTGTCGCCGGGGGTAGGGGTCGAAAGGGGTTTGACGGCCTCGACCGGCCCCGCGACAACGGCGATTTCCAGTGATGCGGAATCGATGACCTCATCGTCGGTCACCGAACCCCTGCCATCCGCGTCGAGGGTCAGGATTCTGACCGGAATCCGGTCCGCGATGAGCACGACGGTCGTTTCAGGAGAGCCCCGGATCTCGATCCGCAGATCATCGTCGTCTTGGACGATCTCGGCCACCGCATACGGGGCCCGAGCCGAATGGGGATCGGGATCGCCGGACATTTCCGACAGCCGGACAGCGAGAACGCCGATCCAAGAACCCATGGCGAGAGTGACGAGAGCGATGAGCAGCACAACCCATATCGTGGGCACTGGAGATCTGAGGGCCGAGGAGAGGCGTGACCCGCCGCGCTTCCCCAGATCCTCGAGCCGACACTTGAGGCCGCAGTAGATGTGGCCCTGCATGGGGTGAACACAGCGGTCGCACAGCCACTTGCCGCAGCTGCGGCATCGTTGCCCCGCTTCCCGTGAAGGATGGTTGGCACAATGTGAGGTCACTCTCATAGACAACCGATCCGATGGATTGAGTAATGATGAGACGGTCGGCTCGATGCCGAGGGTTTGCGTACTGTAGAATCGAGCGGCTGACTCGGCTCGTGCAACGCTTCGTGTGCATCCGTCCGTTCACTGAGCACGAAAGTCGGTCGTCTGGTGGAGAAAACCTGAATGTGGAATGTACCTAACAGCTTGACGCTCCTCCGGATCATCTTGGCGCCACTCTTGGTGGTGGTCCTCCTGACCGAGTTTCCAGATAAGGAAATCTGGGGGCTGGTCATTTTTCTGGTTGCGGCATTGACTGACGCTCTGGATGGCATGATCGCACGCCGCACCAATAGAATAACCGTAACCGGCGCCATGCTCGACCCCATCGCCGACAAACTGCTCATGAGCGCCGCCTTTATTTCCCTGGTCGAGCTCGGACTCGCGCCTGCCTGGATGGTGACGTTGATTGTCGGTCGCGAGTTTGCGGTGACCGGCCTCAGGCTCATCGCTTTGGAGCGCAACATCCCGATCTCAGCCAATTTCTGGGGCAAGGCAAAGACCACCACGCAGATCATTGCGGTGTCGCTCCTCATTTTCGGCAGTCACCTCGGGAAGTGGCAGGGACTCGGCACCATCGTGCTGTGGATCGCTCTGGTGCTCACCGTAATTTCGATGGTGGTCTATTTCCAGCAGAACTGGAAGATCATCCGCGAGGCCGACCAGTGAGGGTGCGCGTCCCTCGAAATCTTCGGATCCGTCAGTCGGTGTACTGGCCATAATGTTCCCGCCGACGGTCTCGGCGGAAAATCCCCTCGCGAGGAGGACACATGATTCGCAAGCTCGAGGTCGACGATCTTGCTTGGACCTGTCCGGATGAATGGCTGACCTGGACGAGCTCGAGGGACATCGACCCGGCCTCCACAATCGTCGGTCAGGACCGGGCGGTCGAGGCCATCGCTTTTGGTCTCGACATGCCGGGAATCGGATACAACGTCTTTGTGACCGGTCTGTCCGGAACCGGCCGGTTGACCACCATCAAGCGGTTTCTCGAACACGTCGACGGTGACATGGAGACTCCGGACGACGTCTGCTTCGTGCAGAATTTCCGCAACCCGGAAGAGCCGAGAGCGCTCTTCCTCGAAGCCGGTGCAGGACGCCGTCTCCGCGATGGTATGGACGGACTCATCGAGGAGCTTGGGGAAAATCTGCCGAAGATCCTCAACGACAAGGAGTTCCGGTCGCGGATGGAAGGGGCCGTGGAGGTTTTTCAGACGAGGGAGCGGGAGATGGTCGAGGCCTTTGACCGCGAGGTCCGCAATTCAGGATTCTCCATGGTCCAGGTCCAGGCCGGGCCCATCACCCGGCCGGAGGTCGTGCCGGTCATCGATGACACTCCGGTCGCGGTGGACGAGCTGCAGCCCCTGGTCGACGAGGGCAAGATCGACGAGGCCCAGGTGGCCTCGCTCAAGGAATCGCACCGTGAACTCTCGAAGAAGCTGCGCGATATCTTTGACGGTGTCGGTGAACTTCGCCGCCAGGCTCAGGAGGAGCTGGAACGGGTGCGGCGCCAACTCCTTCATCCGACCTTCGACAATGCGGTTCGAAGAGTGTTGGTTGATGTCACGGACGAACGGGCGAAACCCTATCTCGACGCCGTTCAGGAAGACCTGGAAGAGAGATTCGAGGTTTTTGTTGGAGAGGGGGGCGAACAGGGGGGCGATCCCTTCAGCCGTTGGCGGGTCAATCTCGCCGTCGACAACTCCGATCTCGACGGCCGACCGGTGGTGATGGAGACCGAACCCACCTACACCAACCTCTTCGGAACCATCGAACGAACCTTGCTCCCGTCGGGCGAGACGACCACCTCGTTTTTACGGATCCGGGCGGGGTCGCTGCTGAGGGCCAACGGAGGCTATCTGGTGGTCAACGCCGACGACGTTCTCATGGAGCCAAGGGTCTGGCCCGGACTCAAGAGGGCCCTTCGGTACCGCCGGGTTCAAATACAGGCATGGGAGAACGTCATGTTCGGCGCCGCGCTTCTCAAGCCCGAACCGGTGCCTCTCAACGTCAAGGTCGTCGTCATCGGGGATCGCTTTATTTACGACCTCCTCTACCGACGGGACTCGGATTTCCCGAAGATCTTCAAGGTACTCGCCGATTTTGACTCGGTCATCTCCCTCACCCGTGACCACGCTGGTGACATCCTTTCGGTGCTCCAGAAAGTGGCCAAGGAGGAGTCCGTCCTCCCCATGGACCGATCCGGGATGGCAGCCATGCTCGAGCAGGCGGTTCACTTCGGCGGGTGGCGGCGACGGTTTTCGAGTCGATTCTCGGACCTTTCGGATCTCCAGAAAGAAGCGGATTTCCAGGCGCGCCGCGATGGGGCGGAGGCCATCGGAAGAAACCACGTCGCGGCAGCGGAGGCAGCCCGTAATCGGCGGCACGGACTGTCGGAGGATCGGACCCACGAACTCATTGCCGATGGCGTGGTCCATGTTGCGACGGAGGGAAGGGTTGTCGGGCAGGTCAATGGTCTCGCCGTGTACGACCTCGGCCACCATCGCTTCGGCAAGCCGTCGAGGATCACCGCTCGGGTCGGTCTCGGTCGCGAGGGCATCATCAACATCGAACGTCAGGCGGGACTCTCGGGACCGACGCACGACAAGGGTGTGAGCATCCTCACCGGATTTCTCCGTGGGACCTTTGCCCGGAAGGCGCCCCTCGCCATGGCCTGCTCGGTGACTTTCGAGCAGTCGTACGGTGGGATCGACGGCGACTCGGCGTCCTCGACCGAGATCTACGCCATACTCTCGGCACTGGCGGAGACCGGGCTGCATCAGGGAATCGCCGTGACCGGCTCGGTGGATCAATATGGTCGCGTTCAGGCCATCGGCGGGGTGAACGAGAAGATCGAGGGTTTCTTTCGGGTGTGTAAGAGCCACGGGCTCAATGGAGAGCAAGGGGTCATGATCCCTGGGAGCAACGTCTTGGACCTTCATCTCTCGACTGAGGTCGTCGATGCGGTTCGCGACGGGCGGTTCAATGTTTGGGCGGTTGAGTCCATCGAGGAGGGAATCGAGCTCTTGACGGGTGAACAGGCCGGGGAGTGGACCGACGATGAAGGTTGGTCTGAAAACAGCGTATATGGACGGTGCCAGGCCCGCCTCAACGAGATGACGAGGTTGATGCGCCGCGCGGCCAAGGGTACCAAGAGCGAAGATATCGATGATAAAAACGGCGAGCCCGGCGACGGCGAGGACGAGGCCGGTGGTGACCAAGCGCACAGAATATGAGACGAACGGGGTCTTCTTTGCGATGTCGAGTTGACACCCGGAAAGACGGAAGGGCATAATAGCCTGGTGATAGGCTTCCGCGTCAGCGGAGCATGTCTTTATGGAGGGGGCGTGCCGAGGCGATTGAACACAATCATCATCGTTCCGCACAGCCAGGCACGATTCATCAAGTTCTCGTTCTCGACGAGAACCTTGATGGCGGCCGGGGCGGCTTTGGTATCCGCGATCATTCTCAGCGTCGTTGCCATCGCCTATTCCGGGAACGCCGTGAGTCGCCGTGCGGATGTGCATCGACTCCAGGCCGAGAATCAGGAGCTCGCCGACGTGAACACCGAACTCTCGAGGACGATCGACGAGGTTCAGGCGAGGCTCGACGATTTTGAAGAACGCACCGCTCGACTTGCTCTTGCCGCGGGGATGCAGGGAGACGGAGCCGGGATGATCGGCCCCAACGCCGGCGCCAACGAGGTCGGAAGCGGTGGTCCGTACGATCGCCTTGCCGACGGACCCGAGACCTTGATGCTTCAAGGAAGATGGATCGAACAGCAGCTCGCAATGGTCGATCAGAAGCTCTCGGAGACCGGCGAAGTTCTTTCATCCACGCCCACCATGGCCCCGACGGTCGGCGTCTTGACCGATGGCTACGGCACCCGAAAAGACCCGATCACGGGGCGGAGAGCCTTCCACCGGGGACTCGACATTTCTGCTCGTCGCGGAACACCTGTGTACGCGCCGGCGGACGGGGTGGTGGTGTTCGCCGGGCGGAACGGTGGACTGGGAAAGACGATCCGCATTTCCCACGGTTTCGGTTTCACCACCATGTATGGCCACCTTCACGAGATGTCCGCCAAGCCTGGAGATGAGATCCACCGCGGTCAACAGATCGGCACCGTCGGCAACACCGGTCGTTCAACCGGGTCGCACCTCCACTATGAGGTCCACGCAGATGGTAAGTCGGTGGACCCGTTGTATTACATTCTGGATCGCTTCTAGATCCCGCCCTGTTTTATATACACGCCGCCCGCACGCACCACGTGCGGGCGGCGCTTTTTGGGATGGGGAACACGGTCGGAAGCTGAGCCGTCTCAGAGATTGAAATAGCAGGCAGGGTGAACTACCCTGCCGTCACCGTTTCGGGCAGGCAGGAAAGGGCCGCCGGCCGCCGGCGACGGTCAACGATAGACAGGGGAGATTCATGAACTGGGTGGAAAAAGCCATCAGCTTGGTCATCGGTACCAAGCACGAACGGGATTTCAAGCGGATGAAGCCCATGGTCGACGCGATCAACGCGCTCGAGTCCGAGATTCTGCAGTTGACCGATGATGAGATCAGAGAGCGATTCACGGCCATCGCCGAGCGGGTGCGGGAGGAGATTCAGGATCTTCCCGACGATCCCAAGGAGCGCACCCCCATCGTCCAGAAACTGCTCGATGCCGAGCTGATAGAAGTCTTCGCGTTGGTTCGTGAGGCTTCCAAACGTGCCGTCGGCATGCGGCACTTCGATGTTCAGCTCATGGGCGGCATCGTGCTCCACGAGGGCAGAATCGCCGAGATGCGAACCGGGGAGGGTAAGACCCTGGTCGCGACTCTGGCGGTCAGCCTCAATGCGCTGACCGGGCGTGGAGTCCACGTCATCACGGTCAACGACTATCTGGCGCGACGTGACGCCGAGTGGATGGGGGAGATCTATGGATTTCTCGGACTCAAGGTCGGCTGCATCCAGAATCAGATGAACGATGCGGAACGCAAGGAGGCATACGGCGCCGACATCACCTACGGCACCAACAACGAGTTCGGTTTCGACTACCTCCGCGACAATATGAAGTTCGATCTCGAACGAATGGTCCAGCGGGGCCACGTTTACGCCATCGTCGACGAGGTGGACTCGATCCTGGTCGATGAAGCGAGGACGCCCCTGATTATCTCGGGCCCGTCGGAGGTCTCCGTTGATCTCTACTATCGGGTCGACGCGATCATCCCCAAGCTCGCCAAGGGCGAAGAGATTGAGGACAAACACGGCAACAAGGACGTGACCGGCGACTTCATCGTCGACGAGAAATCGCAGACCGCCACGCTCACCGATGCCGGAATGGCCCGCGCCGAGAAGCTGCTGAACGTCGAAAACCTCTATGATCCCTCGCAGACCGACCTCCTTCACGCGGTCAACCAAGGTCTGCGGGCGCACGCGCTCTACCAACGCGACCGCGAGTACATCATCAAAGATGGTGAGATCATCATCGTCGATGAGTTCACCGGTCGCCTGATGCCCGGGCGGCGGTGGTCGGACGGCCTTCACCAGGCGGTGGAGGCGAAAGAGAAGGTCAAGATCCAGTCCGAGAATCAGACCCTTGCGACCATCACCTTGCAGAACTACTTTCGAATGTACGACAAGCTCTCCGGGATGACCGGGACCGCCGAAACCGAGGCCGAGGAGTTCGAAAAGATCTACGGCCTCGATGTGTCGGTGATCCCGACCAACGTCGAAATGGTGCGGGCGGATCATCCGGATCTCGTCTATCGCACCGAGCAGGAAAAGTTCAAAGCGGTCATCGAGGAGATCGTCGAGAGTCACGAGCACGGACAGCCGGTCCTGGTCGGCACCGTTTCAATCGAGAAATCCGAGCGTCTGGGCAAGCTCCTGCAGCGTCGAAAGGTCAAGCACGTGGTTCTCAACGCGAAGTTCCACGAACGTGAAGCCGACATCGTTGCTCAGGCGGGTCGGCTTGGAGCGGTGACCATCGCCACCAACATGGCCGGCCGCGGGACCGACATCGTCCTCGGGGGAAACCCTGATGGTCTGGCGCGGATGGAGGTAGATCCGGCGCAGGATCCGGAGGCTTTTACCGAGGCGCTCGAGAAGTACACCTCTCAGTGTGCCGAGGACAAGGCGAAGGTGTTGGATGCCGGCGGTTTGCAGATTATCGGCACCGAGCGACACGAGTCGCGGCGTATCGACAACCAGCTCCGAGGTCGGTCCGGTCGGCAGGGAGACCCCGGTTCCACACGCTTCTTCCTCTCCTTCGATGACGACCTCATGCGGATCTTCGCCTCCGACGGGGTGCGAAAGATGATGGATCGACTCGGGATGGAGGAAGACGTCCCCATCGAGTCGAAGATGGTCACAAAATCCATCGAGCGGGCCCAGACTCAGGTCGAGGGACGCAACTTCGAGATGCGGAAGCACCTCCTCGAGTACGACGATGTGATGAACAAACAGCGTGAGGCGGTCTACCGTCTTCGCAAGCGAATTCTCGAGGGGGTCGAGGGACGAGGCTACATCGACCGTGTGGTGGGGGATATCGTCGCCTCGCTGGTGGACCGGTTCTGTCCCGCAGAGGCCGATCCCGATGATTGGGAGACCGCCGCTCTCGACACCGAGTACCGTTCCTACTTCGGACTCAAAATCGAGGATCTCGGAGTGGATTTCGAGACGATTTCGCTACCCGATCTCGAGGACCGGCTGGTTTCCGGTGCGCATCAACACTACTCAGAGCGGGTTGAGCAGTTCGGTGAGGAGAACTTCGCAAGGCTCGAGCGTTTCCTGCTCTTGGACACGGTTGATCGACAGTGGAAGGACCACCTCCTCGCTCTTGACCACCTCCGTGAGGGAATCGGTCTCAGGGCGTATGGTCAGCGAAACCCATTGGTGGAATACAAGCGCGAGAGCTACGCTCTCTTCGAAGACATGTGGGAGCGGATTGAAGACCACGTCGTGAAGTTCCTCTATCACGCCGAGCCGGCTGAGCGTCTGGAACACCGGAGGCAGGGTGTGACCACGACCATGTCCCACCCGGAGGCCCAGGCGTTGAGGGCTTCGCACGAACAGCAGGAGGCCGCGGCCAATACTCCGGTGGGCCAACCCGCGGGGCCTGTCACGGTGCGGCGAAAGCATCCCAAGGTGGGCCGCAACGATCCGTGCCCGTGCGGATCCGGCAAGAAGTACAAAAAGTGCCACGGTAGGGCTTCAGCGGCAAAGGGGTAGTGAATGGACGAGTCAATTCCAGTCGGTCTGACCTTCGATGACGTGTTGCTGGTACCCGCCAGGTCCGAGGTTCACCCCAACGATGTGAATGTGAAGACCACCATCGCACGCGGCGGCATCGAACTCAATCTGCCCATAGTTTCGGCGGCCATGGACACGGTCACCGAGGCAAAAATGGGTATCGCCATGGCCCAGCACGGCGGCATCGGGATCATCCACAAGAATATGCCCGTCCACAGACAAGCCGAACAGGTCGATCGGGTCAAGAGATCAGAATCGGGGATGATTGTCGAACCGGTGACCGTCCGACCCGAGCAGTCGGTTCAGGAAGCTCTCGATGTCATGTCTCATTTCCATATCTCCGGCCTGCCGGTCATTGGTCCCGAAGGACAACTCAAGGGCATCTTGACCAACCGCGACCTCCGTTTCTGTACCGAGTACGCGCGGCCGATCTCCGACTTCATGACCCACGAGAATCTGGTCACGGCCCCTGTGGGAACCACGCTCGAAGAGGCCAAGGCGCTGCTCCACAGAAACCGTATCGAAAAGCTGCTCATCGTGGCCGATGACGGCAGTCTCAAGGGTCTGATCACCGTCAAGGACATCAAGAAGGCCCACGACTATCCAAACGCGTGCAAGGATCACTTCGGGCGTCTCCGCGTGGGCGCCGCCATCGGTGTCTCGGGCGACCTCGGCGACCGCTGCGCCGCCCTCATCGAGCGCCAGGTGGATGTCCTGTGCCTCGACAGCTCGCACGCCCACTCGCGGGGTGTCCTCGACGCGGTCGAACGGGTCAAGAGCGACCACCCGAACACCCCGCTCATCGTCGGCAACGTGGCGACCGCCGAGGGCGTTCGGGATCTGATTTCACTCGGAGTCGACTCGGTCAAGATCGGGATCGGGCCCGGGTCGATCTGCACCACGCGGGTCGT
>JARFRM010000109.1 GCA_029287235.1 Thermoanaerobaculales bacterium
CCCCGGCGCTCGTCTCGCCCTATGTATTCATGAGGTTTCGTCGCGTGGGCTGCGAGGCGCCGATGCCAGTCGATTTTTCACACCTTGGGGCGCGGAGGCGTACTTGACGGTACGTTGAGCACCCCAAGGTGAGAAAACTCGACTGGCGCGGATGCATCGTTGGCCGCAGCAGACAGCTCATGAATACTTCGGGCTAGGCATGAGGGAATAAACAAGTTGAAACGACGGCCACGAAGCAAGGTGGTCCATCAGGCCAAAAATCCCTTTCCGGCTTCTGCTGCGATGACACTTTGAAATGGAATCTTTGCGATGGTCATTGCGGGCATAGCGGTCTTTGCGTTTCAAAGAGACCGTTGAAGTCACCAAGACCGATCCACGAAGTCGTGTGTCCCCCCCCGAACTGAGATCCCGCTCTCAAATGCGGTGCTTTGTTGCCGCCTTTGTGGCCCTTCGTGCCCTTTGTGTTTCAAACAAGACCCAGAGGCTGTGAACACCGCAGTACGAAGTCGACAAACGCTCCGGCGTTTCCGGCCCGCTACTCACTACTCGCGACTCACTCCGTGGCACCGCCCATGGTGTGGATGGCGTCGAGGAAGGCGGCTTCGTTTTCGGGGTTGATGAAGACACGGGTGCCAGGGCCTTCGATGAGGATGCCCTCTTTCACCGAGGTGGTGTAGATCTTGGCGTTGACGCCGTCGACGCGGTAGGTGCCGGTGTAGTAGCCGGGCGCACCGGTGCCCCAAAGGCGGAGCCCGATTCGTGGTCGGTGATGCCGGGCGGTGCACCCGGCGGTGGCGAAGCGTGTGATTCCGAAAATGGTGGTGACCTCAAAGCCACCCGAGACGACCCGGTAGCGGAGTCGCGCCGGTGCGACCAGAAAGATCAGAGGCACCAGCATGCCGAGCAGAGGTGTCAGGAGGATCATGAGCTTGATCATGAACCAGCCGCGTCCTGTCTCCGGTGGTGGTTGGCTTTCGTGATATCCGCTGCCGTTCTGAAGCGCGGCGCGGAACCGTTCACGGTCCGGGGGTGTCAGTACCACGGGATTGTCGGCGGCCCTTCGAAGGACGAGCACATCGCGCGAGCAGTCGGTGGCTTGCCACACCCGTCCGATCTCGGCATAGCTGAAGATGCCGACGCAGTAGCCGGGAAGACCGGTTCCGGCGATTCTGCGGCCGCGGTCGAGATGAAGCTCCTCGACCGCGACGACGCTCGTCAGATCAATGGTTCGGTGGCGGCTGATGGGAGCCGGTGCGGTGTTGATGTGGAGTTGATCCTGATCGACGCGGAGCTCCACGACGTGCGGCGCCCACACCAGCCACACGGAGAAGAGCGTGGGGAGCAATATCACCAGCGAAAGAGGCAGACCGACGGCGAGTTGGAGCCCACGTTTGAGTCGCGGCGGGTGAAAAACCATGGGGTCGGTTTGGACGGCTTCCATAGGTGCTCTGGCTAATAGGGTAACGCATTCTCCGGGGTTTCGACCTGGTCGAGGCGGAACTGATCGGGCCGGGCGCGGAGGACCTCGCGGAGCCAGGTTTCGGGATAGCCGCGTTCGACATCTTCGTCACCTTCACCGGCGACATAGCCGTCGTTGTACTTGGTCAGCAGCGCCTCGCCGAGCTCCTTCCACCGTCGGACGACCTCCTCGGCCTGACCCACCGAGTACTGGGTGAGGAACTCGCGCATGAGCTCGGTATCGGTCTCGGCGAGGGCCAACGCGGTCTGCTCGATGACCGGTTGCATGGCGAGGAACCGGTCCTCGAGCTCGCGCTGCACCGCCTGGATATCCTCGACCATGTAGGAGTACTTGAGGTTGGCGATGTTGGCGACGAAGTTGAAAACCCACCAGGCCGAGTCCCACGAGAATTGATCGAGACGGCCGACGGTGAACGACTCGGGGATGCGGGTGATCCCGGCGTAGAGCGGGATGTAGACCGTGGTGAATGTGTCGTCAAGCCCGTACCAGTAAACCCCGCCGACGGCGTCGGGCAGCCAGGACCGCGACTGGGAGATGAACGAGAATCCGGTCTGCTGGGTGGAGATGGGCCGCTCCCATGTGTACTCGGCGCCGTCCACGGTCCAGTTCATGGGCCGCCAGCGGTTGGGGGTGGCGTAGGGGCCGGCATCGACGCCCTTGGTCATGTCGTAGTCGGTGCCCTCGTAGTGATCGCGCATGAGATCCATCACGTCGCTCAGCGAGAGCTTGTTCTCGGGCTCGATCCAGAGCGGGTAGGGCTCCGCCGTCGGATCGCCGCGGTGATAGGCAGGATCGAGCTCGAGATTCGGTGCGGCACGACGAAAGATGCTCCACACCCGTGTCGTGGTGTAGCGGCGTGACTGCTGGGTCGGCTGATCGTAGGCGGTGGCGAACTCGAAGGGTCTGCCGGAGGCCGGATCGTAGTAGCCGCGATCGACGGCGAAGGAGATGACGTTGTCGGAATAGTGGCAGTTCTCGGGGTCGTCGAGGGGAAACTGCCGGATTCTGATGCCGTTGGCATAGGCTGCGATGGACCCGTCGGGGATCCGCATGGCGACCCAGACCGCTCCTGAGCCGCCGGGGCCGGTGCCGATCATCTCCATGAGCCAGACCTCGTCGGGGTCAGCGATTGAGAATGACTCGGCGGTGGAGCGGTAGCCGTGCTCCTCGACGAGCCCGGCCATGACCTCGACGGCCTCTCGGGCGGTGGAGGCGCGTTCGAGGGTCAGCTGCATCAGCTTCCAGTAGTGGATCAACCCGTCGGGGTTTTCGAGTTCCTCGCGCCCGGTGGTGGTGGTCTCGGAGATTGCGAGCTGGTGTTCATTCATGAGCCCGACGACCCCATGGGTTCGGGACACCTGGGGGATGACTCCCCACAGCTCGCCCGTCCAGTGCCGGATCTCGTACTCGGCGTCGGGCGGATGGTCGGCGGGCTCACTGTGGTTGAGGCGCGGGTGGAAGCGGCCATCGCAGGCGTAGGTGATCATGGTGGAGCCGTCGGCCGAAGCGCCCTTGGTGACCAGGATGTTGGTGCAGGCGTCGCCCGGGGCCGGGAAAAGAACCAGAATGGCGATTGCGAGAGCGGCGATGGCAAGCGACGAGGGGATGCGGTCGAGACTCATGGAGGAACCTCCGATTTCGATCGTGGATCGTATCAGGGCTGGTCGCCGTAGAGCTGCTGCACCCGCGAGAGAAACCAGGGCGGTCTGGCCAGCAGAATGAAGGCCGCGAAGATCCCCGTGAGCGGCAGGACGAAGAGGGTGAGATCGACGAGGACGACGGCGATGGCCAGAAGCACGCGTTCGTTGGTGGTCATGACTGCTATTCTGACTGAACCACCACTGTTTTGGGGGGCGAGATGAGCCGACGTGATTTCAGCCACGCCAACAATCCCGACTTCGACTGCGCCGAGAACGTGATTCTGCTGCCCTTTGGGCGCCGGAGCTATCTTGAAGCGTTGGTGAAGACGTATGGCGGCGAGCTTGTGCCGCTCGATGAAACCACCGATCGGATCGCCTACCGGCTCCGGGGTGCCGCGGGGCCATTGACTCTGATGTACTCGGGGATGGGCGGCCCGGCGACGGCGAACGCGCTGGAGATGATCAGGGCCAACGGCGGTCGGCGGGTTGTGGTCTTCGGTGCCTGTGGCGGGACGGACCCCGGGGTTGCGGTGGGCGATCTCGTCGTGGTCACCGGGGCGGTGCGGGGTGAGGGAACCTCGCGTTACTACGTCCCGATGGAGTATCCGGCAGCCTTCGATCCGGTGCTGACGACGCGTCTTCACGAGGCCGCAGGACGGACTGAAAACGGCAACCACCTGGGTGTCGTCTTCACCACCGATGCCGGCTACCGTCAGGGACCCGAGGTTTACGAGACCTACAAGGGTCTGGTCATTGCCGTGGAAAGCGAGTGCGCCGCCGCCGCGGTGGTCGGGGCCAGACTCGGCCTCGAGATGGGTGCGTTGCTTTTCGCGAGCGACAACACGACGCTGCCCAAGACCGAGGATCAGGTCTATAGCGGACTCAAGAATCCGAGCACTCGCCGAGGCTTCGAAGCCGGAGCCACCGCAGTCATCGAGGTACTCACGGGAGCACCTGAGTCGTAAGTAGCAGGTCCGCGGCGCCGGGACGTGCGTCGACCTGCCGAGCGTCGGTCACTTGTTAAAACGCGAAGATCGCAAAGCACGCGAAGAACTTCGCAATGGACGTCGCATAATTGAGCCATCGCACCATCGCACCATCGCAGGAGTAGGCGTAGGTGAGCGTTGGATCGATGACGTCAATGCGAGGTCGTCGTTCAAGCTCGACGCTTCCTCCGGACCTGAGCTGCGATGACTCTTTGAAATGGGACCTTTGCGATGGACTTTGCGGTCATAGCGTTCTTTGCGTTTCAAACACGCCGCCGAAGCCACCACTACCGTTTCACGAAGTCTTTGAGCGCTCAGGCAACGTGGATGCGACTCTTGAATCGAGCTTGCTCCTGACGCTGGCGATCTTGTCGTTGCGGCTCTGTTTCTTGTCGGTGCGGGTGCCGAGACGCATGTTGGTGGCGACACGGGGAGCACCCATCTCGTGCAGCACCTCGTGGCAGCGTCTGACCGCCGCCATGACCTCGTCCCACTCGCCCTCGACGTTGGTGCCGTTGGCGTGGAGCTGCGGGTCGAGACCGCCCTCTCGGAGAACGCGCTCGCAGGCGGCGACATAAGGAGAGAGCGAGAGGCCCACGCCCAGGGGAATGATGGCGATATCGGCGATGAGATGCATTGGATCGTTCCTCCTTCGTCAGGATACGCGACGCAGCTATTGGCCATCAGCCGTAAGCTCTCAGCTCCATCGCAATCGCGCCCAGTTCGCGTGTCCCTGCGATGGAAAGCTCACGGCTAACAGCTAAAGGCTAAAAGCTTTGCCCTGATAGGATCTTGGTTGCTCGAGCTACACCTTCAGCAGGTTCTTCCCCAGGATCCCGGACGCACACAGCACACCACCGTAAAGCGCGCCCGCGATACCCGCGGTGCAGACATCCTGGCCGGTGATCCAGAGTCCCGGGACCGGCGTTTTCGGCCGAAGTCCCTTGGCTTTGAACCGCGCCGGCGTGTGATCGAGGCCGTAGATTTCTCCGTCCTCGTAGGCGCCGAAGTGGCGGGTGGACAGCGGGGTCGACAGCTCGTGATAACCGATCTTGCCGGCAATCTGCGGCACCTCGCGGCCGAGGACCTCGAGGAGCCGAACAATGAAACGGTCCTTGAACGACTCGTACTCCTCACCGCGTTTCTGCCAGGTTTCGTCCTCCCAGGCCGAGAACCACTCGTAGGGCGCGATGCTGACGACCTCGATAGTGGCCTTGCCCGGGTGCCGGTTTGAGAAATCAGGGTCCTTGGCCGACGGGAAGGAGATGTAGGTCAGTGGGATCGGGGATGACGGGTCATCGAGATAGCGTTCGACATTGGCGTCGTGATTCGGTCCGGGGAAGATCCAGAGGTTGGAGGTCCCGAGTCCCAGTTCTTGATCGGTGGCGTCGAGCCCGACATAGAGGCAGACGTGCGAGGTGGAGGGTGTGACCCTCTCGAGAACCGACGCCAGGGCTCGTCGGCCGGGTGCGTGCGGCGGAAGAAGTCGGTGAACCGTGTTGGGAACCCCGGCGTCGCTGATGACCATTGGTGCGCGAAGCTCGCGGTCATCAGCCATCCGGACGCCCACCGCGCGGCCCCGTTCAATGAGGATCTCTCGGACCTCGGCGCCGACGACGACCTCGCCGCCGGCCGCCTCGATCTCGGGGATGATCTCGGCTGCGATCCGCGCCGACCCTCCGACGGGGTAACCGGCGCCGCGGAGATAGTGGTTGGCGACCATGGCGTGGATCCCGAAGCTCGCCTTCTTCGGCGTCAGGCCGTAGTCGCCGTACTGGGTGGTGAGAACGGCCTTGAGCATGGCGTTGTCGGTGAGTTCGTCGAGCACCTCGGCAACGGTGCGGGAGGCGTGACGCAAGAATCCGCGGCGCATGAAGGGACCGGCTATCGCGGCCGCGGGGCCCGGCAGCGCCTTGGCGCCGAAGAATCCGCGAGCACCGATGGTGGTTTCGCGGACGAGTTCGAGATAACGGTCGATGGCATTCTCATCCGTCGGAAAATACTCCACCATCCGGTCGCGCCAGGCCTGACGGCCGGCGACATACTCGAACCGTTCATCACCGACGATGACCGTGTCGTAGACATCCCCCATGGACTGCCACTGGAGTCGACCACCGGTGATTCCGTCAAAAAGCCGCCGCAGGGACGAGTCTGGTCGGTGGACCTCACCGACATAGTGCAGACCCACATCCCAATCCCAGCTCTCTCTCTTGAAGATGTGGGTGAAGCCGCCTGCCTTGGTCGCGTGGCGCTCCAATACCAGGACCCTCATGCCCGCGTGTTGCGCGAGCAGGGCGGCGGCACCGAGCCCACCGATTCCCGATCCGATGACGAGGGCGTCATACTCACCCTCGGGTTCCCAGCGGCGATATGGTTGTCCGAACTCGGCCATCATTCACCTCACAGCAGCGGTTCGCGCAGCATAGCGCATCGGCTACACTCACTCGCCATGAAAGACGAGATCGTCGAACTCTGGTTGGTGCGTCATGGTGAAACAACGTACAACGCCGCACGCCGGATCGCCGGCTGGTGCGACCCGCCCTTGACCGACCTCGGTCGGGAACAGGCTGCAGCGGTCGGACCGAAGCTTGACGGCACGGCCTTCGCGTCCGTGTGGTCCTCCGACCTTCAGCGCGCGGTGGAAACCTCGCGTCTCGCCTGGGGTCAGGCCGTTCCGGACCCGCGTATCCGGGAGTGCAACTTCGGCATTTATGAAGGCCTCCGCTTCGACGAAGTGGATGCCGCCGACGCCACCGTTTTCATGGGCTTCCGCGAATTCCACATGCCGGAGGGTGATTCACACGGGTCATTCCTCGCGCGGATCGGAGGGTTTGTCGACGAGCTGCCCCCCGGTCGCCACCTGCTCTTTGTCCACGGCGGAGTCATCCGGATTCTCGCCCAGGATCTCGGGGTCGATCGGTTCGTCCCGACGGGGTCGGTGGTGGGGGTCGATTGGACCAACCGCAAGCTTCTTTTCGTCAACGAGCCTGACGCCGCCGAGAGCTGAAACCCTCACGAAACGCGACAGAGGCAAGCTGGAAGCTTGCCGCTCCAATGGTGGTCGTACTGTGTTGGTGGGGCGGGCTTCCAGCGTGCCCTTCAGGGTCGCTGCCGTCAGCGATTGCGATCAACTTCTGATGTCCGATGAGTCGATTTGAACGATTTTGGTTGGGTTTGGACGACACGCACTCACCCAACCCGCGTGGGCGTCCCACCTGCGTCGAGGCTGTTGTCGAGGGAATAAGGCGACGCCTGAACGGCTTCCCAACGTTGTGAACGTGAGACGACATCTTTCGTGGGCAGGTGGCGTCATCGCCGTCGCGATGGCCGCGGCTGCGGCGGCCGAGGAGAGCCATGTCAAAGCGAGCTTGGTGGCCGATGCCGCTGAGCTTCGTGCGGGTGAGACCTTTCACCTCGGTGTGCTTCTCGAACCCGAGCCCGGTTGGCACGTCTACTGGCGCAACCCCGGTGAGGCCGGTCTCGCCACCGAGGTCCTCTTCGAGCTGCCCGAGAATTTCGCGGTGGGCGAGTTGCGGTGGCCGATACCGATCGCCTTCGAGCAGTCGGACGGGGTCGGTGGTTACGGATACGAGAATCCGGTGGTGCTGGCGGCGGAAGTGACGGCCCCCGACCGAGTGGGTACTTCAGCCCCGGTTACGGTCACTGCTTCCTGGCTCGCCTGCAAGGATGTCTGCATCCTGGGCTCGGCGAAGCTCGAGGCCACGCTGCCGCTGAAGAGTAGCGAGCTCGCCGCCTCGAGGTCGGTGCTCGACACCTGGCGCAGCTCGCTTCCGAGAACCGCGGATTCCGACCTGTTGAATGTCTCCGTCACCGGTGGCCCGGTGCCGTCGACGGGCGCTGTCGCCCTGGTCGTCTGGCTGAATTGGAAGGCGACGCCCGGTACCGTCGAGTTCTTCCCCGATCCGGGGGCCGGCCTCAAGGTCGAAGGCGTTCGGACTCAAACCCGCGGCCGGCTGACACGGATCGATTTCAGAATGACCCGATTGAAGACATCGAGCGCTCCGGCAGATACGCTGCGGTCGCTCATCTCGATCGAAGACCCCGATGGGAACCGGAGAGCCCTGGTCTCCCATATCGACATCGAATGACTCGACCGCCGTTGGTGGTCCCACGAAAGGAAAGACCAATGATCAAGCTGATGAGATCCATGACGTTGATGGCAATGATCGCGCTGGCGGGTGTCGCCACGGCCGGCCCCGGAGTTGATGTGGGTGATTCGGCCCCCGACTTCACCCTCACCGACAGCGCAGGCGAGAAGATCAAACTTGCCGACTACAAGGGCAAAGTCGTGGTCCTCGAGTGGGTCAATCCCGACTGTCCCTTTGTCAAACGCCACTATCAAGAGGGGTCCATGAAGAACCTCACCTCGGCCTACTCCGAGAGCATGGGGGTCGTCTGGTTGACCATCAACTCGACCAACTACATGGACCAGGCGGCGAACGCCGCCTTCGCCAAGAAGGAGGGCATCGACTGGCCCATCCTCGTTGACCAGGACGGCACCGTGGGTCACGCCTACGGCGCGGCGACCACGCCTCATATGTTCGTCATCGACGCCAAGGGAATCGTTGTCTACAACGGCGCCATCGATGACGACCCCCGGGGAAACATGGAGGCGGGTGCTCGCACCAATTATGTATCGAACGCCCTCAACGAACTTGCCGCCGGCGAGGCGGTGTCGACGCCGGAGACAAAGCCGTATGGGTGTTCGGTGAAGTACAAGAAATAGGTTTTAGGTATTAGGTATTAGCCGTTAGCCGTTAGCCGTTAGCCGTTAGCCGTTAGCCGTTAGCCGTTAGCCGTTAGCCGTTAGCCGTTCGCTGAGAGCTGAGAGCATCGAGGTCGGGAGGATCAATTGAAAAACAGAGTCTTCATCTCCGGGCCGTTGACCTGCGTCGTTGTCGTGGCGTAGGTCGTAACCTCGTCGTGTGCTCGGTCGGTGAGCGGGGTTGGTTGGTCGTCGACATGAAACGCAACTGGTCGAGAATCTATCCACCTGGTTGATCGGAGGTTCGAGAGATGCGCGGGATGAGGCGACGAGAATCGGCTGGGGCAGACCCGGTGGAGGGTGAGCAGGCGCCGCCGAAAGTGCCGTTGCGGCGCATGCTGGCCCTGGCCGTGCCCGAGTGGCGGCGGTTGGCGGCGGCGACGGTCTTTCTCGTTGTCGGTGGCGCCGCGAGCCTCGCCTGGCCGCAGGTGGTTCGGGTGCTCATCGACGCCGCGGTGGCGGGTGGAGCCGAGACCCTCAATCGCGCCGTCCTCGCGATGGCGTTGATCTTCGCCGTCCAGGGTGTGGCGGTGGCCTTTCGCTACTACCTCTTCTCGGTGGCAGGCGAGCGGATCGTCACCCGGCTTCGTGAGTCGGTCTTCGGCGCCGTCATCGAGCAGGAGATCGGGTTTTTCGATCTTCGCAAGACCGGCGAGCTCACCAGTCGCCTGACCAGCGACGCCACCGTGGCTGTCTCTTATACACATCT
>JARFRM010000158.1 GCA_029287235.1 Thermoanaerobaculales bacterium
GTCCCGCCGCCCGGGAGGCACGCCATGGCGCCGCATCGCAACCGCAAGGACCCCGAGGTTCACCTCAATCTCAACGTGCGGGGGATGACGCCGTCGGCGACGGTGGCGATCAACGAGCGCTGCGACGAGCTGCTGCGGCAGAACCGGCGGATCTTCAAGCTCGGTCTCGGCCAGTCGCCGTTTCCGGTGCCCGAGCCGGTGGTCGAGAAGCTGCGCACCAACGCCTTTCAGAAGGACTACCTCCCGGTCAAGGGCCTCCACCAGCTGCGCCGCGCGGTGGCCGACTACCACCGCCGCAGCCAGGGACTCCAGTTCACCTGGGACAACGTCATCGTCGGACCGGGCTCGAAAGAGCTCATGTTCCTGCTCCAGCTGGTCTACTACGGCGACCTCGTGATCCCGACCCCGAGCTGGGTGTCGTACGCGCCCCAGGCCCACATGCTCGGCCGCCAGGTGCAGTGGGTCCCGACCTCGCCCGAGGATGACTGGCACCTGACGCCGGAGCAGCTCGAAGCCCTCTGCCGGCGCGACGAGTCGCGGCCGCGGATCGTCGTGCTCAACTACCCGAGCAACCCGACCGGCAGCACCTACAGTGTGCGCCAGCTCAAGCAGCTCGCCGCGGTGGCCCGGCGCTACCGTGTCGTGCTGCTGTCGGACGAGATCTACGGCGAGCTCCACCACAAGGGCCAGCACGTCTCCATCGCCCGCTTCTACCCCGAGGGAACCATCGTCAGCGGCGGTCTCAGCAAGTGGTGCGGCGCCGGCGGCTGGCGGCTCGGGGTGTTCGCGCTGCCGCCATCGCTCGGCTGGCTGCAGGATGCCATGTCGGCCGCCGCCAGCGAGACCTTCACCTCGACCAGCGCGCCGATCCAGTACGCCGCGGTCCGCGCCTTCGAGGGCGGCATCGAGATCGAGCGCTACCTGTCGCACTCGCGGCGGATCCTCGGCGCTCTCGGCCGATGGTGCGCGGGCCGCCTTGTCCGAGCCGGTGTCGCGGTGCCGAAACCCCAGGGGGGGTTCTACCTGTTTCCGGACTTCTCGCGGAAGCGGGGGCTGCTCGCCGACCGCGGCATCACGACGTCGGCCGGGCTCTGCTCCGCCCTGCTCGAGGACACCGGCGTCGCGATCCTCCCCGGAAGCGACTTCGGCCGGCCGCCGGACGAGCTCACCGCCCGGCTCGCCTACGTCGACTTCGACGGCGCGAGGGCGCTCGCCGCGGACGAGCGGAAGTCCGCGAACGCGCGGCTCGGCGAGGAGTTTCTGCGCCTCAACGCGGGATCCGTCGTCGAGGCGGTCGAGCGCGTCGCCGGTTGGCTCGCGGCCAAGTAGTTGCCGGAGTCCCGGTTCTAGAGGACCTTCCGCTCGTCGACGGACGGTTCGTTCTTCTCGGTGGCGCCGGTAAGCTGGACGAGGACGACGCCGAGCACCGCCAGCGTGAGGCCGACGCCCTCCCTGGCATTGATCGGCTCACCGAGGAAGATCCACGCGAGAACGGCGATCTGAACCAGCATCGTGTTGTTGATTGTAAATCCTCGGCCTCTGGAGAAACTCCCCGGTCGAAAACTCGTTCAAACATGAGAACGACAGGCGCAAAGGAGCTTCAGCCATGAAATCCGAACCCATCGACCGTCGCATCTTTCTCTCCGGCACCGCCAGGGCCGGGATCGGTCTCTGCGGCCTCTGCATGTGCTCGCCGCTGGCGTCCTTTGCCGGCGAGGACGAGGGCGCGAGTGAGAAGATCGACCTCACCGAACGCTGTTTCTGCGGCTACAAGTGCCCCGACGAATGCACGTTCCTTCAGGGGACGCTGCAGGACGACGTCGAGCTCAAGAAGGAGGCGTGGAAGGAGTGGAAGATCGAGGAGCGGTTCGGCGTCGAGTTCGATCCCGAGCAGGCCATCTGCCACGGCTGCAAGACCATGGACAAGCCGAAGGGGATCGTTCTCGCCCGCTGCACGGTGCGCGACTGCGCCATCGAAAAGGGCAAGGAGTGCTGCATCGACTGCGACGAGCTGGTCGCCTGCGACAAGGACCTCTGGCGGCGATTCCCCGACTTCAAGAAGAAGGTCGTCGAAGCGCAGGTCAGGTACCGCCGGCAAACCTGACCCGGAGGGCAGGCCGCGCCCGTTGCCGCAGCCGACGACGTGGTCGATCCCCACCGCCGGTTGGAAGGGTGCCACGTTCCCCATTGGAAGGGTGCCAGAAGGTTGCCACGTTCCCCATTGCACCATTGTCCTCTTTGAAGGGTGCCACGTTCCCCATTGCACCATTGTCCTCTTTCACTTGCTCGAGATCTCTGCATCGAGGCGATTGATCTGCTCGCTGAATGATGGGTCGTTGCGCTCGTCGCAGAGGCCCCGGTTGAGCCAGCGGGTGACGGAGTTCCTTCCTTTGCGTAGGACGGCGGCGATGTCGCAGGCCCTGAATCCGTACCGTGAGACAGCGAGCAGGGAAAACTCGATCCTCCCGCGGATATGTCGCTCGGTCCGGGATCTCGAAGCGAGGTCGTTGAGTTGGTGACCAGATGCCGACTGAAAGCGCGCGACAAAATCGGAGAGTGAGAGCTCGGAGCGTTCCTCGGCGAGAAACTGGTGATCAAACGTCGTCGCTCGAGGATGACGATCGGTCGTGGCTATCTCGTCAGCGTGTTGGGCTTCTGCCCACCAGGGAAGTTCAACAACACCGGCTGCTGCCCATCTCGCTTCGGCGACCGAACGCATCCACCGAAGGTAGTCCGTGACAGATTCATCGGGCTCACCACCACCGAATCCTTTGATCACCGACGGCAAATGGATGACAAATGGTCTGCACGCCCCGATGATCTCCCGGTGTCCACAGAAAACGTAGTCGCCAGGATCATCGGCGATCCCGGCAGACACCGGATTGAGATGGACGTAGGCGACAACCTGACGAAAGTACTCGTTGGTATCGATCACTCGTGCACGATACCGACTCTGCCAAAGCCTCCCGAGATAGCGGTGCCGCCGGTTGTAGGCGCGGGAGAACCCACCCTGAAGCCTCGCCATCGACCGCCAAAGATCGACGTTTCGTGTTTTCACGACAAGGTGGTAATGATTGCCCATGAGGCACCAAGCGAGAATCGTCCAACCGTCGAGATCGCGGACTTCGCGAAGCACTTCGACGAACTCGATCGCCTCGTTGGTGTCGTCGAAGACGAATTCACCACGGGCGACGCGACAATAGACGTGGTACGTAGCTCCCGGGATAAACAGGCGGGGATGTCTCGGCATAGGATTCCTCCTATGCGCGGACGGGACGATTTCATTCTACACAGAGGATCTCAAGCCAACAATGGTGCAATGGGGAACGTGGCACCCATCAATCATAGAGGCACCCATCCGTTGGAGAGCTGAGGCGGATTGGCGGCAGGAGCCTGCAAATCCTCTGATAGAGCTCTTAGCCTTTAGCTATTGGCTCCATCGCAGATCAAAGGCCGCGGCAAACGCCGCGGCCTTTTACTCTCGCCGTCCGACCGCCGCACGCATCTGAGCGGTTTGCACCATTCGGAGGTTGGACGCTGCCACCTTCGGAGCCTCCACGGCGCCAGGCCGGTGGGGCCCCCTTGTTCGGAACGGTTCTCCTTGCAAATGTTCAATCAAGGACATACATTATGAGAAAACCTCCGGGGGGAAACAATGAACACGTCGAGTTCTCGGACCGCGTTGTCAAGAATCGTCCGCATTTGTCGCTCCGCAGCATTCGGCCTGGTCGTCGTGTCGGTTGTTGCCGCACCGGGCCCCTGCTCGGCCCAGGCGGTCCTGCTCACGGTGGGTCCGCACGGGACCTACCCGACGATCCAGGGCGCCCTCGCCGGGATAGTCAACGGTGGCGTCAACGAGCTCAGGATCGAAGCCGGCACCTTTATGGAGAACGTCGTCATCGACACCTCCACAGTCGTGTTCTACGAGGGCGAGCTCCACATCTCGGGGGGCTGGGACCCCGCCTTCGCGACCCAGACCGCGGATCCGGATCTCACCGTGATCGACGGCAACGGGGTTGACCGATGCCTGTTTCTGGGACTGCCCCCCACGTCGCCGAACACCAAGGTCAGCCTCGCCAACCTGACCCTGACCGGTGGTGAGGCGATGAGGGGCGGAGGTATGTACTTCAGTGCCTCCGGCAATCTCCGCCTCGAGATCAGCGACTGCCTCATCGACGCCAACACCGCGGAGCACACGATCGGCCCCCGCGGCGGTGGGCTCTATGCAAATATGTCCGGTTCGGGCAACAGTCTCTGGGTGCACGACTCGCGAATTGAGCACAACGTCTGCACCGGCGGCAGTAGCGCGTTGGGCGGCGGCGCCTACGTGGACATCTCCGGTTTTTCTCCGGTCACTTTTGAACGGGTCAGATTTGTCAGCAACCAGGTCGAGAACGACAGCGAGATCAGGGGAGCGGGACTTTCCCTCCGGGTCGATGCTGGCGCGGTCGGCTCCGTGACCGACAGCGACTTCGTCAACAACCAGGCCATAAGCTCGGCGAGTCCAACTGTCACCGGCACCGGCATCCAGGTGGGTGTGTACGACACCGGTTGGGCCAAGGTCCTCCGCAACAAGCTGTTTATCAACTCGAGCCAGACCGGCCTCGGCAACCAGCTGCAACT
Source organism: Thermoanaerobaculales bacterium (assembly GCA_029287235.1). GTDB lineage: Bacteria > Acidobacteriota > Thermoanaerobaculia > Thermoanaerobaculales > Sulfomarinibacteraceae > JAHECW01. The sequence goes on from JARFRM010000158.1 coordinate 4,624, forward strand.
TGTGGCGTCGGGCGCCGCCCAGTTGCGGGCCGGGGACACGGTGGTGGCCGGCGGTGACGAAGGGGTCGGGGCCTCCGTTCGCGACACCGCCTTGCTCGCCTTGACCAACCTGACGTCGGTTAACAACACGGACCATGGGCTCGTTTTCTACATCGGAGATCCCACGGCGACGGCGAGCGTGCACAACTCAGTCTTCTACGGCAACGGCACCGATCTCACCCTCCAGCAGGGCGCCGGCACCATCGCTAACAGCCACAATCTGGTCGGTGTTGATCCCATCTTTGTCAATCCGGCCGGATTCAACTTCAAGCTGTCGGCGGGCTCGCCGGCCGAGAACGCGGGCACCAACAGCCCGCCCGCCGGTCTCGGTGACGCCGACTGCGACGGCGCCGTCCGGGTCATCGCCGGCACCGTCGACATGGGAGCGTACGAGGGCATTGATGTTCTCTTCTCCGACGGCTTCGCGCTCCGAACTCTCCGTTGGAGCGATGTGGTGGGCGATTGAACACTTGAGGCCCGCGCCTCTCGCCGAACACCGAGCGGCGTATCTCACCGAGTTTCTCAACGACGCCGGATGTATCGTCGGTCACGGCGGCCTCGATCCCGCAGGTGGGACGATGGGTATCGACAAATCGAGCGGGACCACATCCGGGATGTGAAGGGAGACCACCGGTGAAGCACGATTGCCGATCTCACAAACGCGTAGTGGACGAATCCGGATTCGAACGCATCAGCTTTCGCTGAAGCTGGATTCTCCGTACCTGGTTCACGATCAACTCGATGGTCGCCGGTCTGCTCGCCCTCATCTGGCTGATACTCCGCAGCGGCCAAAAACCAAGCCGGCTCGCCTATCCCTGCCAGCAGGCGGCCCTCTCCGCGGCCTCGCTGGCCTTCGCGGCGCCGCTGATCTCGGCGCTGGTTGCCGCTCGCCGGGGTCTCGTCCAGGGAATGCGAACCCCGGCCGCAGTGACGGCGTCC
>JARFRM010000226.1 GCA_029287235.1 Thermoanaerobaculales bacterium
ATCCCCCGGCGACGTTCCCAGGCGTCGTACTTGGCGGCGCCCTTGAAGTCGAACATCCCCGGTTTCTCCCCGGTGACGTCACCCGTTGTCGCCTGTTTGAAAAGCCCGTAGAGATCGAGCAGAACGTCATTTGGCTGGTGCGGCAGCTCTTTGGCCCGATCGGCCGCGGATTCGAAGGCCACGAGAAGTTCCATGCGTGATCCACCTTTCGTTGTGACGGCCAAAAAGCTCATCTCTGTGACAAATATCAATTGTAGCCAATCACGACGTTGCTATGCTTGAAGTGCCCAGTTGACGAACTGAGGTGCTGCGATTGAACACGAAAACACACCATCTCTCCCCGTCATCCGACACGGGCGTCGATAAACCGTCGACGCCGGATGGGGAGAGATCAGCGCACGAGGCCGCACCACCGCAACGCGCGCCCGGGATCGAGGCCGCCCTCGACCGCATCCGCCATGTCCTGATCGAGGAGCCCGAGTTCATCTTCTGGAAGGACCTCAGCTCGACCTACCTCGGCTGCAACGATCGTTTCGCCCGGGCCGCCGGTCTGTCGTCACCCGAGACAATCGTCGGCAAGACCGATCACGATTTTTCCTGGACCGACGGCGAGGCCGACTTCTACAGGGAGATCGACCGACGGGTGATGGCCAACGACGCCCCCGAGTACCACATCATCGAATCGCAGCTCCAGGCCGATGGTCGGCGGTTCTGGATCGACACGTCGAAGGTGCCCTTCTACGATGCCGACGGCGCCGTCGCCGGTCTGCTCGGGGTCTACTCCGACATCACCGGCAGGATCGAATCCGAGAAGGTTCTCGCCCACGGCACCCAGATCTTCCGCGCGATGAGCTTCGCCGCGCGGGCGATGGTCGAACACATCGACTGGACCACCAATATCGAGACGGTCCTCGAGACCCTCGGACGGTCCGTCGAGGTCAGCCGGGCGACCCTGTTCTCAATCCACGACGCCGACGACGACCACTACCTGAGGCATCGCCACGAGTGGGTCGCCGAAGGATTCGAACCGAGGAAAGACCTCCCCGAGCTGCAGAACGTCCCGATGCGGAAGATCGGGTTGGGACGCCTCTACGAGGAGCTGTCCGCCAGCCGCTGCGTCCACGTCAAAGTGCGGGAGCTCACCGGCAGCGAGCGCCGCGTCCTCGAGGATCAGAAGGTGTTGTCGGTGGTGACCGCTCCGCTCATCGTCGATCATCAGCTCTGGGGCTTCATCGAATTCGACGACATGGCAACCGAACGACAGTGGCTGATCGCCGAGATCGAGGCCCTCAGATCGGCCTCCGGGATCATCGGCGCCGCGATCCAGCGGCAGCGGGTCGAGCGCGCGCTCCGTCTCGAAACCCGCCGCTTCGAACAGCTCTACGAAAACATGCCGTTGGCCATCCTCATGTCGGATGCCGACGAGAACGTGGTCGCAGTCAACCCGGCGTTCGAAACGCTCTTCGGTTTCGCACACAGCGAGGTGGTCGGCCGCCCGATCAACCAGCTGATCACACCCCCTGAGCGGATCGACGAGGCGAGCTGGTTGTCGCGGCGGACATTCGGCGGAGAGACCATCGCCCAACGGACCGTGCGACAACGGAAGGACGGGACCCCGGTTCCGGTGGAGGTCTTCGGGGTCCCGGTGACTCAGGACGGCAAGGTCGCCCTTGTGTACGGGATCTACGTCGATCAGACCGATCGTCTCCGCGCTGAGGCTGCGTTGCGCGAGAGCGAGGAGAAGTTCCGTTCGCTGGCCGAGCAGTCCCTCCAGGGAATCTTTGTCGTCAAGAGCGGCCGGGTGGTGTACGCCAACAAGATGATGGCCGAGATCACCGGCTACGGACTCGATGAAATCCTCGGCTTCGACCAGCGCCAACTCGAGGCGATCATCCATCCTGCCGATCGCTCTTTCGTGAACGCGGCCGTCAACGGATTCGAGATCGGCGACGGTCGGGTGAGCCCGCAGACCGAGTACCGCCTGATCACCAAATCAGGCACCGTGACCTGGGTCCTTCAGCAGACCCGAACGGTTCGTTTTGACGGGGCACTCGGTGTCGAGGGCGTGCTTGTCGACATCACCATGAGAAAGCGGGCCGAGGAGCAGCTCCTCCAGTCGGCGCTCCACGACCCCCTCACCGGTCTGCCGAACCGGGCCTCATTCCACGACCGGGTGGACCTGGCGCTCGAGCGTGCGAAAGGCCGAACCGAGACTCCGTTCGCCGTCCTTTTCCTCGATCTCGACCGATTCAAGCTGATCAACGACGGATACGGTCACCAGGCCGGCGACCGTCTGCTGGTCGAGATCGCCCACCGCCTTCGCCGCGCCGTCCGCCCTGGCGACACCGTGGCCCGCTTGGGCGGCGATGAGTTCACAGTGCTCATTCCGGACGTTCACAGCCAGGCTGAAGCGGTGTCGGTCGCGGAGCGGATTCAAGAGGCGTTGTCACGGCCGTTCAAGATCGGCGACCAGGAGATCTTCACCACCGCCAGCACCGGGATCGCCATCAGCTCGGACCGATACGAGACCCCCGACGAGATCCTCCGCAATGCCGATATCGCCATGTACCGAGCGAAGGGCGACGGCCGGGACCGACACTTCGTTTACGACGAGTCGATGCACCCCCTCGTGCTGAGTCAGCTCCACCTGGTGAACGATCTCAGACGCGCCCTCGAAAGGGACGAGTTCCGCCTCCACTACCAACCGATCGTCGACACCGAGTCGGGTCGCATCGTCGCCTGCGAGGCTCTCCTGCGCTGGCAACACCCCGAGCGCGGTCTGCTTCCACCCGGCGAGTTCCTCACCCTGGCCGAAGAAACCGGTCTCATCAACCCCATCGGCGAGTGGGTTCTGAAAACCGGTTGCGAACAGGCCCTCGAGTGGAAAAACCGACTCAACGGAGTGGGGTCTCCGGCCGTGAGCATCAATCTCTTCAGCGACCAGTTCTGCCGCCAGGAACTCGTGGTCTACATCCAGAAAATCCTCGCCGAGATTCAACTTCCGGCCGATCTGCTGCAACTCGAGATCACCGAGAGCGCCATCATCGAAGTCCCCGAGCTCGCCATCGACGTCATGCATCGGTTGCACAACCTCGGCGTCAAGGTCTATCTCGACGACTTCGGTACCGGCTACTCGTCGCTCGCCTATCTGCAGCGTTTCGCCGTGGACACCCTCAAGATCGACCGTGGTTTCATCCAACGTCTGGACGGCGTCGGCGGCGGTTCAGAGATCGTTCGGACCATCATCACCCTTGCGAATAACCTCGGGATGGATGCGCTCGCCGAGGGCATCGAAACCCACGAGCAGCTCGGGATCCTCAAAGATCTCGGTTGCGCGTTCGGTCAGGGCTATCTCTTCGCCAAGCCCATGCCCGCCGGAGACGTCATAGAACTCATCGAGCGCGGGCCGATCGTGGTTGGGTGAATCGTGAATCGTGAGTTGTGAATGGTAAGTCGCAAATCGTAAATCGTAAATCGTAAGTCGTCCATCGCAGGTCGGAGTTGGCCTTCCGGGTTCGAAAAGTAATCCGGCCCAGTGGCTACCGGGATTCATGGCTTGCGTCTCTCGAAGACCCAGGTATCGCCTGTCCGGAGTCGCTGTCGATTCACGATTTACGACTCACGACTTACGATTTACGACTTACGAACCACAGACTTGAACGGGCGCAGACCTTCCCTCAGAACGGTGAAAACCCACCTTCGGCCCAATAGTCCTCGCGGACACCGCCGTAGAGCTTTTGCAGCGCATCGAGGTGTCCTTTCTCCCAATCGGCGAGGAACTGGTAGAACTCCTTCACCTCGGTCTCTCTCGCGGCCTTGGCGGCGTTCGAAAAATACTGTATTGCCCGGGTCTCCAGCGTCATCCCGATGGAGAGGACCCCCATCTCGAAGTCGGCGTCCCGCGCCTGCTCCCTGAAGGCTTCGGTGTAGATCGTGTCGGTGAACGCCTTGAGGTCGGGATCGCGCCGGGCGATGGTGAACGCCGCCGCACCCTTGTCTTCGTACGAGCCGATGACGCTCTTGAGATAGGCCTTGTGTTGGACCTCGTCGTTGGCGAGCTTGTCGAAGAGCTCCTGCACGACCGGTTTCTCGGCCCGTTCGGCCGCCATCGAGTAAAAGGTGTAGCCGTCGACCTCGATCTGGTATGCCTTTTTCAGTACTTCGCGAATGTCGTCGTGCATAGGAACCTCCCTCGGGGGTGCCCTCTTTTACCTCAATTCCAGCGCGTCACGATCCAGCGGCTCGGGCGGCAGCACCGCTTCCTCGATCGGCACCCAGGCGATGGCGCCGGTGGGGCAGAAGGGCACGCACCGCGGTTCACCGCCGCAGAGATCGCACTTCTGGACGCGGTGATAGGCGTCATCCCAGAGCATGTTGCCGAACGGACACCCGGCGACACACATCCGACAGGAGATACACCGCGACCGCACCATGTCGATGGCGCCGGTTTCTTCGTTGCGGACCAGCGCCTGCGTGGGGCAGACCGTGACGCAGGCCGCATCGTCACACTGAAAACACACAACCGGAGTCCCCAGCTCGGGTCCTCTGCGGTGGATGTTGATCCGGCTCTTGGACGGCTTGCCTTCGCTGCCGTGCGCGAATGCGCACGCGAGCTCGCACTTGCCACACGCGATGCAGCGTTCCACCGAAACCTTGTAGATCATCTTCATCCTTGACCCCCGCGTCCGAGTCCGCGTCCGCGTCCGTGCCCGAAATGCCGGTTCATTTCACCACCCGCAGCTTTTCGAATGTCTTCGCGACTTCCAGCCGCTTCGTTCGATCCGACGTCTCGAAGTAACCCATGGGCACACCGCTCCGCGCAGCGAAGTGCTCCGCCTGTGCCCTCGTGATCACCGCCTCGCCGGTCTTCGGGTCACGGAGCATCTCGAACTCCCTTCCCCAAATGGTGCGTTTGACATTGGAGGTGCTATACGGGATGTAATCCGTGGGGCAGATCTCGGCGCAGGCGAGACAGCCGATGCAGTCCGGCGGCGGTTCGTTGAACGGCGGCGCGATCTCGCGTCCCCAGCCGCGATCGGTGCTCGCGATGGCCGACACGCCGATGTGATCGCAGACCCGGGTGCACAGGCCGCAGAGAATGCAGTCGGTGGGCTCGGGGTTTTTTTCATAGCTCGTCTCGTCGATCCCGAGCTCTGCGGCAAGCCGCTGAATCAACGGTGTGTCGGGGCAGCGGGCAAGGAGAAGATCGAGCACCACACGACGGGTGGCAACAACCCGCTCGGAATCGGTGATGACCGTCATCCCCTCCTCCACCGGGTGGTTGCAGGCGGTCACCAGCTTGAACCAGTCGTCATCCCACTTCTCGAGCGACATGTCGACGACGCAGAGGCGACACCCGCCCCACGGTTCGAGCCCGTCGAAGTTGCACAGAGTCGGAACCTCGACGCCCGCCGCGCGGCAGGCCTCGAGGATATAGACGTCCTCGCCCACGGTGACCCGACGGCCGTTGACGGTGAGGGTCGGCATCACACCACCTCCTCAGCGGCGAGCTCGATCTTCGGAAAGGTCCGGATCGAGTCGGTGGGGCAGACATCCAGGCACGCCCCGCACGAGATGCAGAGATCGTGGTGGATCACGTGCATCTCCTTGATGACCCCCTCGATGGCGTCGGTCGGGCACGCCTTGAAACAGACGTGGCAACCGTCGCAGTCGTCCATGATCTCGAAGGCGGTCAGCTCACGGCAGACTCCGGCCGGACAGGCGCGATCGGCGATGTGGGCCTCGTACTCTGCACGGAAGTACTTCAGCGTCGAAAGCACCGGGTTGGGCGCCGATTTGCCGAGCTCGCACAGGCTGCCCAGTTGCATCCCGGCGGCCAGGGTCTCGATCTTCTCGATGTCGCCATCGGTTCCCCGGCCCTCGATGAGCCGGTCATAAAAGGCGAGCATCTGTTTGAGCCCCTCTCGGCATGGGGTGCACTTGCCGCAGCTCTCCTCGGTCAGAAACGCGATGAAGTAGCGGGCGACATCGACCATGCAGGTTCGATCGTCCATGACGATCATGCCGCCGGAACCCATCATGGATCCCGCCTCGGTGAGCTTTTCGTAGTCCACCGGCAGGTCGAGAAGCTCCTCCGGGATGCAGCCACCCGAAGGCCCTCCGGTCTGAACCGCCTTGAACGGACGATCCTTGAGCACACCACCACCGATGTCGTAGATGATGTGGCGCAAGGTCGTCCCCATGGGGAGCTCGATGAGACCGGTGTTCTTGACCTTGCCGACGAGGGAGAACGCCTTGGTCCCCTTGGACTTCTCGGTTCCCATGGCGGCGAACCAGGCGCCGCCGTGGTGGATGATGGCCCCGATGCCGGCCCAGGTCTCGACGTTGTTGAGCACCGTGGGCAGATCGAAGAGTCCTTTTGCGGTGGAGTGGACATACTTGGCGCGGGGTTCCCCTGTCTTGCCGGCGAGGGACCGCATGAGCGCGGAGGACTCGCCGCAGACAAAGGCGCCGCCGCCGCGCGAGATCCGGATGTCGAAGTCGAAACCCGTGCCCATGATGTTCTCACCGAGCAACCCCGCCGTGCGCGCCTCGACGATCGCGAGCTCGAGGTTGACCACCGCCAGGGGGTACTCGTCGCGGACGTAGATGTAGCCCTCGTTCGCGCCCAGCGCGTAGGCGCCGATGATCATGCCTTCGAGCACCGAGTGCGGATCACCCTCCATGATCGAACGGTCCTTGAACGCGCCCGGGTCGC
>JARFRM010000277.1 GCA_029287235.1 Thermoanaerobaculales bacterium
ATCCACTCGAGGCGCACGCTTTCGTGGATACCGTCGCCGATGTGAAGCGATTGCACGGATTCCTCGTGCTCGGGTGGTGCCTGATGAGCAACCACTACCACCTGGTGATCCAGACCCGAGGAACCCCGCTCTGGCGCAGCATGGCGAGGCTCCAGTGTCGAGTCGCCCGTGCGTTCAATCACCGGCACCGCCTGCTCGGGCGATTGTGGCAGAGTCGCTACAAAGCCCGCCTCGTCCGAGATGACATCAACTTCCGTCAGCTGCTGGCCTATGTACACCTGAACCCGGTTGCCGCGGGTCTGACCGACGATCCAGCGGGTCACGATTGGAGCGGTCATGCCGCCCTGATTGGGAGGCGCGGTCCCCGCCTCGTCGACGTTCGAGCCGCCCTTCGCGGGTTCGGAGAAAACCCGGGCGATGCTCGAGCCGCCTACCTCGAACAGGTGCGAAACGTGGCCGAGATGCGTTGGCTCAACGACGACGTCCGGCACCTCCCTTGGTGGCAAGACGTCTCCAACGACGAACGGTTCATCGGCGACCATGACCCCGTGAAGGGATTCGATCATCAGGGCAATCCGGTTTCCCAGGGACCCATCACTGAGGTCGACCTGGTCGAAGCCTGCCGGCTCGTCTGTGACGCCGCCGGCTTGACGATCGATGAGCTCCGCAGCAGATCGAGACACGTTGACGTCGCCGATGCGAGAAGGACGTTCGCGATCCTTGCCGTAGAACATCTCGGATATTCGGTCGGTGACGTGGCCAAGTTGGTGGCCAAGCACCCCGGTTCTGTCAGCAGATGGCTCGAAACCTCTCGATGTGTCGCGGACCGTTGCCGTGTCCAGGCGCTCATCGAAGATCTCTGCGATCGCCTCTCAGGGAAATGCGAGCTCGGATGCAACACCACTGGGTTGTGACGTTGTGATCAGTGGCACCCAACGGTGGCACCCAACGGACCCTCGCGCTCTTCGCAGACGTGCACCACGGCGCTGCCTGAACAGTCGATAGGTGCCTCGTTCACATTTGTTGATTTTTGTTCGTTTCAGCCTGCTGCGATCTCCTGAGGTCCCTTGATCACGCCATCTGCCACGGCACAACCGTGTAAATGTGAACGTGGCCCTCTTCGGCAGTTGAGGATGGCGGGCTGACCAACCAGGCTCCTCGTTCTCGCAGGACCATTATTCTGGGGGTACGTCAGTACCGATCCATCCCGCTCCTTCCTTCCTCGTCGCTTCGGTTCAACCAACAAGCTGTTGTTGGCATCTCATCTAGCGGAATCGCACACTGCAGGATTTCGTGCGCACGGTTTCGAACGCTCGTGAAACCGAACCAGCAATTGGGTGCCACTCTTCGCTTCGAGTCGTCTGAAGGTTATGATCAACGGCATCCATTACAAGAACTGGGCGAGTCCGGGCGGAGGCGTGGTGTCTAGGAAAGGAAGATCGATGAATAGAATCGCACTCGTATTTCTTGCCGGCGCACTGTTGTCAGCATTGCCCGCGATCGGGAACACTCGGGACGATATCGATCCCGATACAAGATATTTCGCACCCTCAGGAGCGGCAAAGAACGTCGCCATCATCTTCTTGGGGGGATCAGACGGCGGGCTCCCGAATCACGATGTCGAGCGATACACTTCAATGGGATATCCCTGCCTAAAGATCGGCTATTTTAAGACGAAGAGCACACCCGACCACCTCGAGATGATCCCCTTGGAGTACTTCGAAGAAGTTATCAAAACGTTCAGATCTCGACCTGAAATAGGCGACAAGAAGATCGTTGTTTATGGGGGTTCCAAAGGTGGAGAATTGGCTCTATTATTATCCTCTAGATGCGAACAAATAGAAGGAGTTATTGCGAAGGTGCCGAGCTCCGTCGTATTTCAAGGCATAGGTGGCCCTTCATCTAGTTGGTCATACAACGGTCTACCTATTCCATTTGTCCCCTATTACAAACCGTATGACTACAGTAAGGTAACGAATAATCAATGGCTTGAGTTGTACGAATTGTCAATCACACAGACCAAAATGGTCGCCAAGGCTGCAATAGAGGTTGAGAATATCAATGGTCCAATTCTCTTGCTATCGGGGACCGATGATGCGATGTGGCCTTCAACTCGAATGTGTGAAATGATCGTCATCAGGTTGAAAGCCAATAAATTCCCGCACTGGTACAAGCATTATGCCTATGAAGATGCAGGACATTCATTGAATGATCGCGGTGTTTTTGGAGGCACAATTGAAGGAAATAGACTGGCAAGGATTGACTCCAATCAAAGAGTCATGAACTTCCTGAAACGAGTATCCGAGGAATAGGGTAGGTGCCACGTTCCCCATTGCACCATTGTTGCCTGGATCGGTACTCAACTTCCTGAAGGCAGGCACACCTACCACATCATCGGCCACGGAGGCCGCGAGTCGTGATCCGGGAGATACCTTTGAACCGGCCCCCTTATGGGTCTTCGATCCACCAAACGGCGTCGGCATCGAACGGCACGTCCCAACCATTCCCCTCAGCCAGGACGAACAGCGCTACGAGGATCTTCAGAGATCGCTGGCGGTGTACCGCATGGTCTTCGGACAGCCTCGGCAGGAAGATCTCTTGGCGTATTTGGTGGACCGGGTTTCTCCGGAGAGGTTGGAGGAGTTGCGGCCGTTGTTGCGGATTGATTTGCGGCCGGAGGAGAGACCGTTCTGAGATTCGTTGACATTGGGGAGGCGCTGAAGCAGTGATGGTCAGGCCGCGGGGAGCCTGATCTCGAGTTTTCGGTTGCACGCCGCAGCCCACCGTTCGACGAAGGCGATCGTGGGGTTCGACTCCCATCGCTCGGCCTGGGCAACGGCCTGCTGGGTGACGCCAAGAGAGAGCGCCAGCTGCGCCTGGGTCAAGTCAGCCTCCTCGCGGGCGATTCGGAGGAGGTACCCGGGCACGGACGCTTCGCGTTCGGGCAGCTTGCCCCAATCGCGGAGGGTCCGCCATTCGACGAAGCTGCGCGGTCGGCGACGGGTGAGGTTTGGCATTGCGTCATTCGTCATTCGTCCGCCGTCGCGGGCCCGCGATCGCGGTCGTTCGTTCCGGTCCCTCGGGAAGAGCAAGAGCTTCGTCCAGTTTCATGTAAACAATTTATATATTGTTATTCTAAACGTCAACTCCATTAACGCGCTCAACAAAGTTGCCGGCGGGGGCGCCGGCGCTACGAGGGCGCTCTGTCCGATTGTGGCGTAGGCTTCCAGCCTGCGTGATTGGCGAAACCCCAAAGACCGATTCGATGGGTGTCGGGTAGAGGCTCACGGGGATTGAGCGGCATCGCAGCGAATCCCTGTCGGCCGGCATCCAATATGGGCGAAGCGACGGGCGACGGGAGTCGGGAGCCGGTTGAACGGCGAGGTCCTTGGTCCGCCGGTCCGAGCTTGGAGGAAATCGATGCACCTACGATCTCGCTCGCTCATTGGGATTTTCGCCCTGGTGGGCCTTCTCTGGCCGGTCGCCGGCCAAAGCCAACAGACCGATCTCGGGAACACGCTGGTCCTTCGGTCGGAGGTCCTCGACGAGCTCCGGAAAATCTACGTGAGCCTTCCCTCGAGCTACCACCAATGCCGGCGAAGCTACCCGGTGCTCTACGTGCTCGACGCCAACTGGCACTTCTCGGTGGTGGCCTCCCAGGTTCGGTATCTCTCCGAGTGTGGGGCGAGCGACGTCATCGCGCCGGAGCTCATCGTGGTCGGGATCGAGAACATCGATCGGGACCGAGACTTCACCCCCACCCACGTCCCCGAGTACAAGGGGATGGAGTTCCCGACCAGCGGCGGCGCTCCGGAGTTTCTCCGGTTTCTCGCCGATGAGCTGATCCCCCTCATCGACAGCAGCTATCGAACGGTGGATCAACGGGTGTTGGCCGGCTGGTCCTTCGGCGGGTTGTTCGCCTACTACGCCCTGCTCGAGGAGCCATCGCTGTTCAACGGATTCATCGGAATCAGCCCGAGCGTGTGGTGGGAGGACGAGGCGTTGCTCGACCGGCAGGTGGCGGGTTCCTCAGGCCCGCCCACACGGCTCGTCACGACGATCGGTTCCGACGAGGCCGGTGGCATGAATCACAACGCCGTCACCAGGCTTGTCGAACAGCTCGGATCCGATCCGGTCGACGGGCTCGAAGCGACGCTGATCACCATCGATGGGGCGGGTCACAATCAGTCCCTTCCTCTCGCCTACTACCGGGCGGTCCGTCATCTGTACTCGGACTGGTTGGCGCCCGACGAGATTGTCGGGGCAGGGCGGGAGCGCGTCGAGCTGTATTACCGGGAGCTCTCCCGAGTGTATGGCTATCAGGTGCCGATCCCGGAGCAGGTTCTGGTTCGTCTGGCTCTCGATCGGTATGGCGCCGATGAGTTCGATGCGGCGCGGTCGATCATGGCCGAGACCGTCGAGCTCTACCCCGAGTCGTCGATGGCTCGGTATCTATTGGGCCGTGTCGATTACAAGCGGGGCGAGCTCGAGGCCGCCCGAACCGGTTACCTCGAGGCGATCGCCCTCGAGCAGCGGCGGCAGCCCCCGGACGGACTCAACCTGAGGCACTACCGCTCACGGCTGGCGGAGCTCGAGGACGAGCGGGCGGAGTAGAGGGTCGGAGACCGGTTTTTCAGACGACATCGACGGGGAAGTGCGTTCGACGGCGACGCCTCGCCCGCGTTGGTCGGCAACGCAGGCATCGCAAGCTGGAAGCTTGCTACTACAAGGGCGCTTCGGATTGTGGCGGCAAGGCCTTGGGAGCGCTCAGTTTTCGTTTATCGGGCTGCGATGGCGTCGTCTCGCGGCGTGACGGTGCTCAGGATTGCATGAGGGTGGGTGCCGCATACACAATTCCACAGCTTTTGGGTTGTCATGGGAATGGGTGTCAGGACGTCAATTCGGAACTGCGGACCCGGAACGCATGTGTCGATTCTGATCAAACCCTTTCGTACCAGGTTCCGCGTCCACGGCCTCGTCGGACGAGGCGGTTGGCGATGACGAGGCGCTTGATGTGGTCCTTGATGGTGTTCCGATTGGCGCCTGTCATGGCTTCGGCTTCCCGAACAGTCAATCGCCCGTGATCGCGAGCGATGGCCAAAAGCTCTTCTGACAGGCGGGCCATCGGGGGCATGAGGCGCTCACGTTCGATCTTCCGTTGGAGCGCGTCCTTATGACGCACTAGGCATTGGGCAAAGTACTCAAGCCAGTCGATGAGCTGGGACTCGTCGGTATCGATGGTCGATTGGGCGCGCCGAAGCGCAACGTAGTACTGCTCCTTCGTGTCCTCGATGACCCTCTCGAGAGAGCTGTACGGAACGTAGTGGTATCCGGTTCTCAGCAGAAGCAGAGTGGTCAAGGCTCGCGACAGCCTTCCGTTTCCATCCTGGTACGGGTGGATAGCGAGAAAGCGCACGACGAAGTTGCCGATCACCAGCAGAGGGTGATGGTCGTCAGCGGTGAGCGTCTGATCGACGGAAGAAATCAGTGATGTCATGAGACGTGGGGTCTCGAATGGAGTTGCGGTCTCGAATACCACTCCAAGGCTCTTCCCGTCCGGATCGAACGCCTCAAGGTGATTCGGCAGCTTCTTGTAGTGTCCTCGGTGACGCTCGTCCTTCGACGAGTACTTGAGCAGGATCCCGTGAAGCTGGTTGATGTTGTTTTCGCTGAGCACGATCTCCGTGTATGACTCGAAAATCAACTCCATGAGGTCGGCATAGCCTGCGACTTCCTGTTCATCCCGTGTCTCGAATGACTGAATCCGCACTCCCGCGAGGAGTTTCTCAATCTCGTCATCAGTGAGCTGAACTCCTTCGATGCGCGTCGACGAACCCACGGACTCGATGGTCGCGACTCGTTTCAGCCCCAGGAGGCGCTCCGGGGCGAGGTTGCCGATGACCTCCCACCGACCCTTGAACTCGTCGATCTCGCCAATCGCCCTGACGAGGGCCGGCGTGAGACGGGTTGTGTCGAGCGACTTCATGCAACCTCCAAAAATCCATCCATGATTATCCAATAAGTGGAGGTTCTCGTCAAGTAATCGGGTGTTTATGGATGTCTATTCGGATAGCGACTGAGGAAACGATTGGAGTCT
>JARFRM010000021.1 GCA_029287235.1 Thermoanaerobaculales bacterium
GCAGGGATGCTTGCTACTACAAGGATTCGGGATTTTGTAGTAGCAAGCTTCCAGCTTGCGGTGCGATGCAACGGGTGATGTTCCGGGACGCAAGCAAGGATGCTTGCTACTACAAGGATTCGGGATTTGTAGGTGTTACCCTCCAGTCATGCCACCCGAGCCACCACGCAATCACCTGCGAGCCTCCGACATCCGGGGCCTCGTCCAGCTGGCGACCCAGGCCACCGAAGGTGTCACCGATATCGTCGAAGGCGTCCACCAGTCGGTGTGGAGCACAATGGGCGTGCCCGGCGGCACCAAACCGGGCCGCACCCGCGGCATCACAGGCCTTGTCTACAAAACCGTTCGTGGTGTCACCCAGGTCGCAGGCAAGGGCGCGGACACGATGTTGGCCGGTCTCCAGCCCCTTTTTACATCCAACGAAAACGACGAATACGACTCGCCGCAGCGCACGGCGGTCGTGGCGGTCATGAACGGGGTGATGGGCGACCGGCTCGCCGCCGCCGAGAACTCCTTCGCGATCCCGATGAGCTTTCGCTACCGTGGCACGGAGATTCTGCCGTCCGTGCCCGCAGCCACGGGTAAAGTCCTGCTGCTGATCCACGGTCTGTGTATGACCGACCACCAGTGGCACACGAACACCGGTGATCAGGAAGTCGATCACGGAGAATCCCTGGCCGGCGCCCTCGGCTATACCCCCATCCATCTTCGCTACAACTCGGGCCTTCACATCTCCGAAAACGGGCGCAAACTCAGCACCCTCCTCGAGCAACTCGTCAACGATTGGCCCACCGCCCTCAAAGAACTGAGCGTCGTTGCTCACAGCATGGGAGGCTTGCTGATTCGCAGCGCGATCCAGATCGCCGGACACGAGCATTTGCGCTGGCCGGGTCACCTGAAAAACATCGTGTTCCTGGGCACGCCGCACCACGGCTCACCGGTGGAACAGATCGGGAACTGGGTAGGCGGCGCCCTCGCCGCAACCCGTTACACGGCTCCGTTTACCAAGCTCGGCCACCTCCGGAGTGCCGGCATCACCGATCTGCGGCACGGCCATCTCCTGGACCGGGACTGGCAGGGCCGGGATCGATTCGCCCGTACCCCCGATCAACGTCAGGTTGTGCCCCTGCCGGAGGACGTGGCGTGTTACGCGGTTGCCGCGACCAGCGCAGCGAAGCACGGCATCTTGGCCGACCGGATTGTCGGCGACGGCCTGGTTCCGATGCGCAGCGCCCTCGGCCAGCACGACGATCCAGACCGATGCCTCGGCTTTGCCCAGGCGTCACAGCAGATCGAGTATCAAACCAGCCACATGGGGCTGCTGAGCAGCCCCGAAGTCACCAGGCACATGACCCGCTGGTTGGCTCGATAGGTTGACGGGTAGACGCGAACGCGCAGGCTGGAAGCCTGCGCCACAAGACGACGGGTACCACGAAGACGACGGGTACCACGTATCAAATTGTGACGTTCTCAACGGCACCCGTCGATCCCGATCCCGCTCCCGATGCGGTGGATTCGCCCGCAAGCCCACGAACGCGCAGGCTGGAATAGCCTCCTGCAAAATTCGACCATACGGTCTTCCAGTACCGAGGCGAATTGTAGCGCCCATCTCCAGGTGGGCGTCCTGGCAGGCTTCGAGGCGATCGACGCCGACCTGGAGATCGGCATCTGCCGTCGAGGTATCGAATCAATCGAGGCGATCCTGCGGGCGGGACGCCCGCACCACAATTGCGGCCAGCGGTAGGGTGGGCCTCGGCCCACCAATTCCGACGCGTCAACAATAATCTGTGTCGAATTCCCCGGGGCCCGCGCCCACCCGTCATCTATGGGTGGGTCACCGACCAGGCCCTCGTGTCACCAAATTCAAACCCGTCCGTAAAGATAGGGTCGGGGAGGGGAACCGTGGAAACCACCCTGTAGTCCACCGATGCGCAGGAAGTGGTTGTGGCGCACGAGAGTACGATCCACCCGATGTTCTCCGACCAGGCGTACCCGGACAGCTCGCCGGTTCCGAGGTCGAGGAAAACCGAGTAATCGACCGTCGCGCACGAGCCCGTGTTCTCGCACGAGAAGCTGACCCAGCCCGCGTTTTCCGACCATCCGTAGCCGGAGAGCCCACCGATTCCGTCGTGGAGGACGCGGAAGTCCACGCTCGAGCAGCTCGACGAGTTCTCGCACGAGAGGCTGATCCAACCCAGGTTCTCGGACCAGAGCCAGCCCTCGACACCGTCCGTAGTGATGCTCATGCCGAGTCCGCCGTCGCCGCCGGGTTCGGCGTTGATCCAACCGGTGTTCTCTGCCCAGGCGTATTGCGAGCCGTCGCCATTTGGATCGATGGTTTCGGCGGAGACAAAGGTCCCACACGCGAGTAACGCGATCACGACCACGATCGCTAGCGGAAGCAGGGCTGCCGCCGCGAGGCGGTTCGGATCAGAGCCCGCCGGTGCCATGTCCGCCCCGTACGCACCAGGTTTTCCGAAAACCGCCCTTGGAGGTCGCGTCGATCGTGTGCGAGTCGAACTCGACCCACCACGCGTCGGATTCGTTACTGGAATCCGTGGTCTGGGTCCAGTAGGTGTGGCCCGGATCAACCTGAATGTTGAGAAATGGGTGGCTCTCGGGAAGCGCCGGAGATGTCTGGGACGGATCGATGAGACTCGCCAGCTCTTCAACCGTCGGCAGACGCCAGCCGAATCGACCGCCGACCTCCCTGGTGTGGCACCGGCGGACAGCGCTGGACCACTGCCAATCATCAGGGCTCGGCGACCGATCCCAGACCAGGCCGGTTTCGTTGTCCAGCACCGCCTTGGGAAGCGGTACCGGTGACCCGGATGAAAAGATGCACACGAAACGGCTCGAACCGCAACCGATGATCAGGGGGTTTGTGCTGCCGTTGGTGGAGTCGAGACGCCGGCTCCATGTCGGTGGGACTTCGTTCAGCGACTTCATGGTCGGACCCGGGGGAGAACTCGGTTCCAGGTCTCCCGCCATGGCTGGCCCGGCGGTGATCGCGGCGATGATCAGGGCGGAGTAGAGGTGGCGGCTCATTCGGGGGCCTCCCTATCGTGGACTCTCGGCGCGTCGAACGACGATCTCTCAACGAGGGATGGATCGGCGAGAGCGCCTTCACTAATACCAACGTATGCCGAGCGATCAAGCGCACATTCTTACGATCCGTACCGCCGCCCGCATCGAAACACCGATGTCGTTTTGTAACAACGCTGGCGTCCCCGCCGGCGATGTACCGAGCCGCTTCGAATCAACCCGAAATCCCGGATTTTGAAACGTGCCAGGTTTATTCATTTAGAAACGTGCCAGGTTTATACATTTACGCATTCGGAGGGTGGATCGATCGTGAATGTGCAAATGTATAAACTCGGCACTCTTTCCTGTCAGAGGGTGAGCGCGTGCGGGGCGGCTGTAACCGGGGGCACGGTTTCCGGTCGCCGCTTCGGGTAGCGTGGATCGAGGGAGGATGGGCGTGCTCCAATCGATCCATCGTCGTGGGAATCCCCGGACGGCTGCACGTTGCGGCTGGGTCGCGGCAGCGATGCTGGCGGTCCCGCTCGCAGCCGGCTCTGCAGACCTCTGGGTCGACCGCAACTCACACGGCGGCCCGTGCGACGACGCGCGCCTGCGCTCTCAGGTGAGCGGTGCAACACCGTGGTGCACGTTGAGAGCCGCCGGCAATAACGTCCTTCCCGGCGACGTGGTGCATGTCCGTGGAGGCGACTACACCGAGGTACACACCTGTGGCTCCTGCAACGACAACTCGGTGCTGCAGGCGGTGGTCAGCGGAACCGCCGCCCAGCCCATCCGCTTCCGGGCGCAGCCGGGCGAGATCGTGCGCATCACCGGTGCCGGCGGCGCCATCCACGGCGTGCAGGTGATCGAGACGTACGATGGCAGCGTTGTACCGCGTTTCATCGAGGTCGTCGGGTTCGAGGTCCGCGGCCTGCCCGGCAACTGCGTGGCGGTCAAGGACACCAGCGACGTCGCGCTCTTCGACCTCGAGGTGACGGCATGCGCCGGCGGTGCGATCGAGCTCCACCGGTCGGCCAGGGTCACGGTCGAGGGCTGCCGGGTGCACCACAATCCCCTCGGCGGGTGGACCAGCGCCATCGACCTCTATCTGTGCCACGACGGTAACGTGGTGCGAGGCAACTCCGTGTGGGCCAACAGCGACGAGGACCCGCGCGAGTCCGAGGGCCATGGGCTGACCATGGACTATTGCGAGGCCCTCGGCGGCGCGCTCATCGAGAACAATGTCATCTGGGACAACGAGGGGTGGTGCATGGCCATCTACCACTCGGACGGCGCCACCATCCGCAACAACACCTGCTGGCAGAACGGGCTCGGCCGTCCTGGAACCGGCGAGCTGTCGCTTCTCGGCGAGCAGGCAGCGCTGCACAACAACATCCTGGTGTCCCGTGACGGGGCGCCGGCGCTCAACATCCGCGACACCAACCCCCAGTCTCTCGATCTGGCGACGATTGCCTCTGATCACAACATCGTCTGGTCGCCGGACCACGACCAGGTCGTCGGCTGGCCGCTGTGGAACGTCGGCACTCTGGCCCAGTACCAGGTTTCCAACCCGCAGGGATGGGATGCAAGCTCGCTGCAGGCCGATCCTCTCCTCCGCGATCCTGGCGCGGCGGACTTCACTCTGCTGTCCGGCTCGCCCGCCATCGACTCCGGAGACGGCGCCCACGCCGCTGCGACCGACGTCGCCGGTGTGTCGCGTCCTCAGGACGGCGACGGCGACGGGATGGCGGTGTGTGATCGCGGAGCGTACGAGCTCGTCAAAGAGATCTTCGCCGATGGATTCGAGTCCGGGGACACGACGAGTTGGGACTACCCCTTCTAGCCCGCATCATAGGTATCCCTTCAAGTCAGGTTGAACGCGGATTCTACCCGTGTGGACAGGGTGGCGGGCCCTGAAGGCCCCGCCGACAGAAACGTAACTCGTTGTGATAGAGCAGAATAACTGTAGGCGGGTCCTTCAGGGCCCGCCACCAAGCCGTGCTGATGAGCACTCTCCTACCGTCTACCTGAAACAAGGGGATACCTATGTTGCGGGCTAGTCAAACATCCCGCCGATCCCCAGCTGCATGCGCAGGGTTTCGAGAGCGTCCTCTGCCCAGGTCGCGAGGGTCCTGTCCCGGGATCCGCTCAGCTCCTCGAGCAGCTCCATCTCCTGCGGGCGGCCGACGTACCCCAGGGCGTCCACTGCGGCGTACCGT
>JARFRM010000255.1 GCA_029287235.1 Thermoanaerobaculales bacterium
GCGGTGGTCTTGAAACGTCGAGGATCGCCGTCGAATTGCCCGGAAAACTCGAACGGCTCGGACGCCAGGTTCTTCAGTCCGGCCACTTTGCGGAGAAAATCCAAATTCGGGCCCCTTGCGTGGATCTCGAGGCTGGTGCCGATGAGCTTGGGCAAGGTGCCGAGTCGGCCGTCGACCTCGGCACTGTGGCCCCCGAGACGCAGCCGGACATCGTCGAATCGGAAGCCCTCGGTCTCTTTTCCGATCCTCCCCGTGAAGCTGAAAGACCCCTCCAGGGTCGGAACCCCGACCGCCGCGGCGATCAGCGATGCGTCGGAGCCATCGGCCCGGAACTCGATGTCCGAACCGACGAACTCCGGCGGTCGACCGACGACCCCGTTGATCGTGGATATTGCATCGCCGTGAGAGAGCTGCAGGGAGGATAAGTGATGACCTGCCTCGTCGATGGTGATGCCTCCGGCGAGCGAAAACGGTTTTGCCGGGAGGGTCGGAAGGTCCCTGGCGATGGATGCGTCGATGAGCGTCGCAAGCTGATCGATATCCGGGCCCTCGACGGATGCCTGCACCTTGGTTCCGACGAGGCCGGGCCCCGGGGCGAGATGCCCGTCGAGAGTGGCCGTGGTGTCCTCCAGACCGAGGATCAGGTGGTCCAAACCGATGATCCCGTCGGTCACGGCCACGCCACCAGTCGCCGAGAATGCGGCATCCGGCAGATCGACGGTGGGAACCAGTGAATCGACAACGCCAAGGGAGGGTCCGCGCAGATCGAACGCGATTTCGGTTCCGTCCAGGTTCGGGCGGGCGCCGATCCGGCCGTCCACGGTTCCGGTGGTTTCGCCGAGCTCGATTTCGACGTCTTGGAGCACGAATGAGCCGTTCTCGAGTTTGAGACCACCATTGACGCTGAATGCCTCGTTCGGAAGCGAAATCGAAGGCACGAGGTCGGCGAGAATTCGAAGCGACTTGCCTTTGGCGTCGATCTCGAACTCGGTACCGACGAGGCGTTTCTTGCGTGTGATGAGACCCCGTCCCGACAGGTCCGTATCGGCAACCTGCCCGATAACGTTTCTGAGTCGAAAGCCTCCGGATGTGACCGTCAGGCGTCCTGTCACCCGATAGGGGGACGCCGGCAGGCCGTCGAAGCCGAAGAGCTCACCGACCTGGGACAGATCCCGACCATCGGTCTTGATCTCCAGGTCCGTGCCGATCATCCCCATCACCGTGGTCAACCGCCCGTCTATCTGGAGCCTCGCGGGACCGAGGGCGGCTTTGACTCCGTGGACATCAATCGCCTGGTCCCCCTTGGTGAGCCGCCCCTTGAAATGGAACGGTTCGGCGGGAGCGTTGGTCCCGAGCAATCGGTTGAAACGCTCGAGCTGAGGCCCGCTGGCTTCAACGATGATCTCGGTGTCGGTGTAGCCGGGTGGATCACCGACAAAACCATTTACCGAGAGGGTGGACGATCCGATGGTCGCCTGCACTGCCTTGATCTGAAGGCCGTTCTCGACCCGCAAAAGTTGTCCTTCGATCTCGAAGGAGTCGTGCGGAAGTTGAAGGCCGGCGAGCACAGCCACAGCGGCGGCATCGGGTCCTTTGCCCTCCATGTGGAAGTCGGTGCCCAGCATGAGGGGCGGTTCTCCGATCTGACCGTCCGCGGTGACCCGGTTCTCACCGACCGTGATCTCGAGATCGGTGACCTCGATGGGGAAACCGCGCCATGTGAAGTGGCCCTCGACATCAAACGGTTTCTCGTCCAGGCCGGTGACTTCCGCCAATGCGCCCACGGGTCGGATATCCGGACCCTCGAGGTGAAGATCGAGGTCGACATCGGCGGTGGAGATGAGCGAGTCGATGGTCCCCTCGGCATGGAGATCGACCGAGGGGCCGCTGGCTGTGAGGGCGAATCGGCTCAGGCCGGAGGTCCATTCCGATGTTGCTTCGGCCGTAAACGCAGGGATGCCGGTAGCGGGGAGCCCCAAAACCCCGGTGAGTTCATCGGGGTTCGGGATCACGGCCTTCGTCCGGAGATCGAGGCCGCTCAAGGTAGCGATCTCGGCGATTCTCCCCGAACTGGTCAGGTGCATCCTGCCGAGTCGAAGCTCCAGGTCGTGTTCGACGGGCATCAGATTGATGAGGTTGTGGAACGACCCGAACTCGCCTTCGAGGTCGAATTCCGTCCCACGCAGTGCACCAGCGCCGGCGAGTTGGTGGTTGCCCTGCTCGTCTCCCGAGCTGTCGAGGGATGCCACCGTGAGATCCCAGTCGGGCGAGTCTGAGTCCGTCCGGAAAACCAGGTCGACATTGCGGACTCGGATGCTGTCGATCCGGAGCTGAACCGGTCCACCATCTCCAGTCCCGTCACCCGAACCAAGCGCCCAGTTGCTGCCTTCATCGGTGTCTGACTCGAAGATTGCGCGGCCACCCTCGATTTCGACGACGGGCAGGTGGATCGAACCGGAGAGGAGTTCCCAGAGGTTGATCTCGCCCTCCAGCCTCTCGATGGAAGCCATCCTCGGTTCGGAACCCCACCCGGTGTTGGCGAGACTGATTTCGGTTGCGTGGACCTTTGTGACGATCCCTAGATCGACTTCGAACTCCCCGGCGATGGTCAACTCGCGGTCCACCCCTTTGGACGCGAAGCGAGCAACCGTGTCGCGCCAGCCGCTGAGGTCTGAGAAGGCGAAGTACAGCACGACCGCAACAATCGGCAGAACGAACGCGCCGGCGATCGCGAGGAGGATCTTCCGTCTTCGGGACATTGCGGGATCATCTTACTCGGTACTGCGCCCGGTCACATGGAAATCAACGTTGCGGTTGCGGGCCGTTAACGACCCGCCTACACACAGGAAGCGCGACCGATGACCTTTTCGTCGGTGCAATTGTGAGAGAATGCGCGTCATGACCGCTCAGGGTGTTGCCACGAACTCGGATCTCGAGAAGCGACTCCGATTCGAGTCGATGCTCGCGGATCTCTCATCGGGATTCGTCAACCTCGATCCGGAAAAGGTCGACGGAGAGATCGAGATCGCCCAGCGAAGGGTCTGCGAGTGCCTCGGTCTTGATTTGGCTGCTTTGTGGCAGCTCTCTCCCGACGAACCCGGGGTGATGCGGATGACCCATCTCTATCGACCAATCGAAGGCCCGCCGGTGCCCGACGACTTCGATGCACGGGAGTTCAATCCCTGGACGCTGGAGCGGATCTTCGCGGCAGAAGCCGTCTGGTTGCGGAAGATCACCGACGCACCCCCTGAGGCGGCGAAGGACTGCGAGACCTGGCGTTACTTCGACATCCGGTCGGTCTTCTGTTTCCCGTTTTCCACCGGTGGTGATTCGATCATCGGTGCTGTGAGCTATCACGCTGTGGGTGAAGAGTGCACCTGGCCCGACGAGATCGTTCACCGGTTGGAACTCGTCGCCCAGGTCTTCGCCAACGCGCTGCAGCGGAAGCGCTCCCACGCCATGCTCGCTGAGAGCGAAGAGCGACTCAAACTGGCCGCAGCTTCGGCCGAGATCGGAATGTGGTCACTCGACATCGCCGAGCAGCGTTTCTGGGCCAACGAGCGCGGGCGGGAGATCTTCGGGTTCGGGATCGACGACGAGGTCACCATGGCGCGATTTCTCGACAAGGTCCACCCCGCGTCTCGCGAGCCGGTGGCCGAGGCGGTCCGCCGCGCGGTGGAGGAAGACCTGCCCATTGACATCGAGTACCGGATCGCCCTTGGCAGCGACGCCGAACGCTGGGTTCATTCGTGCGGACGGATGCAAGCGGCGTCGGCAGTTCAACCGCAGCGCCTTCTCGGAGCCACCGTGGACATCACCGAGAGGAAGACTGCCGAGGATGACTTGCAGCGCTCGTTCCTCGAGGTCCAGGCACTCCGCCGACGGCTCGAACTCGAAAACGAGTATCTCCGGCAGGAGCACAGCCTTCGTCACGGCAGCGGCCGCATCGTCGGCGAGAGCGCGGGAATCACCGAGGTTCTGTCCCTCGTCGAGCAGGTCGCCCCCACCGAGACGACGGTTCTGATCGAGGGCGAGACCGGCACCGGTAAAGAGCTCGTCGCGCGCAGAATCCTTGAACTCAGCGAGAGGAGCGAGCGGCCGTTGGTCAAGGTCAACTGCGCCGCGCTACCCTCGACTCTGGTGGAGAGCGAGCTCTTCGGCCGGGAAAAGGGTGCCTACACCGGTGCCGTTTCCCGCGAGGCGGGCCGGTTCGAAATCGCCGACGGCGCCACGCTGCTCCTCGATGAGATCGCCGAGTTGCCCTACGAACTGCAATCCAAGTTGCTTCGGGTTCTCGAGGAAGGCGAGTTCGAACGGGTCGGCAGCCCGAAGACCCTCACCACCGACGTGCGGGTGATCGCCGCCACCAACCGCGATCTCGAGGCGGAGGTGGAAGCGGGTCGATTCCGACGCGATCTCTTCTTCCGCCTCGCGGTCTTCCCGATCCGGATCCCGCCCCTACGGGAGCGGCGCGGCGATGTGCCGCTTCTGGTCTGGGCGATGGTCCAGGAGATCGCAGGCGGGATGAACAAGGCGGTGGAGAACATTCGCCGATCGGATATGGAGAGACTGCAGCGCTACGACTGGCCCGGCAACGTCCGGGAGCTGCGCAACATCGTCGAACGGGCGCTGATCCTCTGCAACGGACCGACTCTACGGCTCACACCGCCGGGCGCGGCAACGCACGGGAATGGTTCCGAACTAACCCTCGATGAGGCGCAACGCCGACACATCCTCAAGGTGCTCGGTTCGGTGGGCGGGAGGATCCGCGGCGACGGCGGCGCTGCCGAACTGCTCGGCGTGAAACCGACCACCCTGAGGTCGAGGATGCAGCGACTGGGAATCGATCCGAAAGAGCTCCGGGACGACTGATCGTTCCAGGGACGAAATATCGTCTTTAGAGCTCGGACGCCTTCGCTTCCTGTCCGTCGATCTGGTACTCCAAGTCTTTTCAATCAATGGAGATCCGGCTAGAGGGACAGATGCGGTTGCCTTTGGCACGTCTCGTGCAGATCTCCACGCGGATCAAGTGAATTTCGATCACGAAAGGAGACCACGATGATGACCGTGACGCGGAATGCGATCGCAGCGCTGTGCGTCCTCGCGCTGGTGGGGATCGGAACCGTTGCATCGGCCGCAACGCCGAACGCGGACCCCGATGCGCTGCAACTGCTCAAGAGGATGACCGACTATCTCGGCAACCTGGAGAACTTCTCCATGCACACCGAGAACAGCTTCGAGGACGTGTTCGATTCGGGGCAGAAAATCCAATACGATTTCTCGTCGAGCGTCGTAATTCAGCGGCCCGACAAGCTCCGCGCCGAGCGCTCGGACGCGTACGTGGACCAACTGCTCGTCTACGACGGCGACCGACTCTCGGTCTATGAAGGCTCCGAGGATCTTTTCGCCAGCATCAGCGCCCCGGACAACCTCGACGATCTCCTCCACTTCTCCCGGGATGTCCTGGATTTGGTTCCGCCGGCCGGGGACATGGTTTTCACCAATGCGTACGAGCTGTTGACCGCCGGTCTGACCTCGGGCGTCGTGGTGGGCAAGGCGGTCATCGGGGGCATCAGTTGCACCCAGCTCGCCTTCACCAACCCGGTGGTTGACTTCCAGATCTGGGTGGCTGACGGCGACAAGCCTTTGCCGGTCAAGTACGTTCTGACCACGAGGGATGACCCGACCCATCCGCAGTGCATCACCCTCATCAGCAACTGGAATACGGATCCAATGATCCCGGATGGCCTGTTCAACATCAAGATTCCCCCGACGGCGACTGAGACCGAGTTCGTTTTCATCGACGTCGACACCGAGTCTGGTGACTGACGGGAGAGGGAGAAATACCATGAACAAGCTCATGAAAATCATCGTGGTCGCGGCCGGCTTGGCTGCGTTCTTTCTTCTGGATCTCGCGTCCTTGGGTCTCATCCCGGAGGCGGAGGCCATCCTCGGTGTGAGACGGCGCACGGCGCGCAGGACCGCGGTCGTTGTCGGCAGCGCCTCGGCAGTGCAGGTCTCCGCGGCCAACGCCAACGCAGCGGCCGCCCAGCAGCAGGCGGCAGACGCAAATGCGGCCGCCGCCGAGGCTCAGCAACAGGCAGCAGCCGCCCAACAGCAGGCTGCTGCCGCGACCGCAGCTCCGGCGCCGGCGCCGACGCCCATGATCACAGCGCTCCCTGCGGGATGTGTGAACACCGGCCAGGTCTACCAGTGCGGCGATATCTACTACAAGCCGTATCTGCAGGGCACGACGGTGGTCTACGCCCAGGTTCCGGCGCCGCAGTAAGGTCGGAGCCGGTGACGGGCTCAAGTCCGCCCGGACCGGGTGATCGGGTGGGACGATTTCTCGATTTGACGCAACCCGGGACCGGTGCTCGCCCACGCGCCTTTCGTCTCGCGGGAATCCTGACCATCCTGGCGTGGTTCCCGCTCTTCGGTCTGGCGGTTGCGGACGGCGTTGCGTGGGGCGGTGCGGTTCAGGTGCCATTCGTCAGGGACTTCCTCCCTTATGGGCAGCTCCTCGTGGCGATTCCCGCGCTGGTGCTCGGGGAGATCGCGGCACGCCGTCGTCTCGGTCTCGCGATGACCGAGCTGCGCCGATCGGGAATCGTCGCGCCCGACGACAGGAAACTGCTCGAAGCGGTGCTGGAATGTGCGACTCGACTCGGAGGTGGCGGGATCGTCAACGCCGCCGTTCTCGTGGTGGCCCTTTCCGCCACCGTTCTTTCTCTGGTGGAGGCCAGAACCTGGCTCACCGGGGGTTGGCAGGTGACGGAGAACGGATTGACATTGCCGGGATGGTGGTACCTATTCGTCAGCTTGCCGGTGATGCGTTTTCTGGCCCTGCGCTGGCTGTGGCGAGGTCTGGTCTGGGCCTGGGTCCTGTGGCGGGTGGCCCACCTCCGACTGATCCCGCGACCGATGCACCCCGATCGGTCCGGAGGGTTGGCATTTCTCGGAGAAACCCAGGTCGCTTTCAGCGTGTTGGTCTTCGTCTTCGGGATCCAGCTTTCCTGTCTCGCCGCCGATGCCGTCGTCTTCCGTGGAGCGGACCTCATGGCATACCGCGGACATTTTGTCGCGTTTCTGCTGACCTCTGTGGCAATCCTGTTGTTGCCTCTGCTGACCTTTGCACCCAAGCTCGTTCGAGCTCGCGAAGAGCAACTCGTGATCCTGAGCGGGCACGGGAACCGCGGCGCCGAGCACCTTGGAGACCGGCTCGCCTCGGGTGGGTGGGGCTCCGCCGCGGCCGAGAACGAGATCTCCGGGCTCGCGGACTTCGGAGCGCTCTACGAGAACGCGAGGCTCATGCGGCCGTTGCCCATGGACATGCGCGACGTGACCATGCTGGTCGTCGCGGCAGGCGTTCCCTTCGTGCCCCTGGTCTTTTTGGTCATGCCGGCCGGGGAGGTTCTGAGAACTCTGGCGAGGCTGCTCGTATGAGGCGAACGGTCCGCACTCCCTGTTCCGTCGCGCGTCAATGCTGCGTAAGAGAGATTCCATGTACAAGGAGAATCGATATGAGTCCCAGGTTTCGTTTGATCGTGGTTCTGATCTCGTTCGCCGCGTTGACCGCGCCGACGGCGTCGGCCCAGTCCGGATCGGGAGATTGGCAGTTTGCAATCGCTCCCTACCTTTGGGCGGCTGGAATGGACGGAACCATGGCTATCGGGGAGATGGAGCAGGATATCGACTATCCGTTCAGCGACGTGATCTCGGACCTCGATTTCGCCCTGATGGGGCACTTCGACATGAGGAACGAGCGCTGGGTGATCTCGTCGGACCTCGTGTACGTCGATCTCGGGAGGAGCCAGAATGTGGATCCCATCGAGCCCGGCGATCCGACCACCTTCACGGCAGGGATGGATATGGTCCTCCTCGAGCTTGTGGGCGGCTATCGGGTCTCTCCGGTCTTCACCTTGCTCGCCGGGGGACGGTGGGTCGACATGACCGCCGAGCTCGGTGCCACCGGAGGTCTGGAGGACCACCACGCCGAGGCGAGCAAGGACTGGATCGATCCACTGATCGGCGTTCACGCCTTTGTGCCGCTGTCCGAGAACTGGTGGCTCGGCCTGCGCGGTGACGTCGGCGGCTTCGGCGTCGGATCGGAGCTGACCTGGCAGGCCTACGCCGATCTCGGATGGCAGGTTTCGGACCTCGTGGCGATCATCCTCGGATACCACGTTCTCGACATCGACTACGAGGGCGGAGCCGGGCCCCTGACTGCGAACCTGGACCTGATGATTTCGGGGCCGCAGCTCGGCGTTGCGTTCAGATTCTGATGATCGACTGTGACTGACTAGGAAAGGGGTCACCAATGCTCGCACTTCGACTGCATATGGACTTCACTCCCGAGACGCATGGTGAGGCGGCTTCGGTGCTGCGATCCCTGGTCGGACCGGTCCGGGCGGAGTCAGGGTGTCGGGCGACGAGGCTGATGACGGACTCCGGTGGCGGCCACCGCCTGACTTGGGTCGAGGAGTGGTCCGGCGTTGAAGACTTCGAGCGGCACCTCAGAGGGGTGGCCTTCAGGAAGATTCTGGCCGTGATCGAGCTGGCCGCCGAACCTCCGATCGTCGAAATCGACGACGTCGCGTCGCGGCGCGGCTTCGAACTCGTCGAGGAAGTCCTGGGGCGGCCGGCAGCGGGCGGCGCCGAGCGTGAATCGGCTTGAGGAGGAATCGACGAAATGACATGAAGACAAAGACCGCAATCGTCATCGGCGAGATCGTCAGCGATGACGACGGAAAGGGAGCGGCATGGGGAGCGTTGGGTGGCGCTGTCGTTGCTCGCCGAAGAACCGCCCGCGCCAAAGCGGATGCAACGGCGCAGGTCGAGCAGCAGGCGGCCAAGCACAACAGGCCACTGCCGAGCAGATCGAGAACTTCAAGAAGGCTTTCAGCGTCGGCTTGGAGGCCAAGAAATACATGGTCAGGTTCTGACCCAAGAAGCTTGGCGGTAAAAGCGGGTGATTCCCGTTTCGTATTTTTGAGATTTTCAGGAGGTAGATCATGAAGAGCATCAACACACTCGCGGCCCTCGTTCTCATCGCCGGACTCGGTTTCGCACCCGCGGCCACTGCTCAGCAGTTGACCGGCACGCCCGGCTCACCCAGCGCCACCACAACCATCGACGGAAAGCAGCTTCCGCCGCCTCCCGACACGGAGTTCGGCGGTGAGATCAAGCGAAATGCCCTTGAATCGACACCCTACTGGCCGCCCCGAGTGGTGCCGCCGGAGGGCGCCCCCAACATTCTTCTGATCATCACCGACGACGCGGGCTATGGCGTGTCCGGAACATTCGGGGGCGTGATCCCAACGCCGGCGATGGACCGGGTTGCCGACAACGGCCTCCGCTACACCCACTTCCACTCCACGTCCGTGTGCTCGCCGACGCGGGCGGCGCTCATCACCGGTCGGAACCACCACCAGATGGGGATGGGCATCATCCCTGAGCTGTCGACCGGCTACCCCGGCTACAACGGCACCATGACCAAGGACAAGGCGACCATTGCAACAATCCTCAAGGGGCACGGCTATGTGACGTCCTGGTTCGGCAAGAACCACAACACCCCGGATCTGGTGACGAGCAAGATCGGGCCCTACGACCAGTGGCCCCTCGGGATGGGTTTCGACTACTTCTACGGTTTCATGGGTGGCGACACCAGCCAGTGGCAACCGGGCAATCTCGTCCGCAACACGACCTACATTTACCCGTACGACGACAATCCGGGCTGGAATCTGGTGACGGCGATGGCCGACGACGCCATCGAGTACATGCAGACCGTCGACGCATTGAATCCGGAGCAACCGTTCTTTGTCTACTATGCCCCCGGCGCGACCCATGCGCCGCATCACCCGACCCCGGAGTGGATCGAGAAGATCAGTGACATGCACCTCTTCGACGAGGGGTGGCACAAGCTCCGCGAGACCATATTTGCCAACCAGAAGAGGCTCGGTGTCATCCCCGAGGAAGCTCAGCTGACGCCGTGGCCCGATGATCTGATCAAGCATTGGGATGAGCT
>JARFRM010000095.1 GCA_029287235.1 Thermoanaerobaculales bacterium
GGGTTCGAAAGCAGGCTGGAAGCCTGCTCCACAATGGCGATCCGCTCGTTGTGGGGCGGGTTCCAAAGCAGGCTGGAAGCCTGCTCCACAATGGCGATCTGTTCGTTGTGGGGGTGGGCTCCAAAGCAGGCTGGAAGCCTGCTCCACAAAGGCGATCTGCTCGTTGTGGGGGTGGGCTCCAAAGCAGGCTGGAAGCCTTCTCCACAATCGCGATCTGCTCTTTGTGGGGGTGGATTCCAACGCAGGCTGGAAGCCTGCTCCACAATGGCGATCCGCTCGTTGTGGGGAGGGTACCAAAGCAGGCTGGAAGCCTGCTCCACAATCGCGATCTGCTCGTTGTGGGGCGGGCTTCCAGCCTGCCCTTCGGGGTCGAGTATGCTGAGAACATCGTGACATCGCCCCGACGACCACCGTGCGTCCTGATCGCAGATGATCAACATGATGTTCTGGAGTCGTTGCGGCTGTTACTCAAGACCGAGGGATATCTCATCGAAACCGCCGCTTCGCCGCAGGCCGCCATCGACGTTGCCGGCAACCGGGAGTTCGACGCCGCGCTCATCGATCTCAACTACTCACGGGACATGACCTCGGGGACAGAGGGCCTGGAGCTGCTGGAGAAGCTCCAGACTCTGGACAGCACCTTGCCGGTGGTCGTGATGACCGCATGGGGCAACGTCGAGATCGCAGTCCAGGCCATCCGCCTCGGGGCGGGCGACTTCGTCGAGAAGCCCTGGGACAACGACCGCCTGGTGTCGATCCTCCGCAATCAGGTCTCGTTGAGTCGAGCCCTGCGCCGCGGCCTCCGGCTCGAGGCCGAGAACGCGACGCTGCTCAACAGCGAAACACCCGATCTCATCGCCACGTCGGATGCCATGAAGCCGGTGCTCGAGCTCATCGCCAAGGTCGGTCCGTCGGACGCCAACGTGCTCATCACCGGTGAGCACGGCAGCGGCAAGGAGGTGGTCGCCCGCCGCCTGCACGCGGTTTCGGACCGAGCCGCCAGACCACTGATCACGGTCAACGTCGGCGGTCTGCCCGACGGAGTCTTCGCCAGCGAGCTCTTCGGTCACGTCAAGGGCGCCTTCACCGACGCCAAGGGCGACCGGGTGGGTCGTTTCGAGATGGCCGACACCGGAACGCTCTTCCTCGACGAAATCGCCAATGTGCCCATCGATCAGCAGGCCAAGCTCCTGCGGACCCTCGAAACCGGCGAGCTCGAGCGCGTCGGCTCCTCCAAGACCACAACGGTCGATGTCCGGATCCTCTCGGCCACCAACGCCGATCTCCGCGCCGAGGCGGCAGCGGGGAGTTTCCGTGAAGACCTTCTCTTTCGCCTCAACACGGTGGAAATTCATCTTCCCCCACTCAGAGACCGGCGCGAAGACATCCCGTTGCTCGCCCACCACTTCTTCGGGCGATTCGCCCAGAAATACGGCAAGGAGCTGAGTGGATTCGACCACGCCGCCATGAGCGCCCTCGAGCGCCACGGTTGGCCCGGTAACGTGAGGGAGCTCGCCCACGCGGTGGAACGGGCGGTGCTGATGGCCGACAACGGCACCATCAGGGCCGACCACCTCGGGCTTGCATCCGAATCAGGGGAAGCGGCGGCCACGCTCGAGGACATGAGCCTCGATGAGGTGGAGAAAGTCCTGATTCAAAAGGCCCTCCGCCGTTTTGACGGCAACATGAGCAAGACCGCCGAGGCCCTCGGGCTGAGCAGGGGCGCGCTCTATCGCCGGTTGGAGAAACACGACCTGTGAGACCGGCTCACCATCGTCTCACCATCGTGATCGCCGTATCGAGCCTGCTGCCGACCCTCATCGCAGTTCCGGCTTTGTGGCACTCGAGCCTCGGAGATACCGTGCGTATCGCCTCGATCACTGCTCTCCTGGTTCTTTGGTTGGTCTCACTGCTGTACATCCGGGCTCGCTCGAGGTATCACCTGCGGACGCTCTCGAATCTGCTCGCCGCGCTCCGCGAGGGCGATTTTTCGTTCCGCGCCCGCGAGCAATCCCGCAGCGACCCGTTCAGTGAGGTGATCACCGAGCTCAATCTCCTTGCGGACACACTGCGGCAGCAGCGGATGGAGGATCTCGAGGCGACGGCCCTGGTGCGCGAGGTCTTGGCCGAGATCGACGTGGCGGTCTTTGCTTTTGATGCCTCAAATCGGCTCCGGCAGGTCAACCACGCAGGGGAAGAGCTTCTCGGTTCCCATCGAGCCGTCATCGGCGCAACGGCCGCGGATCTCGGCCTCGAAAGCTGTCTGTCTGGCGACCCCGCCCGCACGGTACAGCTGGAGATTGATGGTTCGAGCTCCCGGTGGGAGATGCGGCGGGGCGCGTTCAGGCAGCACGGACGTCCCAACCAACTGTTGGTCCTCTCCGATGTCAGCCGCGCCCTCCACGCCGAAGAGCTGGCAGCTTGGAAGCGGATGATCCGGGTCATCGGCCACGAGCTCAACAACTCGCTGGCGCCCATCACGTCGTTGACCGGGAGTATGGAACGACTGGTCCGTCGCGATCCCCTGCCCGACGACTGGCAGAGCGACATCGTCCGCGGATTCGAAGTCATCGCCTCGCGTGTCGAGGCACTCAACCGCTTCATGACCGACTGCTCGAGACTCGCCAAGATCCCAGAACCGACCCTGGCCCCTGTGGATATCGCCGATTGCATCCACCGTGTGACTGAATTGGAGCAACGGCACCCGATCAGAATCCTGGGCGGCCCGGGGATCACTGTCCCGGCAGATCAGGACCAGATAGAACAGGCCCTGATCAATCTGCTTCACAATGCCGTCGAGGCCGGCTGCGACGACGGTGGTCCGGTGGAGATCGGCTGGGCCGAGGACGGCCGATGGCTCGAGATCGCCATTCGCGACGAGGGATCGGGGATATCCGATCCGGAGAGCCTGTTCATCCCCTTCTACACGACCAAGACCGAAGGTTCCGGCATCGGACTCTTCCTCTGCCGCCAGATCGCCGAAGCCCACGGCGGGACGGTATTGGTAAGAGACCGCGAGGATGGATCCGGATGCGAGGCGATCCTGAAAATCCCGTTGGGCTGATGTCAAACGTCGAAAAGGAACCCAAAAAAAGGTGCCAAAAAGGTGCCAGGCACGTTAGAAAAAAGAAAAAGGTGCCAGGCACGTTATAGCGGTATTGTGATACGATCCCTCCCAGGTTGATTGCATGCCGAGGCCAGACCGGATCTTTGTGGAGGGTGGGTTGTACCACGTGTAGAACCGACTCGGCCGTGGCGAGCAGTTTTTCAAGGACGATGCGGAAGCAGAAAGGTTCGTTGCCCTTCTCCGGGAGGTGGCGCACCGAGATGGCCTGACCGTTTACGCTTGGTGCCTGCTATCGAACCACTACCACCTTGCGGTCCGAACCGGAGCGGTTTCGCTGGACCGACCGATGCGCAGTCTTCAGCAGCGGGTCACACGGGGGGTCAACGCACGCCATCAGGTGTATGGTCCACTGTGGCAGGGGCGCTATCGCGCGAAAATGGTCAAAGATCAGCGATACCTTGACCAACTGCTGATCTACATCCACCTCAATCCGGTTCACGCAGGTTTGGTCAGTGACCCCGCTCAATACCCGTGGAGCGGCCACCGGGAGCTGCTTGGAAAGATCAAGACCCCGATCGTTGATGTCGACGAGGTGCTGAGAGTGTTCGGCACGACTCGCAGGACGGCCCGGGCGGCCTACGTTCGGCGCCTGAAAGGCTCACTCGAGGAGACATGGATAGGTGAGGAAGCCGGACGTCTTCCCTGGTGGAGGCTGGGACGACCTCCGAAAGGTGAAGACGAAGATCCGGAGGCCGCAATCAGAGAAAGACGGGCACGCGAGGAGATGGGCCCGGAGTGGCGGCCCTCGTTCGATGCCGGCGAGTTCATCGCTCGCGGCGCCGAGTTCCTCGGAGTCAGCGTCGATGAACTGAGGGTACGCGGGCGAGCTCGACATGTCGTCGAAGCG
>JARFRM010000133.1 GCA_029287235.1 Thermoanaerobaculales bacterium
TGCCTTCGTTGATGCGGATCATGGGGATGGCCTGCTCGAGGGCGTCGAGCATCCCGAGGCCGAGGAGGTCGACCTTGACGATTCCGAGATCGGCGCAGTCGTCCTTGTCCCACTGGATGACGGTGCGGTTCTCCATGGCGGCGGGCTCCATGGGAACAACCTCGTCGAGCCGGCCCTGGGCGACCACCATCCCGCCCGAGTGCTGGCCCAGGTGGCGGGGGAGGTTTTGGATCTCCCACCACAGCCGTTTGTAGTGCTCGACGCGGTTCGAGGCGGGGTCGAGGCCGACGGCGGCGAGCTCGGTGTCGAAGGAACGGGCGCCGTCCTTGAACTCCGCCGCGGCGTGGTAGCCGAGGCGTTTGGAGAGCCGGCCGACCTGCTCGAGGTCGAAGCCGAGCGCCTTGCCGACCTCGCGCGCCGATGACTTGGCGCGGTAGGTCGAGACCACCGCGGTCATGGCGGCGCCGTGCGGGCCGTAGCGCTGGTAGACATACTGGATGACCTTTTCGCGCTGGTCGCCCGAGGGCAGATCGAGATCGATGTCGGGCCACTCGCCGCGCTCTTCGGAGAGGAAGCGCTCGAAGAGAAGCTCCATCTTCACCGGGTCGACGGCGGTGATGGACAGGGCGTAGCAGACCGCGGAGTTGGCGGCCGAGCCGCGGCCCTGGGCCATGATCCCCTCGCGCTGGCAGAACCGGACGATGTCCCAGACGATGAGGAAGTAGCCCGCGAGGTCGAGCTTTTCGATGAGGTTGAGTTCCTTCTCGATCTGGGCCTGGGCGCGGGCGGTCAGGGGCCGGTAGCGGGCGCGGGCGCCGTTCCAGGTGATCTGGCGGAGGTGGGAGATCGGGGTCTCGGTGACGGGCAGCGGGTAGTCGGGGAAGCGGTAGCCGAGATCCGACAGGGTGAACTCGAGCTGGTCGGCGAGCTCGGCCGCGGCTCGGACCGCCCGCGGGTGGTCGGCGAAGAGCGCCGCCACCTCGTCGGGTGAGCGCAGGTGGCGCTCGCGCTGGGCCTCGACGATGGCGCCGGCGGTGTCGAGGGTGACGCCCTCGCGGATGCAGGCGAGGACATCGGCGAGCTCTTTTGTCTCGCGGCGGGCGTAGCGGATCCCGCCGGTGGCGATGACGGGCAGCCGGAGACGCTTCGCGAGATCGAGCATGGCGGTGTTGCGGTGCTCTTCGTCGCGGAGGTGGTGGCGCTGGATCTCGATGTGGAGGCGGCCGGGGAAGAGGGCGGCGAGGCGCTCGAGCTCGCGGCGGCCGGCGTCGAGCCCGCGGTGGAGGAGACGCTGGGCGACGAGGCCCTCGGCGCCGCCGGTGAGGCAGTGGAGGCCCTCGGCGTAGACCGCGATCTGCGGTTTGGTGGCGCGGGCCTGGCCCTTGGGGCGGTCGCGGGCCGCTTCGGTGAGGAGGCGGCAGAGGTTGCGGTAGCCGCGGCGGTCGGATGCCAACAACGTTAGGCGGGGGAGGGGAGTGCCGGGAGGAGGGGGAGGGGGTACCAGGCCCAACGGCCCCCGTCGCGGCGAATGATGAATGCTGAATGATGAATGATGATTTCCATCGCACCGGGCCCCGGAATCGGTCTGCGATGTCAATTCATCATTCCGCATTCCGAATTCATCATTTTCCTGCAGGACGACTTCGGCGCCGACGAGGGGTTTGATCCCCGCTTCGCGGGCGGCCTTCCAGAAGCGGGGGGCGCCCGAGAGGGTGTTGCGGTCGACGAGAGCGACGGCGGGGAGGTTGAGCTCGACCGCGCGGTCGACGAGGTCTTCGGGTTGGGATGCGCCTTCGAGGAAGGAGAAGGCCGAGGCGCAGTGGAGTTCGGCGTAGTTCATGGGTCAGGACTCATCGCAGTTGAACCGCGAGGACGCAAGGGGCGCAAGGACATCGCAGACGTTTCAACGTCGCAGTTGAACCACAGAGGCACGGAGACACAGAGAGGGGCACAGAGACATCGCATTTTTGAGCCATCGCATTCATCGCAGACGTCGCAACGACGAAGGCATCGCTGCATCGCAGTTGAACCGCGAGGACGCAAGGGGCGCAAGGACATCGCAACGTCGCATTTTGAACCGCAAAGGGCGCAAAGGACGCAAAGGCATCGCAACGCATCGCGGGTGGTTTGGGCGGCGGAGTCGGCTGCGGTCTTCGACCGCCGCCACCGTGACGGCGTGTGTCCGATCCGAACACGAGTGTTCGTTCCGGTCACCCACCGCCCCGATCCGTTGTGCTCGGAGCACAGCGGCTCCGCCTGCGTGGTGCCGGGCCTGTACCCTTTCGTTTTTTGGAAGGTCGTCGGACGGCAGGCAGGGATGCCTGCCCCACAATTCCGTCGTGCCATGTTGTGGAGCAGGCTTCCAGCCTGCTTGATGGATGGCGTCCCCAATCGTGTCATCTTGAGCGGAGCTCACTCGCTCAAGGTGACAAGTAGGGGAGGGGATTTGTGCTCTCTGTGTCTCTGTGGTGAAGTCACGTACGCCACCGGCTTTCGCAGGCCATCTTCGGGCGCGGGCACAGAAACGGGACAGGGGATTCACATAGTGAATATAGGCGTAAACAGAGCATAAATCAAGCTATGGTGTGATCGTGCGAGCCCTCGAAAGCCCGGGGATCCTCCGGCCTCCGGGCCGTCGTGGGGCGGGTTGGCAGCGGTCGGGGATCCCGTCGTTGTTGTCGTCAGCTTCGGCGCTGGCGGCGATCTCGCAGGTATCCGGCGCGCCGTCGCGGTCGCAGTCGGGCTCGCCCGCGAGGATGTCGTCGGGGTCGGGAATGCCGTTGCGGTTGCAGTCCCGCGGACCGATCCGGGCGAAGTAGATGTCCTGCTCGCCGTTGTACGTGGCGGCGAAGACGAGGTCGGCGCCGAGGGTATCGGAGCGCAGGTGGACGTAGTCGCCGAGCCGGTCGCGCTCGTCAGGCCAGCCGAGGTGGCTGTCGAACTCGGATGCGACAAGGGTCGGCTCCGACCAGGTCTCGCCGCGGTTGTTGGAGGATGCGTAGAGGACCTTTGTCCGGCCGGGGTCGTTTTCGTCGGGCGAGTCGTACCAGACGACGTCGAGGCGGCCGTCCGGCGCGACGTCGAGGCTGCCGAACCACTGCCAGCCGTCGGTTGCCGTGGCGTTGACCAGGATCGGTGGGGTCCATGTCGCTCCGCCGTCGTCGGAGCGGACGAGGTGGACGTCGAGGGGGTCGGCGCCGGAGGGGTCGACGGAGGCGAGGAGGTAGACCGGAGCCCGCGGGGGCCCGAGCGAACGGCCGACCGCGACCCACGGCATCCCGGCGAGGCCGTCGGGGTTCGGCTCCTCGAGAAACCCGAAGGAGCCGCCCAGGTCCAGCTCGGCAACTGTGAAGGTGGGTTCAGCGGCGGGGTCACGGGCGTTGTCGGAACGGGCGACCGCGAAGGTGATGATGTCGACGATGCCCGCGATGAGGACCTCGCCGTCGGGGCCGACCGTCATCGTGCCGAGGGAGAGGGGAGGGTCGATGGAGACCGCGTTTTCGAAGGTTGCCCCGCCGTCGATCGATCGGGCGAAGGAGGTTTCGCCGCAGCACGAGTAGGCCGAGTCCCAGAAGACGTAGACGTGGCCGCGGGCTGGGTCGGTTGCCAGCCATGGCTTGTCGCCGCCCCGGGCCGGGACCGCCGGCGCCCAGCTCGAGCCGCGGTCGAGGGAGGTGTGGAGCCGGCAGGAGTGGAAGCCCTCGTCGAGCCCGAGGAGGTGGAAGCCGCCTTCGCCGCCGGCGGCGAGCACCGGGTCGGAGGAGAAGACGCCGGGATCGACCGCGCCGTGGAAGATCCAGGAACGGCCGCCGTCGCTGCTTGTGGCCCAACCGGCGGTGCGCAACGGGTCGCTGGCGTCGTCGAACTGACGCCAGGCGGCAACCATCCGGTCGGACGCGTCGAGGTCGACGGCGAGGGTTGGCTCGTTGGCGGCGTCACCGGCGATGTTGCCGCCGTCGGGGGCGACGTTGATTTGTACCGGCGGCTCGACCGGGACCTCTGCGATGGTCGGTGCGTCTGCGAGCAGTGCGTGGATGCCGGCAAGCGCAACGAGCCGAACTGTCGGGTTCATGGCAACAGGATACGCCTGCTCTCGGGTGCTGTCTCGTGCTGTGCGATGGTGCGTGCTGCGGGGTCGTGATCCGGGTCACGGGGGGAGGGACGTCGCAACCACCAAGTCACGAAGACATCGCAGTTGAACGCAGAGGCACAGAGACACAAAGGGACACGGAGACACCGCATCCGGAGCACACGGCGGAGGCGGCGCAGGTCTTCGACCGCCACCACCGTGGAATCGTCCGGCCGCTTCGAAGGCGAGCTTTCGAGTCTCTGGGTCTTCGTGGTTGCGACGGTGGGATGCATCGCTCCCGCTGCTCCTCTCGCTCCCGGATGGGACGCGTGCGTTTCGGGAGCGATTCGAGTACGGCCGAGGACGCGGGTTCATTTCGGGCACGGAGGCGGACGCGGGTTTTAGGGCGCGACCCTCCCGCTCGGCGACCTCGGGGCTGGCATCGGAGCGCGGCAGTTGCGGCAGATGAGGGTGAAGTCCTGATCGGTGAGGTCGCCGTTGTACGGCACGCCATCGCCGGGGAGGTTGGCGGCGGTCACGGCGATGACGGCCGTGGCGCCGGGCACGGCGATGTGGACGTCCTCGAGGTTGTTGAGACGATCGGCGGTGCCGCCGGCTATCGACCAGCCGTCGACGAGGTTGTTCCCGAGGTAGGTGGCGGCGCCGCTGGTCACCGTGAGATCGAGATCGTTGACGAGAGTCGGCTCGGCGCCCGCGGCGGCTGCGGCGTCGGTCCAGGCGAGGGTCACGCGGAGCGGCCGTGACGGGTTGGCGACCATCACCCTTTGCTGCCAGGCGCCGCCGGCGGTGGTCAGCAGGGCGGTCTGGTCGAGGATCCACACCGGATCATCTGGCGCAATCATCCGCCCGAGGTTCGCGAGCCCCCATCCGGCGTCGAAGTTGGGGGGTGCCGGGCCTTCGTCGAGAGGTACGGCGGCGTTGACGACCATGGCGCGGGCGGCCGCCGGGCTCGGAGAGTTCGACGGCCGGGTGGCCCGCCACCACTCGGTGGCGACCGCGAGCATCCCGGCGACGTGCGGCGCCGCCGCGCTGGTGCCCTCGAAGGACATGTAGAGCCCGTCGGTGTCCGGGACCTCGTAGATCAAACCGTAGAAGCCCTTGAGCCGGTGCAGCGCGGCGCCGACCCGCCGGCCTGGGGCCACCACCGTCGGGTACATCCGCCCGTCGACGGTGGGGCCGCGGCTCGAGTAGTCGACGACGGTGTGGACGTCGCCACCAACCCGCCAGTTGTCGATGGCGCCGACGGTGATGAGGTTCTTCGCTTCCATGGGCGCCGGGATCGCCGACGGTTCCGGGCCGTGGTTGCCGCCGTTGAAGACCATGATGTAGGGCTCGGCGGCGTTGGGGGTCTCGAAGTTGCCGTCGCGGACCATGAGGTCGAGAGTGCGCTCGCTGATCTGGTAGCCGTGGGCGTCGCCCTCCTGGCTGTTCCAGCTGTTGTTGGAACCGACGGCGCCGGCGAGGATGCCGTCGCGGCTGAGGATTTGCCAGCCGCCGTCCGGCGGCCACGGGACGTCGCCGGAGCAAATGGCGTTTTGGCTCAGCGGCCGCGCTCCGGGTGCAACGCCGAGGCCCCACAGAAAACCGTCGGGATCGGTGCGGCCCGCAGCGGCGGTGCCGAGAACGATGCTCGCCACCGGGGTGCCGTGGCCGACATCGCCGGGATCGTCACCCGGCAGATCGGTCTCGCATCCGGGGTAGGAGATGCCCTGGAGCCCGGCAAGGTCGGGGTGGAGGGGGTCGACGCCGGAGTCCACGACCGCCCACAGGACGCCGGTGCCGTCGAAGCCGAGGTCATCGAGCCATGCCCGGTAGCCGGGCGCAGGTGAGGCGGTGTCGAAGCCGCCGGAGACGATGAGGCTCGACATCTCGCCGCCGAGCTCCGGTCGGCCGGGAGCGGGCTCGATCCAGACGATGCCGTCAGCCGCTGTGAGGATGGGGTGCCGGTCGGAGTCGAGGAGAATCAGGGAGAGCTGGAGGCGGTCGTCGGGCTGAGCGGAGTGGGACCGTTCGACCCTGCCACCGAGGGAGGCGACCAGGGCGTGGAACTCGCCGTCCTGAGGGACGTGGAGCACCATCAGCTCCGTGACGCCGTCGTTCGAGACGCTGAGTGGCGATCGTTTGGCCGGCGCCGGAACCGGACCGTTCCAGCGGACGAAGGGAGTCTGGTCGAGGTGCGCTGCGGCGTCGATCCCGGGAACCTCTGCCCACACCAAGTAGGCGTTGTGGGGAACGTACGCGAGCACCTGAAGACCCCCGGCCTCGAGTTGCTCCCGCCAGTCGTCGCGAACCGGGCCGGTGAGCTGGACGAGGCGGAGCCGGTGGGTGCCGGCGGATGTCGATTTGAGCTCGGGGTCGGAGGTCGGATCGCCGTGGTAGCCGCCGATGTGGATGAGGGTCGACGCACGGGGTTCAGGTCGGAGGGCTGCGCCGGCGGCCGGCGACGCGATGACGGTGGCGAGAACGGAGATGATGACGACCATCGTTGGGATCCGAATTGTAAGTTCCATGAAAGGAGAATACGCGTTCTCTCAGGGTTGGTTCGGTAACGAGATCGCTCCGTTGCTGCGATCGTGATCGGGGTCACGCGGTACGGGAGTCTTCGAGGAGGGAAAAGGCCGAGGCGCAGTGGAGCGCGGCGTAGTTCATGGGTCAGGACTCGTCGCAGGGTTGAACCGCGAGGACGCAAGGGACGCAAGGACATCGCAGACGTTGCAACGTCGCAGTTGAACCACAGAGGCACGGAGGCACAGAGAGGGGCACAGAGACATCGCACATCGCAACCGAGGAAGGCGGCGGAGTTGGCTGCGGTCTTTGACCGCCGCCACCGTGACGGCGTGTGTCCGATCCGAACACGAGCGTTCGTCCCGGCCACCCACCGCCCCGGCCCGCTGTGCTCGGAGCACAGCGGCTCCGCCTGCGCGATGCGGGGCTTGCCATACCCTCTCATTTTTTGGGAAGGCATCGGAAGAGCAGGCAAGATGCCTGCTCCACAATTCGGTCGGGTGGTGTTGTGGAGCAGGCTTCCAGCCTGCTTGATGGATGG
>JARFRM010000148.1 GCA_029287235.1 Thermoanaerobaculales bacterium
CGGGAAGATCGGCGCCCTCATCGAGAACGGCTCTCTTCCCATCGTCCTCGGCGGCGAGCACTCGGTCTCCATCGGCGCTATCCGCGGCGCCGCGAGGGTCGTCCCGGGGCTCTCGGTGCTCCAGATCGACGCCCACGCCGACACCCGTGAAAGCTATGCCGGGTCGGCCTTCAACCACGCCTGCGTCATGGCCCGGGCGCGCGAAATCTGCGGCATCGTCCAGGTCGGCATCCGCGCGGTGGACGCCGACGAGGTGCCGCACCTCGACCCCCAACGGGTGATCTGGGGCCACCAGATCAACGGTCCCGGGGCGGAGCCCGACTGGATCGACCGGGCGCTCGCCGGCCTCGGCGAGCAGGTCTACGTGACCATCGATCTCGACGGTTTCGACCCGGCCGTGGTCCCGGCGACCGGAACTCCGGAACCGGGCGGGCTCGACTGGCACCAGGTCACGGCGCTGCTCACTCGGGTTGCGGAGCAGCGCCGGGTGGTGGGCTTCGACGTCGTCGAGCTCCTGCCGACGCCTGGTCAGTGGGCGAGCGAGTTCCTCGCCGCCAAGCTGGTCTACAGCTTTCTCGGTCAGATCCTGGCGCACCGCGCCGTCTGAAACGGCGGCTCGCCGAAGCGGCGGGTCGGGGCGGCGAGTGGTCCCCTGACCCCGGGGACCGAGCCCTCCTCTCCGGGGAACCGCGTGACGGGGCCGTGAGCGGCCCGCCGCAAGGTCGGCGAGCTCCAGGCCTACCGCCTGATCGGCGGCGCCTCCGAAAGCGAGGCCCGTCGTGGACCGGTCCCTCTCGTCTCCGACGGCAGCTCGCCGAACTCGCGTTGGTAGTCGGCCGCGAGCTTGCCCATGTGCCAGAAGCCGCGATGGGCCGCGATCTCCGAGATCGAGAGCTCGCTGCTCGAACGGGCCAGGTCCTTCCGGAACCGCTGGAGCCTCACCCGCTGGAGGTACTCCTTCGGTGTGAGGTCGAATCGCTCTCGGAAGGCGTAGTTGAGCGTCCGCCAGCTCGCATCCGCCGCGGCGCAGATCATCTCGACCGTCGGTGCGTCGTCGGCGTAGGCGTCGATGAACTCCAGTGCCTCTCGCAACGCGCGACGACGAAGAACCGGACCCGCATGGCGAGGCTTGCGTTCGGACCCCTCCCACAGGCTCTTGATCAGAGTCGCCAGGAGCTCCGACTCGGACACCGCCCACCTCGCCGCATCTCGTTGATCATCCGCTGGTCCTCCCGCCGCGAGGTGCATGGAATCGACGTGTTTGCGAATCGAATCGACCATTGCTGGGTCGGTGGCGACCAGGTCCAACCCTCCCGACAGCGCCTTCAGCGGGTCGGGCAGCCCGAGGTGCCGGGAAACCTGCCGAATTCGCTCTTCCGAAATCGACACGGTGTCGCCGAAGAACCCGGCGTGGGAGACCGAGTCGAATTCGTCGTTCGCGGGGAAGACGACGACCTCGTTCTCTCGGCTCGCGCGGCCTCGCCACTCCGGCGCCGGGGATCTCCTACCGGGGAAACCGAAGGTGCGCAGCCCCGGCGGTGTCCTGCCCCGCTGGTGGAACTTCCGGCTGAACTCGAATCGGGACAGCAGGATCGACCGGCCGGCCACCTGACGGATGCGCGCCTGGAGCTTCCCACGGTCCAGCTGGATCCAGTCCAAACCCCATCCGGCGACGGTCTCGGCCAGCTCGTCGAAGTCGCTGAACTCGCCGCTCACGATGCCGACCGGTACTGAGGGTGGCCGCGGTGTCGATTCACTTCGGATGGTCACGATTGCGAATTCCTGATGTTGTCGCGATTCAATCTCACTCAGTATACCGGCAATGTGAAGTTGCTCAACCATCAATCTATTGACAAGGAGAAGGAGAAGATGAAGCGACTCATTCCAATCCTGGTCTGCATCACGGTGCTCTCCGCCGCGCCGGCCCGGAGCCAAAGCGGCGGCGGCGATGCATGGCAGTTCCAGATCGCGCCGCTCTATCTGTGGGCGATGAACATCGACGGAACCATGCAGCTCGGTGCCGGCCCTTCCGGCGATTTCGCGGTCGATTTCAACGACGCCTTCGACAATCTCCAGACCGCCTTCACCGTTCACTTCGAGGCATCGAAGGGGAGATGGAGCCTGCTCGCGGACGCGAGCTATCTCAACCTCAAAGGTGATCAACCCGTCCCCGGGCCCGGCGAATCCGCCGAGATCCGTGTAAAGAACCTCATCCTCGAGGGGGCGGGAGGATTTCAGGTGGCCGACCGGTTCTGGGTCATCGCCGG
The DNA here is from genome assembly GCA_029287235.1 of Thermoanaerobaculales bacterium. Classification (GTDB taxonomy): domain Bacteria; phylum Acidobacteriota; class Thermoanaerobaculia; order Thermoanaerobaculales; family Sulfomarinibacteraceae; genus JAHECW01. The sequence goes on from JARFRM010000148.1 coordinate 2,268, forward strand.
GTTGAGGTACTTCGAGCTCGATCCGACGGTCAGCTTCCGGGTTCTCCCCGACATCGACCCGTCGGCGTCGTGGACCGACGCCTTCGCCGGGATCATGTGGCGACCGCAGCTCGGAAAGCGGTGGACCCTGTCCGCCCGCTTCGACATCGGCGCCGGCGGCTCGGACCTCGTGTGGAACGCGCTGGCGGCGATCGACTTCCGGCTCGGATCCTGGGCCGCCGTGTTCGCAGGCTACCGTCACATGGACTACGACTACTCCAGCTCGAGCACCATTCTCTCCTACGACGTCGCCATGAGCGGTCCGGTGGCGGCGTTCCGGTTCTTCTGGTGAGCCGGAATCGAGCCGGGTCATGACGAATCACAGCGCCGAAAACAGAGACCGTCGCTTCGGCCGACCGCCGAAGCCCGCGGCATCCGTGCGATCGGAGCGGGTGGTCAGCTTCGTCACTCCGGGCGAGCTCGATCAGCTCGAGGAACTCTCCCGTCGGAGAGGGGTGTCCCTCTCTGCCGTCATTCACTCGATGGTCGTCCGGTCGCTCGACCGCGACACGACAGATCGGCCGACGACCGGCACAACGAAGCAGCAAAGGAGCGAAAGATGAAAGCGTTCACCGGATTCACGATCGGCGTGTTTGTCGTCGGCCTGCTCGTACTCGGTCCGGGCGACGTCGGAGCTCAGCAGAAGGGCGCCTCCGCGAAGATCAGTCACGGCGTCGTGGTCGGGGTCGAGAAGGTCAAGCTCAAGAACAATGACGCGCTCAAGGGCGCCCTTGTCGGCGGCACAATCGGCTACGCCTCGACTTCGGGCGGCTCGAGCTCGAAAAAGCGCCGCAACACCACCCTCGGCGCCACGGCTGGTGGCCTTCTCGGCCGCAGCCCAGCCGAGGAAGGGATGCTCTACACCGTCAACACGGGCAACAGCGCCATCCAGGTCGTCACCGACCAGACTGAGATCCACCTCGACGACTGCGTTGTTGTCGAAGAGACCAGCAAAGGCGCCAACATCCGACGTGTTTCGGATGACGTGTGTTTCCCTCAAAACCAGGACGTCGTCGAGGCGCTCGAGTCCGAGTTCCAGGAGGAGGCTGCCGAGTGCTCCGCGGCCAAGTCCGAGCTCGCCGCCGCCAAGACCGACGCGGAGTTCGACCGCGCCATGACCAAGGTCTCGATCCTCTGCAACGACTAACCAGGAAAGGAAACCGAAAATGAAAACATCCGCCATCTGTGCCGTCGCCCTGACCGGACTCGTCATGTTCGCACCCGTTACCTTTGCAGCCGACATCGTCCATGACGCCGAGTACTACATCCTCGAGGCCCAGAACGGCACGGTCTGGGAGGTCGAGGACGCGGAGCTCGACGCCAAACTCGCGGAGCTTCAAGAGAAATTCGGCCAACCGCCGAACCTGATCCACTTCATGTGGGATGACCAGCCATTCGGCGCGGTCGGAATCCCTGCGATGCAAAAGATCCGCGGTTACGAAACACCTCACCTCAATCGGATGGCCGAGGAGGGAATGCTCTTCACGAGAATGTACAGCGAGCCGTCGTGCACACCGACCCGGGCGGCTGCCATGTCCGGACAGCACCCGGTGCGCATGGGCGTCTACCAGGTTGGTTTCCCGGTCGAGTATCACGGTATGGCTGACTGGGTCGTGACGTCCGCCGAGGTCCTCTCGCAAGCCGGTTACGCCACCGGCTTCTTCGGCAAGACCCACCTCGGCGACATCGAGCAGGCCTACATGCACAACCAGGGTTTCGACGAGGCTTTCGTTGCTATTTACAACCAAGTTGCGAGCCTGTGGCACAAGCAGGGCGAGGCCGCCAACGCAGTGCTCGGCCTGTATGAAGAGCTCCTCCCTGAGGATCCATTCAAGCTGGACGACACCTTCAACGCCAAGGGGTGGGTGCTGTTCTACGAGGGCGAGAAGGACGGCGAAACCAAGGAGTGGTGCGGCACAACCCCGGATTGCTACAACCAGTTCGACGTCGAAGCGGAGCGCCGCGCCCTGGACTTCGTTCGACGCAACGCGAAGGCCGAAAAGCCCTTCTACATGGCCTGGTGGCCGCAGTGGGTGTCGTTCATTCCCCAACCCACGAAGACCTCTCTTCAACGCGGCATCGTCGGTGACGGGTACGAGACCGGCCTCGATGCTGCCGCGGGCGCCCTCATGGACACCCTCAACGAGCTCGGGATCGCCGAGAACACCCTGATCATCGCCATGTCCGACAACGGCCCCATGACCCACAACCCGCCTCCCGGTCTCGGTATGGGCGAGGGTCCCTTCAGCGGCGGAAAGGGCGACTTCCTCGAGGGCGGCGTTCGGGTCAGCGCCCAGGCGTGGTGGCCGGGCGTGATCGAGCCGGGGCAGATCGTCGGCGACATCATCCACGTCACCGTTCTCTACACCACCTTTGCCAGGCTCGGCGGCGCGCTCGAGCATGTCCCCACCGACCGAATCAGCGACGGCATCGACCAGACGGCACTACTCCTCAACGGCGAGGGTCACAGCCGGCGGGACTACGTGTTCATCTACACGGGCAACATCCTCGGCGCGTCGGTGAAGCGCCACTACAAGCAGCACTGGATCTCCTCCGACCCGACTGCCTCGAGCGGCATCGGCGCAGCCTACTACGACCTCTACAACGATCCGCGGGAACAGACCCCGCTGCTCATCAACATGTTGCACTTCAAGGAGCCATTCCGTCGGATGCGCGCCCGCCACGAGTTGTGGAAGGAAAAGTACCCGGATCGCGAGGCCGGCCGCGGTCCGGCGTACACCGGAATCTCCAATGCGCGACCGGAGACGCTGGCACTGATCAACCCGCCGGTGGAGTTCGACAGACTGCCCTTCGACCCGCTCGAGTTCATCGAGCACCTCGACGAGCTGCCCTTCGACCCGACCGGCGAGCCCGACTTCGGACAGTAGCCACAATCCTCACTCGAGTGCGACCCGCCGGTACGCCGGCGGGCCGTTCAGTTACTTGACCACCAATTTGAGGGCGATTTCATGGGTGCGATCGAAGACCATCGAGGAGCTCTTCCCCACGGCGACACTGGAGTGAGTCGAAGACACCGTCTGAAGGAGTTCGTTTGATGCGAATGCGTCGTCTCCAAATCGTCGGCGCCCTCATACCGGTCACGATCATCGTCGGCCGTGCGGGTATGGAAGATGGTCGTTGCTGGAGCCAGTGATCGGCTGGCTTATCGGATGTTCGAGGGGTGTCGGGTTGGAGTTCGTTGCACCCTACGAGGCCGACAGCGCGATGACGGAGGTTTCTCCTGTACATGCAACCCGTGCTCTTCCGTGTGTTCGATGGGCGGTATCGTTACGCCCGGGCGCGAGCCGTCTCAGAAGGCAGCTCGCCGAAGTGCCGCCGGTAGTCGGCCGCGAACTGGCCCAGGTGCCAGAAGCCCCGCTCGTTGGCGATGTCGCTGATCGGAACCTCCGCTGAGGTCGCACGGATCCCCCGGCGCACGCCGATGAGGCGCTGGGCCTTGAGATAGGCCTTGGGTGATGTCTGGAAGCGTTCGTGAAAGCCTCTCCGAAGCGTCCGCTCAGAAGCACCGGACAGGCGGCTGAGCTCGGCAACGGTGTGCACCCTCCGTGCATCGTTCCGGGCGATTTTGACCGCTTCCTCGACCAGGCGCCGCCGGCGGGTCGACCGACTGTATGTCGAGCCCAAACGACTCATCCTCAAACAGTCGACCAGTAATCCCGCGCCATCGTTCTTGAGTGTCTGCAATGCCGCCGGACGGCGAATGCTCTCCGGGTTTGCCACCACCGACTGAAGATTCGATCCGATCCACGCCCACAGTGTGTCGATCGCGGTCTTCGAGACCGGCAGCACATCCAGGCTCTTCAGCCATCGGCGGTCGACGGCGATCCCGGCTCGCTCGAAGGCGCTCTCGAGGGCCATTTCCGAAATCGCCAGGATCAGCACCTCGAAATCGCGTTTCGATGTGCACTCGATCTCGCCGGCCGACTGATACACGAGCATCTCGCTCGGTCGAACCCGGTGGTCGCGCCACAGCAGATCAATGTCGTTCTGGATGGGC
>JARFRM010000164.1 GCA_029287235.1 Thermoanaerobaculales bacterium
CCGGTCTCCGAGGTCGAGGTCGTCCTCGAAATTGAGGACCGATCCCTGATCCAACTCCTCGGAGAAGAGTCCGACCGAGGTGCTCAACCCGACCCAGCTGAGTTCGGCCTTGAAATTGAACTTGTCGAAGAGCGGCTCGTATGCACGTTGCGCCTCGGCCGGCGCGGATGACGCCAGAACCAGCGCGCCGAGCATCACCGCGATCATCAGGATTCGTCGTGTGGTGTTGACCGACATCAGAATCTCCTCCCCAGGTTGTGCCGCAGGCATCGTACAGCGAACAGTGCCGAACTTGAGAACTGCTGCCTCCGGCTTCAGGCGAAGGATATTCGAGTTCTGGAGGGCTGTGACCTCGGAATTTTACGAGGTTTGTCGCTGGGAAAAGGCGATGCACATGCCGGAGGCCCGAGTGATCCTGCATGAGAAAACCGGGTCAGAGTTCGCTGCGGACACGCTTGACGGCGAAACAAGAGCTGCCGCGTGAGGAAATCGCCCCATCACCACCACGGCAGATCCTTGACCTGGTTCCACGGGATGACATCGATTTCGCGGCGGCGCTGCCGATCGGACCCGCCGTACACAACCCGAGCCTCGATTCCGCGCTCTGCCTGGCTTCGGGGGAGCTCCTTCGGGAGCTGTTCGAGATGGGCGAAGAAGTCACCCGCGACAGTCTGCCCTGACTTGATCTCAGACGCGATGATTCGAGCCCCAATGTCGAGCAGGAGGTCAATCTCGAACCCCTTGCGATCTCGGAGAAAGAACCCCCTATCTTGGAGACCGCGGTGAACGCGCGCTTTCATGACTTCCGTCACGACCCAGTTCTCGAACAAGGCGCCACGCAGCGGATGGGTTCGCAGCTGTGCCGGTTCAGAAATGCCGAGCAATGCGCATGCGAGACCGGTGTCGTAGAAATACAGTTTGGGCGTCTTGACGGCCCGCGATCTGAGGTTCGAATGAAACGGGCGGAGGCGAAAAACGAGAAAACCGGTCTCTAGAACCGACAGCCATGCTTTGGCAGTGTTGGCGGTGATGCCGGTATCGGCGCCGAGCCGGGAGAAGTTCGTCAATTGACCGATCTGTCCGGCGGTCAACTCGAGATAGGTCTGAAATGCTCCCAAGTCAGCGACGTTCACGAGTTGCCGGATGTCGCGCTCGAGTGTCGTTGTGATGTAGCCGCGGTACCAATCCAGCGGATCGAGATCTCGATCGAAGATCGCTGGGTAAGTTCCGGCCTGCATTGTCTCGAAGAGCTCTGTCGGCGAGTTCTTGAAACGCACGATCTCATCATGGCCGCACGGCATCAGGTGGGCGATGGCCGTCCGCCCTGCGAGGGACTGGCTTACCGTCTCGAGCAGAGCGAAGTTGGCGGAGCCGGTGAGCACGAACTTGCCGGGCAGGGGCTTTCTATCGACTGCGACCTGGATATAGGACAAAAGATCAGGCGTCCGCTGAACCTCGTCGAGAATCACCGGTGGCTGGTATTGCTCGAGGAAACCACGAGGGTCTTCGACTGCGTATCTGCGAATGTCGGGCGCCTCGAGCGATACATATCGATGACCGGGGAAGACCATGCGACAGAGCGTCGTCTTGCCGGACTGGCGCGGCCCGGTCAGGGTGACCACTGGGAACTGGCGCCCCAGACTCTCGAGCTTCGGACCGAGCGTACGCGCAATCATGCGACCACTTTATCCGAATACGTGCTGATCTGCAATTCAATTTCTGATTAGTCCACTACTCAAGTACGATCGCGGTCAAAGATTGCATTGCCGATCTCGGCGGAGGCCACCTGCGTATCAAAAACTCCCCGACGCCGGGCGCCGGGGAGTTTTTCAATCGATCAGTTTCGGTGGGTCATCCTCAGAATCGAACCCGGCCGAAGAGGCTCAGATCCCAGATGTCCATGTCGACGGTCATTCTGAGGTTGACGAGATCGTCGTCATCCTTGATGTTCTTTGCCTCAACGTCGACCGTCGCCATGTTGAGCGCACCGCCCACGGACCAGCGTTTGCCGATGAGGTATTCGAACCCTGCTCTTCCGATATACTGGCTGCCGCTGATGTCACCAATCGTGAGATCGAGGATGCCGCCGCCGAGAATCATCCGCCATTTCTCGGTCAGCAACCGGCGATACTCGACGTAGAGGTACGGCAACGGTGCGGTCACATCGGCCGCCTGGTAACCCTCTTCTGTACCCCCGGACTGAAGAGTCCACGTCAGAGATGTCGCGATATCCATCCACCGGAGCCCGATCCCGAAGCCGAGCGCCCAGCGTTCCTTCACCCACGGGTAGTAGGTGTAGTCGATGAAAAACTGGGTCACATCGAAGGTCAGGGTGATGTCGGCATCGATGGGGATGATTTCATCGCCCCACTCGATATCGGTCAGGGCCTGGGCGTTCGAGCCCCTGTTCAGGCCCTGCCAGCGTCCGGCCAGGCGGTGGCGCTTGGCGATCTGCCACTCGAAATCGAGGGAAGGGGTCGTCTCTCGATCGCCGAGATTAAGATCGTCTTCGAAATTGAGGACTCCACCCAGATCCAATTCATCCTCGTAAAGACCGATCGAGGTGCTCATTCCCACCCAGCTGAGTTCGCCCTTGAAGCTGAACTTGTCGAAGAGCGGTTCGAAGCTGCGCTGGGCTTCGGCCGGCGCTGACACGGTCAGCATCAGAGCGACGAAGGTGAGACCGAGAACGTAGAACCGCGGCTTGTTGAAATCGCACATGGAATCCTCCTGAGTCAATTGTTGCGTGGTCATCATACAGATTCTCGACCTTTGATGCCGCGCATTTTCAAATAGAGCAGCGGTGGGGACATGAGCGAGGTTCCAGGCGGCGCCACTCAACGTCCACCCCACGCGTACTGATAGCCGACGCTGATCGTGTCGAAGTCGGTGCCGGCACCGAAATTGCCGCCGCTGCCGACCGACAGAAAGATTCCCTGGTTCGGGCGGATCGGATAGGCCATCACGAACGCCAACCGCCAGTTGCGTTGGATGGTGTCCCGCCGGACGCCGTCGACCGTTGTTTGGCCGCCGTAGCCGTAGCCGGCAGCCAGCGCCCACCAGAAGCCGGGACGAATGGTCCGGATGGCGTGAAACTTAGCCACCACCAGGGGATCCTGCTCGAGCCGCGACCCGCCGTAGAAATCGTCATTGCCGCCGAAAATCCAGGCGCCGAGGGCCCCCTCGATGTTCCACTTGCCGGTGGGAAAGCTGAAGCCGATCTCCGGGATCGCGCTCCATCGGTTGGCGCCGAGGTTGATGGCCCTGGTGTTGTCGTACTGTCCGGTGGGGAGGATGACCTGCAGCCGGGCGCCCCAGACCGTCTCAGTCGGAGTGTCCGTGCCCGCGAACTGGGTCTCCAGAATGAGCCGAGCGTCGCCGATACCGGCCGCGTCGCGGGTGCGGAACTCACTCTCGAGAAAGCCCTCCCAGTGCCCGTCGGACAACGGCAGGGCCACCTTGAGTTTGGACGGCAATCCAAAGAGCTCGAGAGTCCGAATGTAGCGCGCCACCACCAAGTGGATGTCGGCGTCGATATCGTCCACCGGCAGGGACGGATCCATGAAGACCGCGCCGTTGGCGAAACCGTAGGCGAGAGCGACAAAGTTGAGTCCCGGCGGTGTGACCGCGTATGTCCGCGGTTCGAACTCCTGCGCACCCAGATCCGCGGCCGACCCGTTCCACACGAGCGCCGTCGCGATGCCGACAAGAATACCGAGACGACGCATCACGCTTCCCGTTCCCCCCGCCGTCGCAGGATCCTCGCGATTGGGATGTAGGCGAGCCAGGCGAGATTCCAGCCGATCTCGCCGACAAAGGCAAAGGGCAGGGTGACCAGCGCGGCCATTGGCTCGGCGAAGGCCTCGATCTGGACGCCGAGCTTCTCTTCGGCGGTGATGCCCTCGCGGACCAGGTTCTTTCGTCGCGCCCACCACCAGGCAGCGCCTGCGAACACGCCGATCAGCGCCACCGCCA
>JARFRM010000177.1 GCA_029287235.1 Thermoanaerobaculales bacterium
CGCCTTCGGAGTTCAAACCGGAGTTCCTGTCGCGGCTGAGGGACGCATATCGGCCCGGGCGATCTTTCGCCGAGGCGTTCTCCATCTGGGTGACGCATCTCTTCAGCGACTACGGCCTGATGGTCATCGATCCGTCTCATCCCGATCTGATCGCCATGGCGCAAGAGCCGATCCTGACCGAAATCGAGGAAGGCTCACCCTCGAGTCTGTGTGCCTTGCAGGCATCCGAACGCCTGATCGATAAGAACTACACCCCTCAAGTCCGGCAGCAGGAGGGTCGACTCAACCTGTTTCTTAGGGACCGCGAGCGACACCCGATTCACGTCTCGGATGACGGCTTCAGCGTCAAGGATCCGGATCGCCGATTCACCAGAGAAGAACTCATCGAGATGGCGCGCAACAACCCTCGTGCCTTCAGCCCGAATGTCCTGATGCGGCCTCTCGTGCAGGACACCATCCTTCCAACGGTCGCCTATGTCGGCGGGCCGGGGGAGATCGCCTATTTCGCACAGTTGCGAGAGGCGTATGAGGCGTTCGGACTTCCGATGCCCGTCGTCTATCCACGCAAGGGATTCACCGTCGTCGAAAGGCACATCGGGTCGGCGTTGGAGACGCTTTCGGTGAAGATTCAGGATGTGTGGGGAGGGCTTTCGGAGAAGAGGAATGCTCTCGCCGCCGAGGAGGTTCCGGAATCCCTGCGGCGAGCATTGGCGACTGCCGCCGCCGGTCTCGACCGCGATCTCGGCACCGTCTGCAGGGAAGCAACGGCGATGGACGGGTCGTTGGGTCAGACGGCCGACGGAGTGCATCGCAAGATCCAGCATCAATTGGGCGTCTTGGAAAACAAGGTCATCCAGGCAGCCAAGAAGAACCAGGCAATCCAGGGACGAAAGCTGACGAAACTCGCAAACGGGCTCATGCCCAATGGACACTTGCAGGAGAGATATTTCAACGTGACTCCATTTCTCTTCAAGTACGGCTTCTCCTGGCTGGAGGAGCTCTACCGGGCGGTTGATCTGACTCATTTCGACCACCAGGTCTTTCGAATGGGAGCTGAGGATTGATCGATCGGGAAACTGTGGAGCTTGACGTCCTCGCCTTCGGTGCGCATCCCGATGATGTGGAGCTCGGGTGCGGCGGGACCATCATCAAACTGGGGGCCGAGGGTTATGCGACCGGAGTCGTCGCGCTGACCCGCGGCGAGATGGGGACCCGGGGCAGCGCGGAGATCCGGGCACGGGAGTTCGCGGCCGCCGCCGAGGTGATGGGCGTGTCCGTCCACAAGGCGTTGGACATGCCGGACGGGTGCGTTGAGTCGAACATGGAAAACAAGCTGAAGGTGATTCGGGAGATCAGAACCCACCGGCCGAGAATCGTGTTCGCACCCTATTGGGTTGCCCGGCATCCCGACCACGAGGCGGCCTCCCGGATCGTCCGTGAGGCGAGCTACCTTTCCGGTTTGAAGAAACTCGACACCGGGCAGGAGGCCCATCGACCCTTCAAGGTGCTTTTCTACCAGTCACGTTTCGAGTTCTCTCCGTCGTTCGTCGTCGACATCTCCGGCACCCACGACAGGAAGATCGAAGCCATCAGATCCTATGCATCTCAGTTCGACAGCCCGAAAAGCGCCGAGTACGGCAGCGACGAAACCCTGATCAGCAGGCCGGATTTCATCAGACGCATCGAGACCAGGGATCGTCAATATGGGACCTATATCGGCGTCACTTTCGGCGAGCCGTTCCTCGTGCGGGAGGCGCTGAAGATCGACAATCCGGTCGAGTTCTTCGGACCCGAATGCCTGGAGACGATTCCATGAAGATCGGGGTGCTCTGCTATCCAACCCATGGTGGGAGCGGGGTCGTGGCCTCGGAGCTGTCGATCGGGCTCGCGGAACGGGGCCACGAGGTCCACATCGTCAGCTACGCGACTCCATTTCGACTGCATGGTTTTCACCCGAACATGTTCGTGCACGAGGTTGGTTTCGCAACCTATCCGCTCCTGAAATATCCCCCGTACGCCCTCGCCCTGGCGACCAAGCTGGTTGACCTGGCCGAGACCTTCCACATCGAGCTGTTTCACGCCCACTATGCGATGCCCCATGCCACCAGCGCGTATCTGGCCAAGCAGATCCTGAAGTCACAGGACATCAAGACCGTCACGACGCTCCACGGCACCGACATCACGCTGGTGGGCGCCGATGCATCGTTCCAGAAGGTGATCAAGTTCGCCATCGAGGAGTCGGATGGCGTGACGGCGGTCTCCGAGTACCTCAGGAAGCGCACCATCGAAGAGTTCGGGATCCGGCGCGAGATTCGGGTCATCAACAACTTCATCGATCCCGGCCGGCCGGCGCAGAGTCGGTACGTGAGTCTGCGCGAGACCTATGCTCCCAACGGGGAGAAGATCCTCATGCATGCATCGAACTTCCGGCCGGTCAAGAGAACGGACGACGTCATTCGTATCTTTGCCAGGGTTCAAGAAATCGTTCCGTCGCGACTCATCCTGATAGGCGAAGGCCCGCAGATCCGGGAGACGCAACAGCTGGTCGCCGATCTCAACCTGAGCGACAAGGTCCATTTCATTGGAGAGCAGGATCAGCTCGAACCGTTGTTCTCCTGCGCCGACCTCTTTCTCCTGCCCAGCGAGCAGGAGAGCTTCGGGCTGACGGCGCTCGAAGCCATGAACTGCAGCGTGCCGGTGATCGCGACCGACATCGGCGGCCTCCCCGAGCTCGTTGCCAACGGCGAGACCGGCTATCTGTTTCCCATCGGCGAAACCGAAAAGATGGCCGAGGCCGCGGCCGGTCTCCTGCTCGATCACGAACGACACCGACGATTCGGGCGGAAGGCGCGGGAACGTGCGGTCCGGGACTTCAACGCGAGCCGTATCATTCCCCAGTACGAGGCTTTCTACCAGGAAGTCCTGCAGAGTTAGAGCATGAGTGCCATCGACTGGATCGTGATGGGCGCCGCACTCGTGTTCGTGGTCGTTTTCGGCGTCTGGAAATCCCGCGGCAAGAAAGACATGGATGGCTACATCCTGGCGAACAGGGCCACACCCTGGTACATGATCACCCTCTCGATCATGGCCACCCAGGCCAGCGCCATCACCTTCCTCTCCGCACCCGGCCAGGCCTATGTGGACGGGATGCGATTCGTTCAGTTCTATCTCGGGCTTCCCATCGCCATGGTGATCCTCTGTGTCACCGCCGTCCCGCATTTCCACAGGTTGAAGGTCTACACGGCCTATGAATTCCTCGAACAGCGTTTCGATGTCAAGAACCGCACGCTTGGAAGCATCCTTTTCCTCACCCAGCGGGGTCTGGCCTGCGGCTTCACCATCTTCGCCCCGTC
>JARFRM010000145.1 GCA_029287235.1 Thermoanaerobaculales bacterium
CAGCGCCATGGAGTGGCAGGTCGGGGAGATGCTGGGCCAGGTCCGAGAGGCCGCCCGGAGCTGCGGGGGTGATGTTCTCCTGACGGGGATCCTCCCCACCCTCGTCAAATCCGACCTCGGACTCGACAGCATGACCCCGAACCCGCGCTACTTTGCCCTCAACGACGCCATGACGCGGCTCAAGGGCGGGGCCTACGAGTTCTACCTCAAGGGCGTCGACGAGCTTCACCTCCACCACGACTCCATCATGGTAGAGGCCTGCAACACCAGCTTCCAGGTCCACTTCCAGGTCGCGCCGCACGAGTTCGCCCGGATCTACAACATCTCCCAGGCGGTGGCCGGACCGGTCATGGCGGCAGCCGTCAACTCGCCCCTGCTCTTCGGCAAGCGGCTGTGGCGCGAAACCAGGGTCGGTCTCTTCCAGCAGTCCATCGACACCCGGCGCTCCATGCCCTATCTGCGTGAGCAGACACCGAGGGTGAGCTTCGGCCGCCATTGGGTCAACTCATCGGCCGTCGAGATCTTCCGCGAGGACATCGCCCGCTTCCGTACGTTGCTCTCCACCGAACCCGATGACGACCCCTTCAAGGAGATCGCCGAGGGGCGTCCTCCGTCGCTCAAAGCCTTACGCCTTCACAACAGCACGGTCTACCGCTGGAATCGGGTCTGTTACGGGATCTCCGACGGCAAGCCCCATCTCCGGATCGAAAACCGCATCCTACCCTCGGGGCCGACGCCCCGCGACGAAATCGCCAACGCCGCTTTCTGGTTCGGTCTGGTCAGCGGGTGTCTGGTCCGCTATGGCGACATCACCGAGCACATGAGCTTCGATGATGCGCACTCGAACTTCTTTGCCGCCGCCGAGCACGGCCTCGGCGCGCAGTTCCACTGGGCCGGAGGGGTGCTCGAACCCGCGGATCGACTGATTGTCGACGAGCTCCTTCCCATTGCACGTGAAGGGTTGGAAGCCTCGGGTCTCGACGGCTGCGACATCGATCTCTATCTCGCCGTCATCGAGGAGCGGGTGAGGTCGCGACGGACAGGTGCTCAGTGGCAGCTCGACTCCCTGGCCGTCCTCGGGAGCAAGGGCCCGCTCTCGGAGCGGTTGTCGGCGGTCACGGCCGCAATCTCGGCGCGGCAGCAGAGCGGCCAACCGGTGGCGACCTGGAAGCCGGCCCAACTCGAGGAGGGTGGCGGCTGGAAGCAGAACTACCTCACGGTCGAGCACTGCATGGACACCGATTTGGTGACCGTCGAACAGAGCGAGCCGGTGGATCTGGTGGCCAACCTGATGGTCTGGAACAACATCCGCCACGTCATGGTGGAGGACGCCGAAAACCGTCTGGTGGGCATGGTCTCCCAACGGGCGCTGATCAAGCTCGTGGGCACCTACCACCCCGAACACCGAGAGGGCCCGCTCCCGGTGGCGGAGATCATGAAGCGCGATCCGGTCACAGTGACCCCCGAAACCTCGACCGTCGAGGCAATCGACATCATGCGCCGCAACCGCTGGTCCTGCCTGCCGGTGATCAAGGATGATCGCCTGGTGGGCGTCGTGACCGAAAACCAGCTCATGGCCATCGCCGGGCAGCTCCTCGAGGAGAAGCTGCGCGAATAGACCGTCGCCGCGACTCTCTGGAACCTCCGTTGCGCCGTGAGTGATGTCAACTGTGCCAAACCGTTGACCATCGGGGCTGACGACTGACCCACATCTCCGGCCGGCGGTGTCATCGACCGCTCGACCGGGAAACCCGCCCACCTACGGTGATGTAAGATTGCCCAAATCCAGCGAAGATGGGGTTGAAAATGAGATTCTGCTTCTCCAGAGCGATCGAGACTTCGATTCCGGTGTTGGCGGCCTGTGTCTCGCTGGTGGTCGGCGGCGCCACAGATGCCCGGGCGGCCGAAGGGGTGGAGTCCGGGTCGGCCACTGCCTGGAGCGGCGGGATCGGCGCGAATATCCGCTCCGGCGCCAAGATCGCCCACCAGCGAGACGACGGCTCGATCCTCGTGGCGGGTCACGGCAACCTGGAGAAGATCCAGGGGGTCGGTCTGGTGGCCGTCACCGAGAACGGTGAAGCCCTGTGGCAGAGGATCTACGGCGCGGGTCTGCATCTCAACCAGCCACTGGGTCTCGGCACACTCTCGGACGGCTCCATCCTGCTCTTCGGGTATCTCTACGACCCCGGCATCCGCGGGGGACAGGTGCCGTGGCTCGCCCGATTGGCAGACAACGGCGTCACCGCGTGGGAGCGGCGGTATGACGGCGATGGCCTGTATCTTCCAGCCTCGGTTGATTTTGCGCCGAGAGGGGAGATTGTGGCGGTCGGTCGGGCCGGCCGAAACTCGGTCTGGGCCATGAAGCTCGACCAACGAGGCGAGGTGGGGTGGACCCGACGCCTGACCCGTTCCGGGGTGGGCCTCAAGGTGACGGGCGTGCGGGTCGCGAGTGATGGCGGGGTGGTGGTGACCGGGACCATGGATCGCGACGCGTGGGTCGCCAAGCTCGACGAGGACGGCGAGCCGCTGTGGTCGGTCCGCGCCGGGACGGAGAAGGGGTCCGAGAGCGCGGTCGGGGCCGTCGAGACCACCGATGGCGGAGTCCTGGCCGCAGCCTGGACGAGTTCCGGCGAGGCCGATTCGGTGCTCTGGTTGATTCGATTGGATCCGGATGGGAAGGTGCTTTGGCAGAGCACCCTCGGGGGTGCCGCCAGGGACTATCCGAAGACGGTGGCGCCGGACAACCGGGGGGGTGCGTGGATCGCCGGTGTTCACACCGATGCCGGGACCAAGGAGGGCGATGGGGTTCCCTGGGTTGTTCGTGTCGGCGACGACGGAACCGTCAGTGTCGACACCTGGATCCGGGAGCCGGACATCATTCGGGGATTGCCCGAAAAACCTGCAGGGATCGGATCGACCCGCGACGGCGGGGTGGTCTATGCCGCACGATCCATGGGGATCAACTACGCGGTCGGGGTTTTCAAGCTCGATGGTGGGGGTCGCGGCGGGTCGGAGCATCCCGATCTCGTGGCCGCGAACTCGGTCTACCGGAGGGTGAAGATCCCGTTCAGATCGGCGCCGGTCGAAACCGGCCACCTCGAAAGCACCGCCAGCGAGGTGGAGAGCACCGCTTTGGAGGTCCCCCTAGAGGGTCGGCAGCAATGGAAGGTATTGTCGGCGGCGGGTCCTCCCGTCGGGCCCGAACCGGTGGTGAAACCGCTTCCGGTCGAGGTCGAAGGCGCCGAAACCACCACCGTGCGAGGCCCCCGGCTCCTGATGGATGGTCGTTTCGAGGAGCTCGACAGCTGGGCCGAATCGTTGGTGGAGTCGAGGCAGCGGGACGCGTATGGCTGGTTGTTGATCCTCGCCTTCTACCAGGATCTCGAGCTCAGACGGTCACCTCTGGTGGAGCACGGGATGGTCGAGAGCACAGAGCTGATGGAACGGTGGCATCGAGAGCGGCCGGGCTCCATCGCGGCGCGGGTGGCGCTGGCCACGGCCTATCGGAACCTGGCCTGGGAGCACCGGGGCGCCGGTCTCGGCCGAGAAGTGACGCAGGAGGGAGCGCAGGAAAAGGAGCGGTATCTCGAGAAAGCCTGGGAAGTCCTGACCGAGGTCTACGACGAACGTCCGGAGGATCCCCAGTACTGGTCGGTTCTCCTCGGGATGACCCATCTCCGGGGCCGGACACCGCCGTACACTCCCGAAGTCCTCGCCGAGGCGCTGAAAGCGGCGCCGGACTATCTGTCCATCTATCTCAACGAAGCCCATTTCCGTGTGCCCCAGTGGGGTGGAAGCCGGGGTGATGTCGAACGGTTCGCGGCGTCATCCACCGACGCCGAGATCAACCCCTTCGGCGAAGAGCTCTACGCACGGATCGCCGTCAGCCTCGGGAGGGGGAGCGAGAAGAAGAAGGTGTTCGGCGAGCACGGCTTTGATTGGCCGCGGGTTCGCGATGGGCTCGAGCTGATCAATCAGCGGTACCCGGAGAGGCTCAACTTCCACTGGGCGGCCTATATGGCCGTGCTGGCGGGGGACCGGCAGGCTGCGAACGCTTTCTTCTCCGACGATGCAGGTGGGTATGGCGAAGACGTGCGGAAGATCTGGAAGAACGAAGCGAATTACCTTTCCCAGCTCGAGTGGGCGAGCCGGTCTTCCGGGGGCGAATGGGCGGCCGGTGACCCGAGGGATTGGCCGGACTTGACGGCGGTCATCAGCGAGGGTGGTGGAGGCACGGGTTCAGCGACCGAACGACTCGGGTTTCTGGTGTTGCAGGACGGCGGAAGACCTCCGGTCTTTGTCACTGCCATGGGCACGCCTTCCGCGCGATATCCGAGCGTCGAAGCGACTCTCGAAATCCTCGGACGAGGCGAGCGGATCCGATCGTGGATCGTCACTCCACGGGTCGAAGGTGGAGACGGGTTCAACGGTCTGGAGGAGTTGGCAATCAAACCAGCCGAAAACTTCAACACGACTTTGGTCGTGGTGACCGCTGCTCCCGCGAGGCCGACCGGTCTCGGTGTTCCAATGCTGAGGGTTGCGCCAATGGAGGGTACCCCTCAACCGCTGAGCATCGTGGGTTGTGCCCTCGATGTCCCGGGCTGCGCGCAGATCGTTCTGAAAGGGAACCCGGTCAGCCGTGGTTCCGCGACGTTTTCGCTGGCGGTGGACGAGGCGGCCTACGGTGCGATTCGGCTCGGATCCCCGGTGCTGGACGAGATGGGCAATGTGGTTGGGGTTGTGTACGAACATTGGTTCGACGGATCCTCAACTGACGGACGAATGGCCCATCAACTTCACTGTATGGCTCTGGCCGACCTTGTTCCGAGGGTGTCGGAGACCCTAAAGCCGAGAGTGGATTCGAGATCCGGTGCTGGGCGGGAAGCGGTTGAGGAGGCGGCGGTCAAGCTCATGGGCGATGGCCGGTTTGATGAACTCGAACAGCTTGCCATGTGGGTTGAGGACCTCCGGGCGGACAACGGTGACTGGGTCGCAGACGGTGTCCTCGGCGCCTTTCAGAGACGGATGATCGACCCGCACAATCAACCGGGTCCAGATGCCTTTGACGAGGTGGGGGCGGCCATCGACGATTGGATGGCGGTCTCACCTTCGAAGCCCATCGCCGCCGTGGCCGGTGTCACCCACCAGTTGGCGAGCCCTCCCAGGCCACCAAAGGGCATCCTCTGGTCGCACGATGACGCCACCGCCGCGCGTGAGGCCCAGTGCGACTTTCTGGGATCGATGGTGGAGACGCTCGATGGCGATTTCCCCGATGATGTCTATGTCCGGGTGGCCGGGGTTCGATGGGCCTCGAGATGCGCCACGGAAGCGGAGGTGGCCGCGGCTCTCGCCTCTCTCGGCACTGTGGCGCCGGACCTGACCCCGGTCTACGCCCGCGCCGTCCGTTCTCTCGCCGGACGCCTGCGGTGGTCGGCCGACGAAACCGCGTCCTTCATCGATGTGGTCGCCGCGAACGCGGGCTCCGAGGTCCGGGAAACGCTCTATGGAGTCACCATGATCGGTGCGTCCCTCCGGCGGGAGGTCGATCCCACCCTCGACGGCCGTCGGGTGGCCGACGAGTACGGGAACTGGCTCGATCGCTACCCCGGAGGGTCGTTCGCAGAGGCTCGGCTCACGAGCCTTCTCTGCAAGCAGGGCGAGACCGAGCGCGCAGCGGCGCGGCTTGAGATCCGCCACTGCAGTGAGGTCCGGATGTCCGGGTCCACTTGGAGCAAGGAGATCTGTCGCGAGTGTTTTGGCGGTGACCGTATCCCGAAACCGGGTCGGGCCGGGGTTCCAGCGCCTGGAGAGTGATGATCGAGGGATCTCGAGACTCGGGCAGGATTCAAATACGGTAGAATCCGGGGCGCAACAAGGGGGAGGGGTTCATGGCTGATCAGGAGTTCAAGCCCTACGTGCCGGCATCGTCCACCATGGCGGAGCTGACATTCAAGGCGGTTTTTCTCGGTGTCATCATGGCCGTGGTGCTGGGGGCGGCGAACGCGTACCTGGGAATGAAGGTCGGCCTGACGGTTGCTGCCACGTTCCCGGCCGCCGAGGTCGCCATGGCAGCCCTTCGTGTTTTCAAGGGCAACATCCTCGAGGAGAACATCGCCCGGACCACGGCCTCGGTGGGTGAATCCCTGGTGGCAGGGGCCATCTTCACCATCCCGGCCTTCATGATCAGTGGTGCGTGGACCGAGTTCAACCTTCGCGACGCGACCTTGATCATGCTCATCGGCGGGGTGCTCGGGGTGCTCTTCGTGATCATCCTGCGCCGGGCGCTGGTGGTGGAAGCTGATCTGCCATTTCCCGAGAGTGTCGCTGCATCGGAAATCGTCAAGGCCGGCCAGAAGGGTCAGACCGGCGCCGGTCTGGTCTTCGGCGCCATGGGGATCGCCGCTGTTTGGGAGCTCTTCAAAAACGACGCCGGGATCCACTTCATCAAGGACAAGGCGCAGCATTTTCAGCATTTTTCCAAATCGGCCATCGAGATCGTCGGCAACAAAATCGAGTACGCGGGCGGCATTCTGCTCTCGACCCCCGAGGCCTCGCCCATGGTCATGGGAGTCGGCTTCATCGTCGGTTTGAGGATTTCGGCGATCCTTTTCGCCGGGGCGGTTGCCGGATGGCTCGTGCTGGTTCCGCTGGCGCTCTTCCTCAACCCGGCGGTCTCGGCCGGGGTCGCCGAGGACGGTTTCATCGGCCTGGCGATCGATGTCTGGTTCCGCCAGATTCGACCGCTGGCGGTGGGGACCATGATCGTCTCGGCCTTCTACACCCTCTACACCCTGCGAGAGTCGCTCGTGAGTGGGATGACCAAGGTCTTCGCCGCCGTCAAGGGCGGTGATCCCGATGCGGCGGCTCTCGACCGCACCGAGCAGGATCTCAACCTCAAGTGGATCATGGTCGCCATTGGCGTCATGGCCATCCCCATGTTTTTTCTCTATCGTTATTTCTCGGCTTCCACGGGAGGGGCGGTGGTGCTCACCGCGGTGATGCTGGTGCTCGGTATTCTGTTTGCGGCCGTCGCCGGGTATCTCGTCGGTCTGGTGGGTAACTCCAACAACCCGATCTCGGGGTTGACCCTGTCGGCACTGGTGATCTCGGCGGTGCTCATGGTTCTCATGGGGGTCACCGGGGTGCACGGTCTGGCCGCGGTGCTCGGGGTCTCCGGGATTGTCTGCTGTGCGGCCGGTGTCGCCGGCGATATGATGCAGGACTTCAAGGTCGGTCACATCCTCGGCGGGACGCCGTGGAAGATGCAGGTCGGCGAGCTCATCGGCGTCGTCGCCGCGGCCTTCGCCATGCCGGTGCTGCTCATGGTACTCGATCAGGCCTACACCATTGGATCCGCCGAGCTTCCTGCGCCCCAGGCCGGTCTCATGGCGCTCATGGGCAAGGGCATCGTCGGCGGCGAGATGGCCTGGCCGCTGGTCATCGTCGGGATGTTCCTCGGGGTGGCCCTGATCCTCATCAAGGCGCCCGCTCCCATGCTCATCGCGGTCGGTATGTACCTGCCCTTCCCGACGACCTCGGCGGTCTTCGTCGGCGGTGTCTTCCGCGCCATCATGGACTGGTTCCTCGCGCGGAAGGATGCTTCCGACGAAGAGAAGATGAAGGCCGAGAACTCGGGTGTCCTGGTGGCTTCGGGCCTCATCGCCGGTCAGAGCCTGATGGCGGTTCTGCTCGCCTTCATCGTGCTCTATGAACAGGCCAAGCTCGGGATGGCGGAGACCGAACACCTGCTGCCCACGCTCGGGAACAGCTTCGGCGCCGGGTTGCTGGTCTACCCCCTGCTCTTGGTTCTCCTGGTGTGGCTGCCGCTGCACCGGTCGCGCTCGTGAGCGAGGTCGTCGACAGCGCGATCATGGATTGCGTGCCCCATCGGCTTGGCCAATGGCGGGCCGATGGGGACGGGCGGGTCATCGTGGAGCGGCCCAAACCGGAGACACGGGGTCTCAGAGGCGCCTTCGATTCCCTCAGATGGCTCATGTCGCACCCCAAGATCCGCCTCGACGATCTCGGCAGCTTTGTCTGGCAGCGGCTGGACAGGGGGGAGACGCTTGCCGAGATTGCGATCGCGACCGCAGAGGCCCACCCCGATCGTGCCGAGGGGATGGGACAACGCCTCGCCCTCTTCGTAACCGCGCTCCGCCACCAGGGTCTCATCGAACTGCGGGTGCCGGGTTGTGGGGCAGGCCATGAAGCCGGAAAGCAAACGTGAAGCTATTAGCTATGAGCTTTTAGCCATTAGCTCCATCGCAGGGTTGACGGAGCGGCCATGAATGTCTGTCCCATCAACAGCTAACAGCTAACAGCTAACGGCTAACAGCTCCTACACGTCTCCGATTGCAACGCAGGTGCCTGGAGTGTGGTACGCTTTATTGAAATGGCGTCTCAATCTAGTAATTTTGTGAGTCGATGAATGAACCGCGAGCCCCACGGTTCTGTTACGAGAAACCGGGAAACGCTCGCGCCCAGCCGGCTCCATCAGACCGCAACGAAGTGAACAAGGGGGAATCATGAAAAGTTCGAAACAAACGGTGTGGGTTTCAGCAGCAGTTCTCGTGGGACTCGTCTCGGTCGGTCTCGCCGGTGCGGGCGAAAGTCCCACGGTGGACCAACAGATGGCGGAAGTCGTGAAAATGTGTGCCGATTCCGAGGAGGCGCGTGTCCAGCGACAGGCCGCCAAACCGCTCTATTTTCGCCTCGGCGAGTACGACAAGATCACGGATCTCACCAGGGAGATCGTACGTCTCCACTCAATCAACCCGGACTTTGAACGGTTCTGGGGTCACATCGACGAAGAAAAGCTTGTCAAGAACGTCTCCGACTTCGTCTCCACCGGGACCGGCGGCCCCAAGGTGTACACCGGCAGGGACATGCCGTCGGCTCACGCTCACCTCGAGCTGTCGAAGGCCGACTTCCTCTCGGCCGGCAACGACGTCGGGATGGCGATGCAGAACAAAGGCTATGGCGAGAACGAGACCCAGGAGCTCGTCTGCATCCTCGTCTCCATGAAAGATCTCGTCATCACGAAATAAACACCGCAAAGACGCAAGGATCGCCAAGCATCCCATTTTCGAAGAGCCCGCGCAGCACGCTGCGCGGGCTCTTCGTGTTGTGTTGATCCTTGCGTCCTTTGCGTCTTTGCGGTTTGATTCTCACGCCGCTCCCCGGGCGAAGATGACCGCCGGTATGGTCTTGAGCAGAATTTTGGTGTCGAGCCACAGCGACCACTGGTCGATGTAGCGGAGATCCAGCGCGATCCAGTCGTCGAAGTCATCGATCCCGGCGCGGCCGGAGACCTGCCAAAGCCCGGTGATGCCGGGCTTCATGGACAACCGTCGGCGTTGCCAACGCTCATACAGCTCCACCTCGGCGGGGATCGGTGGCCTCGGTCCCACCAGCGACATCTCGCCTTTGAGAACATTCACCAGCTGCGGCAACTCATCAATCGACCAGCGACGCAGCCAGTGTCCGACGGGAGTCACCCTCGGGTCCTGTTTGGCTTTGAAGGCGGGGCCGTTGACCTCGTTGAGATGGGCGACTTCTTCGAGGCGCTCATCGGCGCCGACGTACATGGTGCGGAACTTGTAGAGGTTGAAGCGTCGGCCGTTGAGTCCGCACCGCTTCTGGGTGTAGAGCATGGGTCCCTTGGAGGTGAGCCAGACCGCAAGTCCTATGACGAGGAGCAGCGGCGACAGCATCGCGAGTAGAACCGCCGAGAGGAGCACATCGGTCATCCACTTCACGAAGAGCGGGAAGACGGCGCCGGGTGTGTTGGTAAAGGTCAGCAGCGGAATGCCCTCGAGCTCCTCGAGAACGACCCGCGCCTTCATGTGCGGGAAATAGAGCGCGACGCGGGCTCGGATCCCGAGCTCGGAGCAGAGCAGGAAGCTCTCCTCGAACTCCTCGAGCTGCCGGCGCGACAGAACGAAAATCACCTCATCCACGACTTCGTTCTGCAGAATTCGTGGAAGATCGTCGGCCCGACCGAGCACCGGCAATCCGGCAACCGTTTCGGGGAAGCTGCCGTTGGGAGCGACAAAGCCGAGCAGCTTGAGTCCCCAGTGCGGGTGGTCTTCGATGATTCGGGCCACCTCCTCCGAGCGCTGGTTGATCCCCACCAGGAGCAGGGTGCGATAGTTGAAGCCGCGGCTGCGAACGTGGCGGGCAGAGAGCCGCAGGGCCAGCTTCTCGGCGAGAAGCAGTACGAGGTCGATGACACCGAAGAGCAGCAGAAACGGTCGTGACACGAACTCGAGACGGAGCAGCCAACCTGCCGCCGCCAGGGTCAAGGTGCCGGCTGTGACGATCTGGACGACCTGCCACGCCTCCATGGCCAGAGCCACGGTGCGGCGTGACGTGTAGGCCTCCCGGGTGACCAGAAGAAACGTCCAGATGGCGAGCACCAGGGGCAGCAGTCCGAGGTAGCGCGACAGGGGGTAGAGCTCGGTGGGGAAGGTCTCGGGAAAGACCTGCGGGAGCACGTTGGAGCGGAGCCACCATGCCAAGAGAAAGGCCACCGTGGTGAGGATCAGATCGGTGGTCCACACCCAGTAGGCAACCAGCTTGACGCGTTCCTTCAGCATAGTGTCTGCAACACCTCTTCGTAGGCGTCGGCCACCGATGACCAACGATACCGTTCGGCCACCCGCGCGCGACTCCGATCTCCGAGCCGTGCGAGTCGCTCCTCGTCGTCGAGCAGGATCTCGAGCGTTGTCTCCAGACTCGTCGATCCTGAGAATCGGAAGGCCACACCGGCCCCGGAGGCGACCTCTCGATTCTCCGGCGTGTCATAGTACAGCACCGGCCGGCCGGCGCCCATGGCCTCCACCAACGCCGGATGCGTTCCCCCGACCTCGGTGGCGTGGATGTAGGCCCGGCAGTTGAAGAGGAGTTCGCGATAGCCGTCGCCGTAGACCGTGCCCGGTAGGACGACCCGGTGGTCGGCGAGTTCGTTGATTCTCCGAATCAGATCATCGGCGTAGGGTGCGCCGCCGACCATGACCAACGGCCGGTCGCCGGTCACCCGCGACCAGGCCTCGAGCACGCGGTCGGGGTTGTTCTCCGGCTCGAACCGCGAGACGTAGAGGACGTAGCCGTCGGGTTGGAGGTCGAGGCGTTCGAGGGTGGCGGATGTCGTCGGGGGCTCGAGATCGCCGCCATAGGCGATCATCTCGGACGGCCGCCGGTAGAAACGGCGGTAGTAGCGATGAATGACACGGGCATCGGTGATGAGTCGGTTGGGCAGCCACGCGGAAAGTCGTTCACCGAGGCGGTAGTACGCGCGCCCGGCGGCGCCCCACTTGCGGCGTTTGCGTTCGAGGCCGTCGACATTGATGGCCACCGGAATTCCGGTCCAGCGGAGGATGGGGATGAAAGGCGCGTTGGCGGCGTTGCACATCAAGGCCACGTCATATCGCGCCACCGCAGCGTGCAGGGCCGAAACCAGGGTGTTGGACACGGTCTCCAGGTGTTTGGTTCGGATGGACGGCAGAACGACGAGGCGCATGCCGCGGTACCTGCCCAACGACGGATCGACAAAGCCCCGGCGGCCGTAGACGGTCACCTCATGGCCGCGTTCGGCCAGTCGCCGGCCGAGCTCCTCGGCAAAGGTCTCGAAACCCCCATAGTTGGCAGGCACCCCGCGGGTGCCGATGATCGCAACCTTCACAGCTCCTCCACCTGACCGCGTTTACGGAACCAACGGCAGATTCGTCGAGACGGGACGCGGCGGCGGGAAAGGACCCAACGGCGGCGGGCTGTGGCATCTCGCCGGCCGCGCCAGACCTCGGCCAGGGCGGGTAGCGATGAGCGCTCGATGGTCAGACACGCGCCGATGACCATCAGATCCCGCATTTTCCACCACGGGAAACAACGGAGGTGCCACCCCAGGTCGGCACAGTGGATTCGGAGAAGAAATCTGTTGCGGACCGACAGCCGGTTGATCAGCGTGTGTCCCCGCCGTCCCCCTTCGGGTTGGAAGAACCGGCCATGGACGGCGATGGCGTCGGGTGTGTAGAGACACCGCCAGCCCCGCCACTGAAGGCGCCAGGCGAGCTCGGCGTCCTCTCGGTAGGCAAATAAGCTCTCGGCCAGGATCTGGCCGTCCGGGTAGGCGATGTCGATGAGGGCCGACCGGCGGAAGAGGGTGGCGGCCCCGGTGCCGCCGAAGACCCAGGCCGGATTCGAGTAGCGACCGTCATCGGGCTCCCCTGCGCCACGATCGAAGTGGCGACCGGAGGAATCGACGATCATCCCGGCGGCGTCGATGATGGCGGACGGTTCGAGGACCCGGTCAGCCGATCTGATCAGTCGTCCGGTGATGGCGCCGATCTCGTCGAATTCGGGTCGATGGCGGGCGGCCGAGAGCATCTCGGCGACAAAGCCTGGACTCGCGGCGCAGTCGGGATTGAGCAGAAGCGCCCATGGCGCCGTCGTCTCGGTGAGACCCCGGTTGACCGCAGCGGCGAATCCGGTGTTTGTCGATTCCCGGATCAGCCGGAGACCGCTGTCGGATCGGGTGTCGGCGATCTCCGCAGAGCCGTCGGTCGACGCGTTGTCGACCACGATGATCTCGTCGAACGGCGGCTCGAGTGCAAACGCCGCGTCGAGACACGACGCGAGTGTCCCGGCGTGGTTGTGGGTCACCACGATGACCGCGTAGCTTGAGTCTTCGTGCACGGAGCTAGTGTACGCCGGAATCCTCTGCTGCGATCCAGGTAGGTGCCGCTGCCGCTGCGAGACGGGTCTTTCGGAATCGGCGTTCTGGGTCGCCCTTGGCGACCCGGCGTCGCACAACCAGCACGGTGATTCAGAGGTGACGGGAAGGTCTCTGAAGGGCAGGCTGGAAGCCTACCCCACAATCGGACTGTAAGGCCATGGGGAAACGGAGTTGCGATGGGTTGTGGAGCAGGCATCACTCCGACGGGAAGGTCTCTGAAGGGCAGGCTGGAAGCCTACCCCACAATCGGACTTTAAGACCATGGGGCAACTGGAGTTGCGATGGGTTGTGGAGCAGGCATCTTGCCTGCTCTTCAGGGGCGTTGAAGAGGCGCGTGCTGCCGCACGCGGTACACTTGCGGCGATGTCACAGCACG
>JARFRM010000266.1 GCA_029287235.1 Thermoanaerobaculales bacterium
GTGTTTCCGCCGGCCCAGCCGGCGTTCATAGATTCACAGCAAACAATGGTGAATTGTCTAAAAAAATTCCAGGTATTTATAAAAAATACTAGAAAATAACGATATCTTCATGAAAATGCTGATTCTATTGAGGATAGAGAAACAGCGACCGCAGGAGAATCCGGCCTGGGGAGCCAAAGGGATACTGAATTTTTGAGTTTTCAGTTCTTAAACTGAGAATTGAGAACTCAAAACGAAGCGATGTTGTGATGCTGCGATGGCAAATTCAAAATCCGAAATCCGAAATCCGAAATCTCCTTGCGATGGAAATTCCGAATTCCGAATTCCGCATTCCGAATTTCTTACGAGTGGATCGCCCTCTTGTCCACCGCCATTGCCGCTTCCTTGACCACCTCCGATAGGGTGGGATGGGCGTGGCAGGTGCGGGCGAGGTCTTCGGCGGACGCGCGGAACTCCATCGCCACCGCCGCCTCTCCGATGAGCTCCGAAGCCCGCGGCCCCACCATGTGGACGCCCAGGATCTCGTCGGTCTCCTTGTCGGCGAGGATCTTCACCATGCCGGTTTCTTGACCGAGGCTCTTGGCGCGGCCGTTGGCGCGAAACATGAACCGCCCGGCGGCAAAGGGGACCTTGGCCTCCTTGAGCTCGGCCTCGGTACGGCCGACCATGGCCAGCTCGGGGTCGGTGTAGACCACGTTGGGGATGACCTCGTAGTTGACGTGCCCCGGCATCCCGGCGATCTGCTCGGCGACCGCCAAACCCTCGTCCTCGGCCTTGTGGGCCAGCATGGGCCCACGGACGATGTCGCCGATGGCGTAGATGTTGGGGATGTTGGTGCGCAGATGATCATCGACCGCGACTCGACCGGTCTCGTCGAGCTCGACACCGACGCTTTCGATGCCGGCTCCGTCGGTCACCGGACGGCGTCCCACGGCCACGAGAACACGGTCGCAGTCGATGGTGTCGGACCCGGTCTTGGCGTTCTCCACCGTGAGCTTGACCTTTGTCTTCAAGACCTTGGCGGCGGTGACGGTGGTTTCGAGTCGGATATCGAGGCCCTGATCCGTCAGGGCCCTCTCCAGTGTCTTGGCCATCTGTTTGTCGGCGAAGGGGGTGATGGTCGGCAGCATCTCGATCACGGTGACCTCGGCGCCGAGCCTTCGCCAGACGCTTCCCAGCTCGAGTCCGACCGCGCCGGCGCCGATCACCACCAGGTGCTTGGGAACCGAGTCGAAGCTCAGTGCCTCGGTGGACGAAACCACCCGGTTGCCGTCGATGGGGAGAAAGGGGAGATTGATGACGGTGGAGCCCATCGCAAGACAGACGTGCTTTGCGCCGAGATCGGAGTCGCCCTCGTCGCCGTGGACCACCACCTTGTCCGCGGCCACGAGCTCACCGCGTCCGGCGAAGACCTCGATCTTGTTCTTCTTCATGAGGCCGGCGACGCCGCCGGTGAGTTCGCCGACAATGCGGTCCTTCCTCGCCATCATGGCTTCGAGATCGAGACCGACGTCACCGACCACGACCCCGTGCTCATCGGCGTGATTCATGGTGGTCTCGAAGACTTCCGATGACTCCAGGAGGACCTTCGACGGGATGCAGCCCACGTTGAGGCAGGTGCCCCCCA
Organism: Thermoanaerobaculales bacterium; assembly: GCA_029287235.1. GTDB lineage: Bacteria > Acidobacteriota > Thermoanaerobaculia > Thermoanaerobaculales > Sulfomarinibacteraceae > JAHECW01. The sequence goes on from JARFRM010000266.1 coordinate 1,628, forward strand.
AGGTTGCCCGCTTCTCGACAAGCGCCACTTTCAACCCGAGTTGGGCGGCGCGGATTGCGCAGACATAGCCGCCCGGGCCGGCGCCGACGACGACGAGGTCGAATTCCTTCATGGCTCAGATCTCCAGCAACAGACGCTCGGGGTTCTCGAGACAGTCAACGATCCGTTTGAGGAAGGTCACGGCCTCCCTGCCGTCGATGATCCGGTGGTCGTAGGATACGGCAAGCTGCATCACGGGTCGAATCACGATCTCATCATCGACGACGATCGGGCGCTTTTTGATCGAGTGCATGCCGAGAATCGCACTCCCGGGTGGGTTGAGAATCGGTGTCGAGAGCAGTGAACCGAAGATCCCGCCGTTGGTGATGGTGAAGACCGCGCCCTGGAGATCGGAGATCCCGAGGGTACGGTCGCGGGCCTTGGTCGCGAGCTCGCCGATGGCGGATTCGACCCCCGCCATGGAGAGGCGATCGGCGTCCCGGATCACGGGCACGACGAGACCGTGCTCGCTGCTCACCGCGATGCCGATGTCGTAGTAGTGGTTGGTGACGATTTCGTCGCCTTCGATGAATGCGTTGACCTCCGGCACGGTCTTGAGCGCATCCACAACCGCCTTGACGAAGAACGACATGAAGCCGAGCTTGACCCCGTACCGTTTCGTGAAACTGTCCTTGTACTCGGAGCGAAGAGCCATCACCCGACTCATGTCGGCCTCGTTGAACGTGGTCAGCATGGCGGTGGTCTGTTGGACCTGAACCAGTCGCTCGGCCAGCCGTCGGCGGAGTCGCGACATGGGTTTTCTACTCTGACGCTGGCCGGCATCGACGACGGCGGTCGGTCCGGGCATCGGCGTCGGTGGAGAGGGTGGGGCTTCGGAAGCCGTCGGAGGTGCCGAAGCCTCGGCCGCGGGGGTTGTCGGCGTCTTCATCAAGGCGAGGACATCGCCCTTGAGGATGCGTCCGCCCTTGCCCGTACCCTTGATGGCGGAGGGATCGAGCTTGTTTTCTTCGACAAGTCGTCGTACCGCCGGCGACAGATCGGAGAGATCGGCGGTCGGAGCGGGGGAGGCATCGGCTCCGGTTGGCGGAACTTCCCGTACGGCCGGCGCGGGGGGCTCCGCCGCCTCGGCCTCCGCCGCGATCGGCGTCTCGTCACCCGCAGCGGTTGGATCGATGCGAGCCACGACCTGGCCCACCTGAACACTCTCACCCTCGGCGACCAGGATCTCGAGCCTTCCGGCAACCTCGGCGGTCACGTTCATGGTGATCTTGTCGGTCTCCAGAACGAGGAGCGGATCCTCCGCCGCCACCGTGGCGCCGTCCTGCTTCGACCACTCTGCGAGGAACCCTTCGTTGATGGATTCGCCGATCTCGGGGATGGTCACGTCAACCGTCATTGCTGCCTCCGCGCGATGTGTGAGGGTCCCGACTCGCATCGGTCTGGGCACCTGGTGTCTCTGAAAATCCGGGTTGAACCATCAATCGCCGAGTGCTTGATCGACGATGGCCTGTTGCTGTTCCCGGTGCACCCTCGGCGATCCGGTGGCCGGACTGGCACTCGGTCCGCGTCCGATGTAGCGCAGAGGGTGATCGGGGAACGCCGTTTGAAGATGGGGCATCATGAATCCCCAACCGCCTCGATTCGCGGTTTCCTCCTGGGCCCAGGCGATCTCCTGGGCCGCACGATAGGGATCGGTGACCCGGAGAAACATCTCCTCGTTGAACGGGTAGAACTGTTCCACCCGGACGATGGCGACATCGCTCGTCCCGGCCTGTTCCCGTCCCGCAACCAGATCGTAGAAGACCTTCCCGCTGCACAGCACGAGCCGGCGGGCGCTTGCGGGAGGGTTGGGGTCATCCAGAATCTCGCGGAAACAGCCGGTGACCAGCTCGTCCACCGGCGAGACACACCTCGGCGACCTCAGGAGCGATTTCGGAGCCATGATCACGAGCGGACGACGGAGGGGCCGTTTGAGCTGACGCCTGAGCGCGTGGAAGTACTGCCCCGGGGTCGTCAGATTGCAGACCTGAATGTTCTCCTCGGCGCACAGCGTCAGATAGCGCTCGAGGTAGGCGTTGGAGTGCTCGGGCCCCTGGCCTTCATAGCCGTGCGGCAGCAGCATGACGATCCCGCTGCCCCGCTGCCATTTGTCGAGGGCCGGGGTGATGAACTGGTCGATGATGACCTGGGCGCCGTTGGCGAAGTCGCCGAACTGGGCCTCCCACAGGACCAGCATGTTGGGCTCGACGAGGGAGTATCCGTAGTCGAAGCCGAGCACCGCGGCCTCGGAGAGCATCGAGTTGTAGACGCAGATCCGGGCCTGGTCATCGGAGATGTGGTTGAGGGGTACGTACTTTTCCTGCGAGCGGGTGTCGTACCAGGCGGCGTGACGATGGGAGAAGGTGCCGCGAACGCTGTCCTGGCCAGAGAGGCGCACCGGCAGTCCCTCCTGAAGGAGGGTTCCGAACGCGAGGAGCTCGGCGAGCGGCCAATCGACGGTTCCTCGTTCCTCGATCGCCTTTTGGACCTTCGGCAACCGCCGACCCACCTTCCGGTTGAGTTGGAAACCGTCCGGAACCGTGGTCAGCGCCGCGATGACCTGGTCGAGCGCCTCCTCGGAAACTCCGGTCTCTCCCGGATCGAAGGTGTAGGGGTTGTTGAGCCCGGTCCACAGCTCGTGGAAGGCGTGAAGATCGTCCGTCGGCATCGGGCAGCTCTCCTGAGCCTCCCGGTGTTTCTCGATGAGCATGCTCTGGAGCTCGTCGCGATAGTGGGCGCTTTCGTCGAGGGTGATGGCGTGCTCGCCCTCGAGTTGAAGTTGGTAAAGCTCGCGCACCGACGGCCGGTTGGCGATCTTCTGATACATCAATGGCTGGGTGAACGCGGGTTCGTCCCCTTCGTTGTGGCCGTGGCGCCGGTAGCCGATGATGTCGATCACCACATCCCGGTGGAATTTCTGACGGAACCGTTCGGCCAACTCGACCGTCCAAACTACCGCTTCCGGATCGTCGCCATTGACGTGGAAGATGGGCGCTTCGACCAGCTTGGCGATGTCGGTGGGGTAGCGCGATGACCTTGCCTCGGTGGCGGTCGTGGTGAAGCCGATCTGGTTGTTGATGACCAGGTGAACGGTGCCGCCCGTCCGATAGCCGGGGAGTTGCGACAGGTTGAGTGTCTCGGCAACCAGACCCTGGCCGGCAAAGGCGGCGTCGCCGTGAAGCAGCAATGGGATGACCTTGGCACGGTGCTCGGTATCGTTCCGGCGCCGTTGTTTCGCCCGTGCCCGGCCTTCGACCACGGGATCGACGGCCTCGAGGTGACTCGGATTGGCGGTCAGACTGAGATGGACGGTTTGACCCGAGCTGGTCGTGAAATCGGACGAGTACCCCCGGTGGTACTTGACATCGCCGTCGGCATAGTCCGTGGTCCTGAGATTGTCCTCGAACTCATGGAAGACCAGATCGAGCGGCTTGCCGAGGATGTTGACCAGGACGTTGAGGCGACCGCGATGAGCCATCCCCATGACGACTTCTTCAACACCGGTATCGGCAGCCGTGTCGAGGAACTGGTGGAGAGCAGGGATGACCGCCTCGACGCCCTCCAGGGAGAACCGCTTCTGGCCCTGGTAGCGGGTGTTGAGAAACGATTCGAAGACCTCTGCATCCATGAGCTGACCGAGGATCCTGCGCTTCTTGTCGTTGGGAACCTCGGGTTTGTTGAGCACCGGCTCCATCTGTTCCTGCAGCCAACGCCGGATCTCGCGTTCCTGGATGTGGATGTACTCGACGCCGATCTTTCGGCAGTAACACTGCCTCAAGTGAAGGATGAGCTCTCGAAGGGTGATCCTCTTGGGACCACCGAGGTGTCCCGTGTCGTAGATGCGGTCGAGGTGTTCCTCGCCGAGACCGTGGGTCTCGAGATCGAAGATGGTGTCGTGGAGGTCTCCCTGTCCGAGCGGATCGACATCGGCGATGAGGTGGCCGACGCTGCGGTAGGCGAAGATCAGACCGGCGACCTTGGACTGATCGGCCGCCTCCTCGGGCGACGGTGCTCCGGTTCCGGCGGCGAACTCGAATCCGGAAAAGAAGTTCTGCCACTGTTCCGGCAGTGAAGCGGGATTCTCCTTCCACTGCTGATAAAGCTCGTCCACGTATTCGGGACTCGAGAGGAGGGACAGACTGTCTCGGCCGCTCTTGGCAGATGGTTGTGCCACCTTGAGTTGCTCCTTCTCCGGTGCGTCGTCGCTGTCGAACGGGTCGTGGGTGAAACAGCGATCGCCCTGGAATTATGCCACTTCCGGTCGCAAATCACTTGCGGTGGAACCGAGCATCTCCGAACGGGGGCGTCACCGAACCCTTCGGCGGCTTTGTCGTTACAATGGTGAAGGGGGAGAAATGACCCGCACATCCACCATCATCTGGAGTCTGGTCGGCGGTGTGATCCTGGTTCTCGGCATTCTGGGCGCGATCTACGGGCCCGGTTTGTATCGCGAGGGGAAGGCGATCGTCGGACCCATCGTCGACATCGCCAAGTCGGAAGAACGTCTCGCCGACCTCAATACCCAGATGCCGTTCGAGGAGAATCCGGACGGGTCGGTCGGCGCCGACCGTTTCTCGGTGTTTCTCGAGATCCGCCGTGCTCTCCTCCCGCGCTATCTCGAGTGGCAGGAGCTCGAGCGCAAGCTCGAGCAGCACGGGCAGGAGGACTGGGGTAGCGCCATGGAGGCTCTGACCGCGATCCAGGGGGTGATGACCATGCAGATCGAGACCCTCCAGAACCATGGGATGTCTCCTGCCGAGTTTGTCTGGATCGAAGACCTCGCCTATCTGACGTGGGCCGGGAGCGTCCAGGACGCCATCGAGAAGAGCGCTTCCGCCGAGACCCTCCGGGCGGCGACCGCGGCCGACAGGGAGGTCCTGACCGAACTGGAGGGCCGATTCGGATCCTCACGAACAACAAGAGAGTTCGCAGCCCACCTGGATCGTCGGCTGCAAACCCTCGACAACCCCGATCCGCCGACGGTCGAGGGTGTTGCGGACGCAACCTCAGCGCTTTTCTGGGACCATCGTGAAGAGCTCTCCGAGGTCGATCTTGCGGCATACAGTGAGCTTCACCGCATCCTGCGCGGCAGCAACAACGTCAACATCAGGATCGACGGTGAGGACGAGTGAGCGGCGAAGACCAGGAGAATGGGAACCGCCGAGGCGCGAAGATCGCTGGGCCCCCGACAAATCAACGAACCCTTCGTCAGTCCCTCGTCGGTAACCAGTCCGGTCGGCTGGCGCCGAGTGCGTGGAATCGGTTCCAAAGCGCGGGGGTCGCACGTCTCGCCTCCTCGGTGATGGCCGTTGAATCGAGGGAGGTCAAGGCGTGGTCCTCGAGCAGAACTCGTCCCCGCGCGATCGTGTGACGGACCGGTGAGCTTGCGCTGCCGTAGACAAGGTGGGCGAACACGTTCTCGGGCGTCGTCGGAGTCGGCGGCGCCGTGTCGAGGACACAGAGATCGGCGGGAGCTTCCGGCACCAGCCGTCCCAGGAGAGGTTCATCGAGAAAGCGCCCGGCCACCTCGGCATTGACGGCGAGGAGGTCGGGGACCACCGTGAAGCCGAGGCGGGGATCCCGCCGGCCACCGCGAAGTCCGAGAAAGGCCGCACGCAAGGACCCGAGCATGGCCGAGGACATGCCGTCGGTGCCGAGGCCGATCCGGCATCCATCAGCGGCAACCGCTTCGAGGTCGAGGCGTCCGACCCCGTTGTTGGCGTTGGATTCGGGGTTGTGGACGATGGTCGCGCCGTGAGCGGCCAGGACGTTTCGGTCGTCGCTTCCCAGGTGGATACAGTGGATGGCGAGGGTGCGGTCGTCGATGAGACCGTGGTTCTCGAGACGGCTGACCGGACCCGCGCCGTAAGCCACCTGGGATATTCTGAGATCGAGAGGGTCCTCGGCGATGTGGATATGGCAGCCCATCCCGTCGAGGCGGCATTCGGCAGCGGCGGCCAGGGTCGAGTCATCGACGGTGAATCCGGCGTGGAAGCCGAGCATCCCACGAACTCGAGGATCGTGACGGTGGGTTCTGAAGAATGCGAGATTCTCTTCGAGGCCATCGATGGCATCGTCGTGACCGTTTCGATCGGTGATCTCGTAGCAAAGGACCGCCGAGAGCCCGGCGCGATCGACCGCCCCGGCGATGAGGTCGAGGCTCCCGCCGATCCGCGTCGGGGATGCGTGGTGGTCGAATATCGTGGTTGCGCCCCATCGGATGGAGTCGGCGAGGGCAAGCTCCGCGGAGAGTCGAATGGTGTCGTCATCAAGGGCGCGGTCGAGTCGCCACCACAGTCCATCGAGAATTTCACCGAAGTTTTCGAGCGGGCGTCCCGGATTGAGACCCCTCGCCAGGCTCGAATAGAAGTGGTGGTGGAGATTGACGAGTCCGGGGAGGATCAGCCCGCCGCGGGCATCGAGATTCCGAGCCCCGGCATGCTTCCGGATCATCTCTGCGGAGTCGCCGATCTCGAGGATTCGGTCGCCCTGCCAGACCACGGCTCCGTCGGTCAGAACCTCCGGTTTGGTGAAAGCGGTGACGATGGTCCCCGAGGCCAGGACCGTGACCCTCTCCGTCAGATCGGGATTCGGACTCATGAATGACCTCGTTGTATCCACTTGCCGCAGCCGGCGGGAGCGAAGAGCTCGCGGCCGTCGGGCTTGCGCTCGAAGACCGTCTGGCCTCGAACATAGGTCGCGCGCACACGGCCCGTGAGCTCGTATCCTTCGAGGGGTGTGTACCGGTTCAGGTTGTGGAGCTCGGTACCCTGAACGGTCCAGCGGACGTCTTCGTCGAGAACCACAAAATCGGCGTCGTGGCCTTCACGGAGGGCGCCCTTTCGATCATCGACGCCAAAAAACCGGGCGGGGTGGGTCGCGGTGAGCTTGACCAGCTGCTCGAGGGTGATCCGGCCGGCGGAAACTCCCTCGGAGTAAAGGTAGGGAAGAAGGGTTTCGACCCCGGGTACGCCGCCGTAGTCGGTCCAGATCGATCCGGTGTTCTTTTCCTCGGGCCACTGCGCGGGCGCATGGTCGGTGGTGATGAACTCGATCTCTCGCTCGGCCAGGCCTCGCCACAGCCGCTCTCGATCCTCGATGGACTTGACGACCGGGGCGGTCTTGAGCAGCGAGCCCTGCCGGAGCAGATCATCCAGGGTGAACTGGAGGAAGTGGGGGCAGGTCTCAGCGGTGATGGGCAAACCTTCCCGCCTCGCGGCGGTGATGAGATCGAGGGCGGCGCCGCTGGAGAGGTGGACGATGTGGGATCGAGCTCCGGTCTCTCGACAACACTCGATGAGCTCTCGAACGGCGGCGACCTCGGCGAGGGTCGGACGGGACGAAGCGTAGTCCGCTGGTTCATCAGCGCCGCGATCTCGGATTTCCTTTGTGAGCTCGCGAACGACCACCGGGTCCTCGGCGTGAATGCCGACCGGGACCCCGAGTTCGCCTGCGGTCTCCATGACCTCACGGATCTGGTCGTAGCCGAGGGCCTTGAAGCTCTCCATGCCCGAAAGGCAGTAGACCTTCACGGCGGCGACACCGGCCCCGGCGAGCTCTTCAAGGTTGTCCCGCCAGTCGTCGTGGGCCATGTCGTTTCCCGAAACCCCGCCCCAGAGCATGAAATCAACATACGCCTTGGTCTGGATCGCGCGGACCTTGTTCGCCAGCGCCTCGGGTTCGGTGATGGGTGGAAGCGACGTGCAGGGCATGTCGACAACGCAGGTGACGCCGCCGGCGGCGGCGGCCGCGGTGCCGCTGGCGAAGTCTTCGCGGTGGGTGAAACCCGGATCGTCGAAGTGGACGTGACCATCGATCACACCCGGCAGCACCAGCGCGTCGCGCAGGTTGATCCACTGTTCTCCGCCCGCGGCGGTTTCGGAACCGGCGGGGAGAATTTCGTCGAAACGACCGTCGGAAACCACGATTTCGGCCCGTTGGACCTCGTTCCCGCCGGCAGGGATCCGCAAGTTGACGAATCGAGTGCGCATTCATCCTCCGTTCGGATCATTGTAATGGTAGCGAAGTTCTTCGCCGGAGGGTCGCACACCATGTTCCGAGCGGTACTGTTGAGACCTCCAGAGTCGATACACGGAATCGGAGCGCCTTGAAGGGCCGAGGTCCCACTCTTGATTGCGATGCTTTGCGGCGGCCTTTGCGGTTTTGGCGTTCTTTGCGGTGAAACTGCGATGTGTTCCCGGGGTGGTTCGATGCGACGGCGAACGGACGATGGTCTACAGGGAGTCACCGGGATCGACGATCCAAAACGGTTCGGCCTCGACAACGGGCAGATGGGCCATGGATTCAGCCATCCCGCGGAGCAGGGTGTGGAGGATTGCGAGGTCCGGGTCGGAAATCTCTAGCGGTTGGGAGGGACCCGCCATCACCAACTGTCTGGTCGTTCCTCGGAATCGTCCCTGGATTCCCGGCAAACCGTTGATCCGAAACAGCATGAAGGCGTTGTCCCGTTCCGTCTCGAAGTCTTCGCGATAAAAGTAGATTCTGGGTTTGTCGCGCCAGGGTCTCCCCACCGTCGGACAGAAGGTGACGCAATTCCCACACTCGTTGCAAAGATCAGCCAAGACCGCAACTTGGGGTGCCTGAGCCGCATTGAGCGACAGAGACCCGTCGGCGGAGGCAGCGGCGTCGCTGTTGTCCAGGAAATAGGTTGCGATCGCCCGGTTGGGGCAGACGCCGTCGCAGGTGCTGCACAGGAGATCGCAGTCGAGACACCGTGCGGCTTCGACGGTGGCGACATCACGATCGAGAGTCGCAACCACCTCGTCGAACCCGCTGCGTTCCGAACCGCTGGTGCGCGGAATCTCGACCCGCCATTCGCGGTGGGAACGTCGTCGAAGAAGATCGGGCAGATCGAGAGAGGGCGTGGTGACCGGGGAGATGGTCGGAGCCGGCAGTCCCTCGCGCTCGAGGATCGCGCGCGCGATCCGCCGGCCGTCGCCACAGGCCTCCACGATGTTGGATGGCCCTGGTTCGCGGAGATCGCCTCCCGCGTAGACCCGCGGGATCGAGGTCTCCAGGGTCTCTGAGTCGACCTCGAGATAGCCCCCGGGGGAGGTCGCCACCGTCGAACCGAAGAAAACCCTCAGGTCCGCTCTCTGGCCGATGGCCACGATGAGAGTGTCGAGCGCGATGGTGATGCCACCACCGGGAACCTCCACCGGACGCGGCCGCCCCGAAGCGTCGGGTTCTCCCAGGGTCATCGTCGCGCACTCGATCGCCTCGAGCCGGTCACCGGTGGCCACTGCGCGGCGGGGTGCGATGAGCTCTCGGATGGTGATGCCCTCGGAAAGCAGGTCCCGGATCTCTTCGGGGTGGGCGGGCATTTCATCCACCGTCCGTCGGTAGAGGATCTCCACCTCGCCGTCGCTGAGCCGTCGCGCCGATCGCGCGCAATCCATGGCCACATCGCCTCCCCCGACAACGGCGATTCTGCTGCCGAGGTCTGCGGTCCGCCCGTGCCGCGCCGAACGGAGGAAATCCAAGCCGTCAATGACCCCGACCGAGTCCTCGCCTTCGATCCCCAGGCTCGAGCCGATTTGGGCGCCGACGGCCACAACGATGGAGGAGAAGCCGCGCCCAAAGAGCTGATCCAGAGTGATGTCGCTCCCGACCGACACCCCGTACTCCACCTCGACACCGAGATCAGTGACGGCTTCGAGATCGCGGTTGACCGCTGACCCGGAGGACCGGTAGCCGGGAATGGTGGCGGAGACCATCCCACCACCCTCGCCGCGGGCCTCGAAAATAACGGCTTTCACGCCCGCATTGGCGAGTTCCGCTGCGCTGGCGAGTCCACAAGGACCAGCGCCGACGATCGCCACGCTCGGAGCCTTCGAAGCGGCCGTTTTCGGTCGGACCCGTGGTCGAGCACTGTCGGTGACATAACGTTTGATCTCGCGGATGGCCACGGGTTGATCGAGATGGGTGCGCAGACATACGGATTCGCATGGGTGGTGGCAGGCCCGTCCGAGGATCGTCGGCAGGGCGTTGTCGCGGGCGATGACCTCCGCGGCCTTATCGACATCCCCCGCTGCGACGTGACGCATGTACGAGGGCACCTTTTGCTCGACGGCGCAGACATCGGTGCAGGGAGCCGCGACGCAGTCGAAGAGGCCGAGGGTCCGGCCGGTCTTGGTGCGGTTCCGGCCGAAGCTTCCTCGGATCAGGGAGGGGTCGCTCGGCAGGCTGTCGGCATAGCGTGCGAGATTGTGCCGGGCGGCCTGAGTGATCGATCCCGTGATGCCGGCCGATCGAAGGATGAGCTCATCGAGATCGGCGGCGCCGGTTCGGTCCAGCTCGCGATCGAGTTCAACGAGGTATTGGAGGAGCCTGAGATAGCCCCCCGGGCGCAAGAGGTCCGAGCAGGTCGTGACCGGACGCAGCCCGGCGGCAAGCAGGGTTGGAGTGTTGAATGCATCGGCGCCGCCGGCGAATGAGACGGTCAAGCCGTCGTCGGTGTCATCCACCAGACGCCGTGCGAGCTCCACCGCCAGGGCTTGGAGAGGTCGCCCGGAGAGATAGGCGGTCTCTTCGCCGGGAGGGAACTCGGGCCGGCGATTGACGACGGGCAGCGTGTTGCAGAGTTTGACACCAAATTCCAGATTCCGTTGATCCCCGTACTTCCTCAATCTCTCCACCAGGGCAACGGCTTCGGGGTAGCCGATATCGGCGTCGAACGCGGGCCGATGAGGTTCGACATGGGTCCAGTCCAGTTCCTCGATGAGGATCTCGCGGACGGTGTCGTACCCGATGAGGGTCGGGTTCAGCTTGACTGCGGTGTGGAGTCCCCAGGTGTCGAGCAGGTGCTCGGCGATGGACTCGATCTCCTCGGGTGGGCAACCGTGGAGGGTCGAGAGGGTCACGCTGTCGGTGAGACGAATCCCGATCTCGAGATCGTGGATCTCGGGAAAGGACGAGGCCACGGCGGAGACGCAGCTTTCGAGCTCTTCGCCGGCGTCGGTCATGTGCTCGAGATACCACCTCATGTTGGGACGGCGGATGCCCTCGAGGTCGTATCCGACGCTGAGATCGAAGAGAATCCCGGGAGTGGAGCCCGACAGCTCGAGCCGCGCGTGCAACGCGTGGATCACCACCCAGGCCGTCAGGTACTCGTGGAAGGACTCCCGGATCGAGAGCTCCTGCGACCACTCGGTGTTGTATCCCTCGTCCTGCATGTCGATACACGGTTTAGCGACCTCGATCCGGTCGAGGGTCTGCACCGTCTTGAGCTCGATGACCCGTGCGCCGCACAGCCAGGCGACGATGATGTTCTGGGCCAGTTGGGTGTGGGGTCCGGCGGCGACCCCGATTGGGGTTTCGAGCCGGGTGCCCCTGAGGTTGAGCGCGAAACGGTCGGCAGGGGATGGAGCGAACCACAGTTCCCTCGGAATTCCGAACACCGATCCGGCACCGTCGATCTCGGCGGCGATCCACGCCGCGAGCCGCTCGGCCCCCATGGGATGGAAGCGATCGCTCACGAGGGCCCACCCGCCATGGCGGGCTGGTGAAGCATTCAGTGCCTGCGGTTCTTGTCGTGGTACATCAGGTGGTCGGCCCGGACGAGCGCGGCCGACGGGTCGCCGCCGGGCTCGAGCTCGGTCACGCCGATGGACAACAAGACTGCAGGTCGTGTGCTGTCCGATGAGCCCATGAGCATCCGGATTCGATCGATCCTCGGGGTCACGCTCTCCTGGGTCATCTCCGGGGCGATGACGAGGAACTCATCGCCGCCATATCGCATGACCGCATCCTGGGGACGAAAGGTCTCGGTGAGGAGACGCGCGAGCCGTTGCAGCACCGCATCGCCCATGGGGTGTCCGAAGCGATCGTTGATCACCTTGAAATCGTCGATGTCGATGAAGATGAGGAGCGCGCCTGCGGCGGTGGCGCGATCCATGAACGGACGCATCGCGCGGCGGTTGGCGAGCCGCGTCAGCGGATCCGTGTCCACCATCTGACTCAGGCGGTCCTGGGACTCGAGCAGCTCCCGATTGGCATAACGCAGCTGTTCCTCGCTTCGGTCGGCGACCGCTGCGAGGCAGCTCAGAGCGAGGATCAGCTCCACCCAGGCGTCGAGGAAAGAGGAGTAGGGCATCACCGGGAGCAGAATCGGACGGCCGAACAGCGACGGTGCGAGAACCACGGCGTAGAACAGAAAGACCGTGCTCTGAAGCAGGAACGCAAGCCCGAGCCAGCGTGAAACCTGCGACCGGGGATTACGGAGCACGATCCAGCCACCGGTGGCCACCACGACCCCGACCATGACGCTTTCGGCGAACTGGGCCACGACCAGTTCGACCGCGATGGTGCCGATGCCGAGGCTCCAGACCGCGATGAGAATCGCGAGGGGAACGGGGCGGATGTGAGGTGCGGCCCCCGGTCGAATGTGGTTTCGCGCGCCGGAGACCATCAGCACGGCGAACGCGGTCTTGCCGGCGAGGTAGCAGATGAGGGTCAGCCGGAGAGGCATCGCGCCGCCCCCCGGCAGCGAACTGACCAGGACCGCGCCCAGGGCGACCGCATCGGCAAACCAGGCTGCCGACCAGAGACGAACCTCTTCGAGGCGGACGGTGTTTCTCAGAAGTAGAAAGTAGACGAGGAGAGTGACCACCACCGTGAACTGGACAGCGATGGAAAGCCTGGCGATGAGGGCGAATTCAGGAGCCATTTCTTCCCAACAACTATACCCTCCGCGCGTGGGTGTTTCACGGTCCATCCCACACGGCCCCCGTTTGGCGATCGTGAGAATGGGGCTACACTTCGAACGGCAGAGATCTTGGGGGTGTAGAATGTCCCGCTCGATTCGACGTATCGCGATCAACACCGGGGGCGGAGACGCTCCCGGACTCAATGCAGTGATCCGGTCGGCAGTTCTGGCGGCCGATGGGCGGGGTTGGGATGTCCTCGGAATCCGTCGTGGGTACGCCGGTCTGCTCGACACCAGCAAGATCGTCCAGCTCGACTCGGACGCCGTCCGCGGCATCACCCACCTCGGTGGCACAATCCTCGGGACCACCAACAAGGGTGATCCTTTCGAGTTTCCCGTGACTCTTCCCGGTCAACCGACGACCCTGATCGACAGATCGGATGAGGTGGTGGAGAACTTCCACCGCCTCGGAATCGACGCCCTCATCGCCATCGGCGGCGACGGGTCCATGCGCATTGCCAGCGCGTTCGCGGCCAAAGGGATCCCGGTTGTCGGTGTTCCGAAGACCATCGACAACGACCTCACCGGCACTGTGGCGACCTTCGGCTTCGACACGGCGGTCACGGTTGCCACCGAGGCCATCGATCGGTTGCACTCGACTGCCGAGGCGCACGAGAGGGTCATGGTGGTGGAGGTCATGGGGCGGTATGCGGGGTGGATCGCCCTCCACTCAGGGGTCGCGGGCACCGCTGATGTCATCCTGATTCCCGAGATCCCGTTTGCCATGGAGCATGTCTGCGAGAAGATCACCGACCGCGAGGCCCGGGGCCGGAGATTCTCCATCGTCGTCGTGGCCGAGGGCGCGGCGCCCGAGGGCGGCACCATGACCATCAAGGGAGAGGAGGTCGGGCGCGAGGTGCTGCTCGGAGGAATCGGCGAACTGGTGGCCGCCGAAATCCAGCGACGGACCGGAAAGGAAACCCGGACGGTGGTGCTCGGCCACATCCAACGCGGCGGCCAACCCACCACATTCGACCGCCTGCTGGCGCTTCGGTTCGGGGCTGCCGCCGTGCGTTTGATCGACGAGGGTAGGTTCAACAACATGGTCGCGCTCGACCCGCCGGTGGTGCGCGCGGTGCCCCTGGAAGTGGCCACCAGCCGGATGAAGTGCGTGCCCGTCGATTCGGACACGATGCTGACCGCGAGGGATCTGGGGATTTCCTTCGGGGATGGTGGTTGAGTCCGGAACGACCTGGAGTGGCTGGGCCGGCTCGCATCCCATTCGCTGCTCACCGGTCACCACTCGCTCATCATCTTCAGCGTATGCGCTGGAAATGCTACGCTTGATCCAGCAATGATCGTCTCAGCCTGGTACGACGGACACAGCACCTATGGCGTGCGCATTCTCGACCGGGAAGTGAGCCTCTGGTTCAGACCCGAGTGGGAAACGGTGGCGGTACGCCTTCCCGATCAAGAAGAACCGGTGGAAGTGCCTCTCACCGAGAGCTTCTGGCATGGATCATCGGAGCTGCGCTCACCTCGAATCAAAGAGTTCTTTGTCCGACACGGTTTGGCAAAGTGGCCCAAGAACCAGCCCCCCCAGTTCGAACTCGAGCCGCAGGGCAAGGGTGTCTTTCGGCTCAAGTGGCTGAAAAAGACGGAGGGACAGCAGGCGCTTCCGCTCGGCGTTTGACGGGACCCACCAACGGTCCGCGGCGTCAGTTCAGGTGGAGATCCGCGGGTTCCACCATCCGCCCGTCCATGCTGGATTGGTCCATGACCGAGCCGTAGACCGCGAGCGGGCCGTCGATGACTACTTCGAGGTCAAAGCTCTCGGGCTCGCGGCAGACCTCATCCGGTCGATCGAGAGGGGCGACCCTGAGCTGAGTCCACGTCTGCGGCTCGATGACAAGTTGGTGCGGCAGGGGGAGAACACGGCCGTTGATCCGGATGGCGCGGCTGCCTTCGTTTGGAAGGTACAGCGTCACCGTGACCGGCTCCAATCCCGGATTGGCGAATCCGACGCTGGTCGAAAACGCGGCTTTGCCGCACGGGTTGCGATGCCACAGAAGAGCCGGCAGCAACAGGGTGGTCGGCCCCGGCAGTTTGCTGGTCCGCCGAGCTGCAACTGACTGCCCCCCACCGGAAAGGACACCGATGGGAGTCACCCCACCGTCTTCCGAGTGGCGCACGAGGCGGCCGGTGACGCGCACGTCTCCGTCGGCGTGGAGCTTGAGCGCACCGAGGACCTCGTCAGCGCATCCCAGATCGGTGGTGAGACCGGATGCCGTCCAGAGTACCGCCGACTGCGGAGGAACGACACGGGTCTGTGACATGAACTGTCCGCAGGGAGTTGAACGCAGGACCTTACCGGGCAACAGTCCTGCGATGGACACCGGCACCGGTTGGGCTGTCGGGTTGACGAGATAAACCTCGGTGGACCAGCGTGAACCGTCCGGGCCCTGCGCATTGAGGGCGAAGACAGGGAGAATCAGCTCCTCCGCCGCCGTGTGGATCGGCATGAGGGCTGCAACTATCAATGGCAACAATGTCCGTCGAGATGGCATTTGACTCCAAGGAGACTGTACGTTGATCTCGCAACTCTCCCTGCACTGTACTACGGATGTCACCGGCAATGTGTTGATACACTTCGAGTCCGGCCCGGGAAATCGGCCTTTCTGGAGGAAGATTGAATCTACCAACAGGTGCGTTTGCCCCCATCCCGACCCCGCTGGATGGTGAAAGGTGGCCCGACCCGGTGGCGTTGGACCGTCATCTCCGCTTCCTCCGCGACGAGGGGCTCGACGGGGTCCTGATTCATGGGACAAATGGTGAGTTCCCGTCCTTTGAAATCAGCGAGAGAATCGCCGTCGCAGAAGCGGCCGCCCGCTTCGGGAGTGGTCTCTCGCTCATGCTCTGCGTCGGGTCGTGTGCCATTCCCGAGGTGATCCAACTGGTTCAAGCGGCCCGATTCTTCAACTACCGATCGGCGCTCCTCCCGCCCCCTTTCTACTATCGTTCGGCACCTTTGGATGGGTTGATCGCGTTCTTCCGGAGGATCCTCGACACCGCCGAGCTTCCCGTGCTCCTTTACCATATTCCGCAGGTCACAGGGGTGCCGATCTCTGAAGCGATCCTCGACGCGGTTGCCGACCACCCGTCGTTCGGGGGTGTCAAGGACAGCTCGGGAAGCAGCGAGGACCTGGCGCGATTCACCGCCCGCCTGGAAGACCGGGCCTACCTGGTCGGTCACGATCGGCTGCTGTCGAAGGCTCGCGCAGCCGGTGGGAGAGGGAGCATCACCGCGGCGGCAAGTGTTGTTCCCGGGCTCGTGATGGCGACCCAACGGGATGCGGCCAATCAGCCCGATCTCGATCGGGTGCGCTCGCTGCTCGAAAGCTATGGTCTCGGGGCTGCGGTCAAGGCGA
The DNA here is from genome assembly GCA_029287235.1 of Thermoanaerobaculales bacterium. Classification (GTDB taxonomy): domain Bacteria; phylum Acidobacteriota; class Thermoanaerobaculia; order Thermoanaerobaculales; family Sulfomarinibacteraceae; genus JAHECW01. Next base: position 17,762 of record JARFRM010000266.1, read on the forward strand.
TCCTCCGGCACAAGGGATTCGGCGACTACCGAACGCGGCCCCCGCTTCTCGATCTGGATGACGAGTCGGCCGATCGGTTGATCGTCGACTTCGACGCCTTGACCGGTTCAAAGGGTTGGGAAGTCGACGGACCAACTGGCAACGACAACCCTCATCGATGATCGATTGAACCGGGGCGTCGCCAAACCCATCGCAGTTTCACCGCTAAGACCGCTAAGATCGCAAAGTTCGTCGCAATGGCCATCGCGAATTTTTGTTTGGCTCCGTTCTTTCGATGGTGGTGGAAACCCTGGTTGTAGCCAGACCTTCAGCTTTCTAGGCCATTAGTCCTCTGCGTTCAACACTCGACGAGTCCCTGAGATGGTGCGATGGGTTAATCAAACGATGCCATTTGCGATGTTCTTTGCGATGGCCTTGGCGATCTTTGCGGTCTTTGCGTTTCAATAACATGTCCTAGCCCGACCTTCTCACCGATTTCCTACTGCGGCCGACGATGCACAGCACCCAGCTGTGATTTCTCATCTCCGGGTGCTCAACGTACTGCAGAGTACGCCTCCGCGCCCGAAGATGAGAAATCCCAGCTGTGCACAGCGCCT
>JARFRM010000268.1 GCA_029287235.1 Thermoanaerobaculales bacterium
TGCATGAGAAATTGATATGGAGGTACTAAACATGAGAAACATGATTCGCTGGCAGCCCATCAACCGTCCCGTTAACTGGAACCCCGGTATCGACCGACTCTTCGGCGAGTTCATGGGTCGTTCCCTGCGACAGCTGGAGGAAGAGACCCCGGCGTGCGCCTGGTCGCCCGCCGTCAACATCCTCGAGAGAGAGAACGGCATCATCATCACCGCGGACCTTCCCGGGCTTGCGGCCGAGGATGTCCAGGTCACCGTCGAAAAAGGCGTGCTCACCCTCAAAGGAGAACGGACCCTCGAGGAGGCAACCGAGGGCGAGACCTACCACCGCGTGGAGCGCTCCTACGGCGCGTTCGAGCGGAGCTTCTCGATCCCGGAATCGGTCGACTCCAAGAAGATCGAGGCGCGGTTCGTCAACGGTGAGATGACCGTGACCCTCCCCAAGCGAGCGGAGTCCAAGTCGAGATCGGTCAAAGTCAAGGTCGCAACCGAATAACAGAATCCGAAACCACATTCACACCACGGCTTGAGAGACCCCGGCAATCGCCGGGGTCTCTTGTTGACCTCGTGATCTCCGGCGCGTAGCGTTGGCGCATGATTGACCACTCTCTGACGCTCGCGTTGGGTGGCGGCGCCGCCAAAGGGATCGCTCACATCGGGGTTCTCAAGGGGATCGAGGAGGACGGCATCGGGGTGACGGCCATCGCCGGAACCTCCATGGGCTCGATCATCGGTGCAATGGCCGCACAGGGTATGGGCGCCGTTGAGATGGAGGCCCTTTTTCGCGCCATCGACTGGGTGCGCTTGGGCCGGATCATGGTGACCTCGGTGAGCGGCGCCGCCTTTCACGACATGTTGCGCGAGAGTTTCGGAGGGGTCCTCATCGAAGATCTGAGGACTCCCTACGCGGCGATCTGCTGTGACCTCGACACCGGCGAGATGGTGGTCCTCGATGCCGGCGATCTGGCCGAAGCGGTCTGTGCGTCGTCGTCCATCCCCGGAGTTCTTCCGTCTCGCATCATCGGTGACCGGCGTCTGGTGGACGGCGCGGTGGCCGAACCGGTGCCGGTGACGGCGGCTTTGGCCATGGCTTCCGGGGAAATCCTCGCGGTCAGCGTGGTTCGACCACCACACCGTCAAGAAAACGGCGGGAACATCATGACCACTATGCCTGTCCAGATCGAGCTGCCCTCGGTGTTCCGTCGGATCGAAGGCTGGATCCGGCGTCAGCGAGCCCAGACCACCGAGAATGGGATCAGCGCCAGGGTGTCACGCTGGGAGTCGGTCTTTCGCTCCTTCCACATCATGCAGCACCGGCTCGCCACCAGCAGTCGGACCGAGGTGCCCATGATCGAGCCGCGGGTCGGCCGTTTCGGCTGGTTTGATTTCCACCGGGTCGACGAGATCATCGCCGCTGGTTATGGCGCCTATCGCGAGTGGGTTCAAGAGGGCTTGAGGTCGTGAGGTCGTGAGGGCTTGACATCGCTTCGCACCGGTTGAGTCTGTTCGCTGCCGCTGACTCTGAGCCGAAATCTTCCAGCCCGGCGCGAACCACGGGCTAGAGATTCCCCTCGACGAAGTCCCAGTTCACATGACCCCAGAAATCCTGGAGGTACTTGGGACGGGCGTTTCTGAAGTCGATGTAGTAGGCGTGTTCCCAGACATCGCAGGTCAGGAGGGGGGTCGCGCCTGTGCGCATTGGGTTGTCGGCATTGCCCGTGGTGGTGATGGCCAGCGATCCGTCAGCGTTCCTGACCAGCCACGCCCAACCGGAACCGAATTGACCGATGCCGGCCTTGACGAAGGCGTCCTTGAAGGCGTCGAGGCTGCCGAACGCCGTGGCGATCTTCTCTTCGAGGGCGCTGCTCGGAGCGCTGCCGCCACCCCCCGTGAGGCAATTCCAGTAGAAGCTGTGATTCCAGACCTGGGCTGCGTTGTTGAAGACGCCGCCATCGGCCGTTCTGATGAGCTCTTCGAGAGAAGCGTTTTCGAGGGGAGTCCCGGCCGTCAGTTTGTTGAGGTTGTCGACATACGCCTTGTGGTGTTTTCCATGGTGATACTCGAGGGTCTCGGCGGAAAGAAAAGGTTCGAGGTCGTTGGGTCCGAAAGGGAGTTTCGGGAGTTGATGTGCCATGGTCGTCCTCCAGGGTTTGATCGCGCACATTGTACGCGAACCGATCGCGAAAACCACCGTCATTGCGAATTCTCTATTGAGAATCTTTCTCGAATAGCGAGGGTTTGCGGTCCTGAAATTCGCGCGCCTTTTCGAGGCCGCCCGAGAGCTTCTCCGGCACCTCGGCCGATCGGCAGATGGCGTTGAAGCCGCACCACGCGCAGAGGATGCCCGGCCGCGGCTCGAACTCGGTGGCGGAGTTGACCTCAGCCGCGAGCTGCTGAAACCGATCGAGCAGTTGCTGCGCTCGGTCGGTGTCGACGCTCTGCCAACTGGTACTTTCGTGACGCAGGTAGTGGTAGCCCGCGAGAGCCTCGTCGTCGTCGTAGCTCCGCATGGCGCAGGCGGCATAGAGCGGCGCCTGGAGACCTTCGGAGAACTCCGACGCGTCGCCCTCCTTCTTCGAGGTCTTGTAGTCCACCACGAAGAGCCGCCCGGTTTCGGTGCGTCCGATCCGGTCGGCAAACCCGGTGAAGACGATCTCGTCGGTAAGCTTGTGGTTCAGCCGCTGCTCGAGTGCGATTGTCCGTGAACGGTCCGTGCGGAAAGTGCCCTTGTGAAACCGCTCGAGCATCTCCCGACCGGTGATGAGATAGGCGTCGACGCGATCGCTGCCCCGGATCACCGTGATTTCCTCGTTGAGACCGGCCGTCCAGCGGTCGGCCAACAACTGCAGGGCCGACTCGAGGGAGGGGCTCTCGGACCTCTCGCGCTCTTCGTACATCCACTCGAGGACATCGTGGACGATGTTGCCGAGATAGGACTCGATGGAACGGAAGGCCTCCTTGAAGCCCTTGAGGTAGCGATAGCGATAGCGGAGTGGACACTGATGATAGGTCTTGACCCGGGAAAAGGAGAACTGGTTTCGTGGAGTTGGCCGTTGGCCCAATTCAGGCATCCGGGAAGTGTAGCGTACGCCGGTCAGCAAGACTGATCATCGTAGCCATCGCTGCCCACAGATCACACAGATGGACACAGATGCATCGAATCCATCGCACGGTTATGGTAGATGACGATGCTCATGGCTCATACCTCCAGGAATCCTTGAAGCATAGCGAGGGCCTCGACGGTCATTGCCCGATCCCGAGCTCCTCGATCTCGACCCAACCGGCGGTGATCTCCGACCGCGCCCGCTCAAGCGCCTCGCGGTACTCGGTCTCCCGATTCGTCGGGGCGAGGCCGGAGTTGAGTTGCACGTCGAGCACTCCCGATCCGAGGTCGAATGCATAGACCTTCCCCGTGAATGTCAGGTCGCGCACCTCCCGGGCGACCCGCAGCATCGCCTCGGCGACATCGACATCCACCGCGGCGACGACAAAGTCCGGCTCAGCCTCCAACAGGGAAGGGTCGGCGCCGACGAGAAAGAGGCCCGCGTCGTGAGCGGCGGCGAGAATCTGCCGATCGACCCGATCGGTTGAGTAGAGAGCGACCTCCACCCCGGCGCCGGTGAGCTGCCACGGACCGTCCAGCCCACCCGCAGTGACCACCTCGGCATCGGCGTGAGCCGAGAGGAAACCGGCCGAGAAACCGGTCTCGAGGCGCTCCAGCCACGGCCGCCCCGCACCGCGAAGCAGACCGACGGCCGGTCGATCCGTGACAGCCGCCGCAACCGCACCGGCCAGATACCCCGCTTCTTCCGGCGCGAAGGTCACGCTTCCGACATTGGCGCCGTGGATCTCACCGGGGATGACGACGAAGTCGGTGTCGGGGAAGGCAACCGCCTCGGTGTAGACCAGCCGCTCGACCTCGGGACCGACACAGAACACGAGATCGACCCCATCCCGTGCCAGGTTGCGGAACAGTGCTCTTTGATCGGCCGATCCCGTCGCACGCGTCCGGGCGACGTCGGCTTCGAGCTCGGCGGCGATGAGGCCGAGCCCTTTCTCGGCCGCCTGTTCCCAGCGTCCGCTGATGGCGACCGAAGTCAGAAGACGAACCCGGAACCCTTTTTCCTTCGGAGGTTCGGCTTGAGTGCAGGCGAGCATCGAAAGACCCGCCAGACCCGGCAAACAGAGGACCCTCAAGGTGGATGCGATTCGCACGGTAGTTCCACCATACACCGTTCCATTATTGCGGTACTATTTCGTCATGGATCTCCTTCAACTCGTTGCCGATCTCGATGAGCTCCTCGATGTCGAAGCCGTCCGGGACTACTGTCCCAACGGTTTGCAGGTCGAGGGCGCCGGTCATGTGGCTCGGGTCGTGACGGCCGTGTCCGCCTCGCGGGCTCTGTTCACCCGCGCCATCGACCATGAGGCCGACGCCATCATTGTCCACCACGGCATTTTGTGGAATACGAGTGAATCTCCGCGAATCACCGGGAGCTTCCGCGAGAGAATTCGGCTGCTGCTGGCCAACCACGTTTCCCTGATCGCCTACCATCTCCCTCTCGACCGCCATATGGAACTGGGCAACGCCGCCGTCCTCGGTCGCCGCCTCGGTCTCACCGAACTCGAGCCTTTCGCCGAGCATCAGGGGGCATCGGCCGGCGTCTGTGGCGTCTTTCCCGAGCCGGTGGACGCCGAGGAGTTTTTCGCGGCGGTTGCCGAAGCGACCGATCGCGAACCGCAGATCTTCGAGGGCAACCGGCGTGAGATCTCCTCGGTGGGGATCGTCACCGGGGCCGCCGAACGCGAGTACCACCAGGCGGTGGCGGCGGGCCTCGACGCCTATATCACCGGTGAGGCGACCGAATGGGTGCTCCACCAGGCCGCGGAGGACGGGGTCCACTACGTCGCCGCGGGCCACTACGCGACCGAGCGCTTCGGGGTGCGCGCCCTGGGTCGGTGGCTCACCGAGCATCGGGGCCTCGAGGCCGAGTACATCGAGATGCCCAACCCGGTGTAGGGGGGCAGCCACCCGAAATGAACCGCAAGGGCGCAAGGGACGCAAGGCCCATCACAATCGTTGGCTGAGTATCACTTTCTTGACCGTCGGTGAGGCCTGTCATCGCTGGTCGGACGAAAAAGGCTGCAGAACGTAGGTTGGGCCTGAGCCCAGCTTTCGAAGCCTTTCGGTGATTGACCCGCTCCGAAGATGGTTCCGCAGACTTCGACGTACCGACAAATCAACCTCAAAGTGCGATGCCTTGCGACCCTAGCCCGACCTTCTCACCAATTTCCTACTGCGGCCGACGATGCACAGCGCCCAGCTGTGATTTCTCATCTCCGGGTGCTCAACGTACTGCAGAGTACGCCTCCGCGCCCGAAGATGAGAAATCCCAGCTGTGCACAGCGC
>JARFRM010000113.1 GCA_029287235.1 Thermoanaerobaculales bacterium
CCGGGCGTGACTAGCGAGATCCCCCATCAACCCGTTCCGGCAGCTTTTCGAACCAATTCAGATCTACGACGACGCAGGGCCGCGTCTCGGCGGAGGAGTCCTGGTGTTCTCTGGCCCCGATCAGAACCTGCTGGCCGTCGCGGGTGTTGTCGAATGCTGTTCCTGGCGTGCGGCATAGAGTTCGAAGGGAAGGATGGGGATCGGTGCCTATCCGGGGACACGGTGTCATCCGCGGGGGACTCTGGATCTCGGTCGCGTATTGCGTAAGTGCCCGATCATTGGCACGGGGCTTGCTGTTTCCAGATCGATGATCGCGCATCGATCACCGTGAAATGGAGGAGCCATGAAGTCCCTCAAACCGCTTCTGATCGTCGCGCTCTTGATCTCAACAGCATGTTCGACAGCCAACTATCAATCTCCGCAGTTTGCCGACCGGGCACAACACCACAAAGTCATCGCTGTCCTGCCGTTCGTGATGATTCTCGACGGAGACCCGCCGAAAGACCTCACCGCCCGGCAGATCGCCCAGATCGAGGAGGCGGAGAGTGTGGCTTTCCAGGGGGCGTACTACTACCGCCTTCTCCATCAGGCGAGCGTGCACCGGAAACACCCCATCCAGATCGAGATACAACCCCCGGAGACGACCAACCGACTTCTCGCAGCTGCAGGCATCGGCATCCGCGACTCCTGGGGGATGCCGGCCGAAGAGATGGCTAGGGTGCTTGGGGTGGATGCGGTGATCAGCACCGCGGTGCAAAAGACCCGCTATCTCTCTGTTGGCGAGTCCATCGGTGTCGATCTTGGTCTCCAGGTCGTCAACGAGGTCACCGAAGGCAGGCTGGCGCCGATCCTGCCGTGGGGGCTGGTCAAGACCCACGATATCTGGGCCAACTGCGAGCTGCTCGATGGGCTTGACGGAACGCTGCTGTGGCAGACGGATTTTGCCCAGGCCGCGGATTGGCAGTGCCCCCCCAACCAGGTGGTTGACGGCTTCACCCACGAGCTGGCCAAGCTCTTCCCCTATCGGGGTTGAAACGGCGCGGCCGGTGAGTGGCGCTCATCCATCCTTCTGATGGGTGCCTCCACTCGTCAACGGGAGGGCCTCGCTGCATCGGGAGCGGGGACGGGAAAGACGGGCAAAGCGAGTTTGCTGAGCTGGGCAGGCTGTAAGATCGGGGCATGAAAAGAACCTTGTTGCGCTGCATGCTGGGAATCGCTCTGTTTTCGACCGCGTCGCTCGCCGCCGACGGCGCGGCACCGGGAATGCCGAGCGGCCGGGGAAGCTATGACCACCTGATTGCTCTATTCGACGAGTTCGAGCAGTGGCGACATGCGGACTTCGCGCACGACGCCGCGGCGGTTGCCGCTCGCCAGGCAGAGCTGGCGAGTTTCCAGAAGCGGCTCGCGGATATGGCGGTGGTCCGGTGGACGCTCGCGCAGCAGGTCGACTACCTCGCCGTGCGGTCGCGGTTCGACCAGGCTGAATTTCGGCTCCGGGTGTCACGGCCCTGGTCTCGCGATCCGGGCTTTTATTCGGACCAGATGCTGAGCGTCACCTTTACCGATCTGCCCGTGAGCGGCCGGGAAACGGCGCAGTTCCTGAAAGCGTTGGCAACGGTCTCTGAGCTGTCGGAACAGGCGAGGGCCAACCTGTCCGGGGTTGCAGCCGACTACGCCGACCTCGCCATTCGCAATCTCAGCCATGCCGATGGTGTCGGTCACGGTTTCCCCTACCGTTCCACGCCGCCGAGCGGTGTCATCGGCTGGTACGACGATCTGCTCGAACGTGCGCGCTCGCAACAGCCGGAGCTCGTCGATGCCATCGAGGACACAAAACGGTCCGTCGTCGCTTTCCGCGACTGGCTCGTCGAGCATCGCCCGTCGATGACTGCCCCCGCCGGGGTCGGCAAGGATCGCTTCGACTGGTATCTCAAACATGTCAAGCTGATGCCGTACGACTCGGACCAGATCGTCACTCTGGGGCTGCGGGAGCTCGATCGCCTCTGGAGCGTGCAGGCGCTCGAGCAACACCGCAATCGCGACCTGCCGGCCCTCGGGCTGTCGGCGTCGGCCGAGGAGTACGAAGCGCGGATCGCCGCGACCGACCGGAAGATCCGCGACTTTCTGGTTGCCGAGGACATCATCACGATTCCGGACTACATCGGTGATCTCGACACCAACGTGCCTTGGATCGTGCGTCCGGAAGGCCCGAACTTCTGGGAGCAGGTCCAGTACCGCGACCCGACGCCGGACCACCTGCACGCGGTGATCCCCGGGCACCGCTTCGACGGCGTGGTCGAGGAACACAACAATCATCCGATCCGCGGCCTGATAACGAGCGACGGTCGCGCCGAGGGCTGGGCGGTCTACCTCGAGGAGGCGATGCTCAACGCTGGCCTGCTCGACGACCAGCCGCGGGTGCGCGAGCTCATCTACCTTTTCGGCATCTTTCGCGCGGCACGCGTGCCGGCCGACGTCTGGCTGCAGCAGAACGAAATGACGGTTCAGAAAGTGGTTGACTGGTGGCTGCCCCGGGTCCCCTGGCTCGATGAACAGGTGGCGCGGGTCGATGCGGAAATCTACCTGCGGCGCCTGCCCGGCTACGGCCTCGGCTATACGATCGGCATGCTGCAGATGCAGCGACTGTTGGCCGACCGCAAATGGCAGCTGCGGGACGATTTCGACCTGAAGGAGTTCCACGATGCGTTCATGGCGGCGGGCAGGCTGCCGATCTCGTTGATCCGATGGGAAATGACCGGATTCGACGACGAGGTTCGGGACCTCTGGCCACGACAACCGATCCCGGAGTAGACCGGACGATGATGGCAACCTTCTCGGGTTGGTGCGCGGCGAACCCAGGTGCCGCACTAGTGCTACACTTCAGACGGAGGCTCTGATGCCGGCAAAGAACCCGCGAGTGAGCGCGGTGGTGGACAAGGCGCTGATGAAGTGGCTGCGATCGAAGGCGGTCGATCAGGGGATCTCGGTATCACTCATTGTCCGCGACATTCTGGCGCGGGTGCGCGACGAGGAGGAGGAGCGCTATTGGGTCGCAGCAGGAGAGGAGCGTCTCGAGAGCTTCTCTCAGGCGGACGCGATCGAGCACGACGACGCGTGGAGCTGACGGGTGGCCCGGTACCGGCTGCTGTATCACCCGTTGGTGGTGTCGCGCGACATTCAGAGGCTCGATCCACCCGTGCGGCGACGGATCCGGGCGGCGATCGAGGCGAAGCTCGTCGATCGTCCGGAGGCTGCTGCCAAGCCGCTCGCGCACACGACGCAGCGTCTGTGGTCACTGAGAGTTGGAGACTGGCGGGCGATCTTCGCGTTGCGAGATGACGAGATCTGGATCCTGAGGATCGGCCATCGACGGGATGTGTATCACAGGGGGCGATATCCCTCGCCGCCTGATGAAGGATCGGTGCACGAGTCGGATTGAACGAATTGGTGCCGGGTCCGCAGTTCCGCAGTTACGGCCTCACTACTATGGAACTTCGTCACAGATGATCGGTGTATCATCGGCATTGAGGCGGGCCCTGAAGAGACCCGCCTACGGGTTCTATCCACGAATGGACACTGTCGCCCTGAAAAAAGGAGCCAAAAAAAGGAGCCATGCACGTTGTTCCGCTATTGTTGGCCGTTGTCGATCGCTACAACGGAATACCGTGCCTGGCTCCTTTTTGCTTTTTTGGCTCCTCTTTATGGCTCCTTTTTAGGCTCCTTTTTAGATGGTGGGACAATACGCTGCGTCGATCGGCAGGTTTCAGCTGATGGATCGACGGGCGCGGATGGTCACAACCACATCAATGCTTCGGTGTCGCCGGCACCTCTTTATCCCTTATCCGCTAGAAGCCAAAGAGGGCTCCCTGTACGATCCGTGTGGAGGTGCAGCTCTGGTCGAGCGACAGGTACCTGCCGTCGATCTGAGGATGGTTGGATCGATACTCCCGCGCATGTTCTTCTGACCAGAAGAAAACGCACACTCGTCAATAACCGTCGATGATCGTCGGGGCCTTGAACCGACCCCAGTCGATTTCGGGTTCGAACACCAGAGGGTTCTTTCCACCCTTGACGATCCGATGATTGAGTTCGCTGTCGACAACGAACTCCATCGTTTCACCGCAATGGGCGCAGGTGGTTCGGATCTCGACTTCGAGGGCGCTTCTCCGCAGTTGCCCTTGCACGAAGGGCGTCGCAATCGCGTCTTCAGCTCAAGCCGCATCCAGGCGTTCGCCGGTGCTGAAGACGAGGTGGTGCGGGGTTTCATCGACGGTGACCGGAAAGGCCCACGAGATCTCCGGGCCATCTCTGCGCGCGAGGAAGAACAGGTTCCTCTCGAGATCCTCGACAGCCTCGTTGGTTCGCTTTCGAGGCAATCGAAGAGCCTGCGAGATCCGGTCGATCGAGACCGGTTTGCCACACCGGGGAAGCTCTTGCACGACGAAGTTGCGGACGGCATGGTGTTCGGGCGACATGAAATTCAAACGTCGTTTGATGAACTCCGGGGCGTCCTCGAGCTCCTGTTCCCACTGGCTTCGCGAGATCGATGTGATGTGTTGTCCACGACCGACAAGAACTGTCTCTGGCATGTGTCCTCCGTTCGAATCCTTTTGACAAAAAACGCCGGAACCGGCCGCAATCGAAATTATCGACTGCGGCGACTCCCGCGTTGGGTTGGCTGCATATTGGATTGTTGGGTCGAACCGGTGTTTCTCGGCGCGAAACTACAAAAGATGGGTCGCGTTCAGGCCTTTGTCAATGGTTGGAGTTCGATTGCCGAACGACGCCGGATCGGTGCCGATCGCCGGGCTGTCAGCTTTTCGAAGCGGATGGATGTGACCCGACCCACACCGACGTGTCGCTTCTCCTGATGAGGCCGGCGATCCGCGCCGGCCGGGGAGGACACGATGCGCGGAAAAGGAGCCACGGTATTCCGTTGTAGCGATCGACAACGGTCAACAATAGCGGAACAACGTGCCTGGCTTCTTTTTTTGTTGGTGGGGCGGTCACGGTCCGATCACTTCGATCAGAGGACGTTCAAGAGCCCGAACTGGATGGCAACAGCACGATCTACGTCATCCACTCCCTGGATGCCCGCCGGCAAAAAGAGGGCGGATGATGCTTTGGAGTGGTGAACTTCTAGGGCGCAATCTGCGACTCGGCGTGCGACGCACCCTCAACGCAGCCATCGCCGAGCTGGAGTTTGGCGCTACAAGGGGCGCTCAGTGCTTTGTGGAGCAGGCTTCCAGCCTGCTCATGGGGTGACGGAGCTGCGAGGTCCACCAACGGCAACCGGACGGTCTGTGAAGGGCAGGCTGGAAGCCCGCCCCACAATCATCGCAGGTCAGGGTTCCGGCCGGAGGAGACTCCAGGCGATGGCCCTGGCAACGCCGAGCTCCAGCCTGGCACGGCGGAGCCGAAAAGTTGCCTGGTACGTATTTCTGTATTTCCGGGTCGATCATCGGTTACCCCTTTGGTTCACTCCACCCGGACGCGACCCGCGCTCGAGCGGGTCGTGATCCGCTGGAACGAATCTTTTGGGTCGCGTGCCACTGTGGATCACTTTTTCTCCTCGTAGATATCGAGAGAGACAAGTTGGGGGTTCTTTAGGTCGACCTTGACCGGAAGAACAGCACCAGGCTGCACCTGCGGGATGTGAACCACAGACACGACGTTTTTGGTCTCTGCCTCGTAGGATGTTCCATCCTGCAACGTCACTAGCAAACGAAAACCGACTACCGGGTTGTCGTTGAGCCTGACGCCGGTATCCCAGACCTCCAGAACCTTCGCTGACGCTGGGACACCGTTTTCGCGAACCGGCTTGTTCACGTTTTCCCCGCTGTAGTTGTCGATCATCGAGCACGAGGAAGTGAGGGACATCGCCAACGCGGCCAGGAACGTGAGGGATCGGAAACGCATCAGTCCACTCCTCGTCGAATATTGTGACGCCGCGCAGGTCAGGGGCCTCGCGGCCCCCTTCCCACCTCAGAGCCGTACGTGATAGTTTCCCATCATTCGGCTCGAGCATCTTACTGGGGCCGCCGAAGCGACCCGGTCATCAGAGAGTAGTCCGGCTGGGTGAATCCCTGCTTGGCTTCCCCGGATTCTCGGTCCCGCCGTGCAATCGCTCAATAAGTGTGGAAGTGTGTACGTGGTACCGATCCGTGGTACCGATCAGTGTGGAAGTGTGTACGTGGTGCCGATCAGTGTGGAAGTGTGTAC
>JARFRM010000182.1 GCA_029287235.1 Thermoanaerobaculales bacterium
CTCGGCGCCTGCATGGACCCGCACCAGGCGTGGCTCGCCCTGCGCGGTTTCAAGACCCTGGCGCTGCGGGTTCGCGCCGCCCAGGACAACGCGGGCATCATCGCCGAGTACCTCGAGACCCACCACAAGGTCGAGTGGGTCCGCTATCCGGGCCTCAAGAGCCACCCTCAGCACGAGTTGGCCGAACGACAGATGGATGGTCCCGGATCGCTCATCTCCTTCGAGGTCGAGGGCGGCGTCGAGGCGGGTGCCAAACTCCTCAACAAGGTCAAGCTCATGACCCTGGCGGTCTCCCTGGGCGGAGTAGAGACTCTCATTCAGCACCCGTCGTCCATGACTCATGCCACCATGCCGCGCGAAGACCGCGTCGCCGCCGGAATCACCGACGGGCTGGTGCGGGTCTCCATCGGCTGCGAGGACGTCGACGATCTCATCGCCGATTTCGACCAGGCGTTCGATGCGGTCTGACGCGACCATGAATCAAATGACGAGTCGGTTGGTTTTACTGGGTGGCCTTCTGGCGGCACTCGCTGCATGCGGCGGTGACCGGACCGAGGTGTCAACCCCTCCGGATCCACCCAAGAACGTGATCATCGTGCTCGTGGACGCGCTGCGGGCCGACAAGCTCGGCTGCTACGGTTCGGCCACGGGGCTCACTCCTGAGATCGATGCGCTGGCCGAAACCGGTCTGCTCTTCTCGGCTGCCTACAGTAACGCGACCTTCACCTTCCCGAGCACCGCATCCCTCTTCACCTCGACCCAACCCCCGGTCCACCGAATCACCCACAACCCGAAACGCGAGGAGATGCTACGCCGTCTCTCGGATGCCTACGTCATGCTCCCTGAGGTCTACAAAGCAGCCGGCTACACCACCGGACTCCTGACCTTCCCCGGGTGGGTATCGCCCACGGCCAACTACATGCAGGGGGTGGACGTCAAGGCCGAATCGGAACGCAGCGACACCGCACTGCTCGGGCTCGCGAAAGATTTCATCACGGATCACGGAGACCAGCCGTTCTTTCTCTATCTCCATTTCATCGACATGCACGACTACTGGTTTCCCCAGTATCTCTTCGACGGGGTCGATCCCGAAGCCCTCGGACTCTCACCGGGTCTCATGTCGCTTGCCGACATGAAAATCCCCGAGGCTTACGAGACCCTCGCCAAGGTGCTCAACCAACCCGGAGGTCTCACCGAACGCGACCTCGAACACCTGCAGTCGGTCTACGATCGCCGACTCCGAGAAACCGACATGGTCATCGGCGAGCTCGCCCGCACGCTGGAGGACCGCGGATTGACCGAAGAGACTCTCCTGGTCGTCACCTCCGACCATGGCGAACAGTTCCTCGAACACGGCAATCTCGTCCACGGAGGCGACGCCTTCTACAACGAGCTCATCCACATCCCGTTCATCGTTTCCAACCCGAGGCTCTACCCCCAAACCGTTGCCGCTTCCACCCCCATGACCAGCATCGACTTCGGGCCCACTCTCCTGGACCTCATGGGCCTGGATATCCCGGAGGTCCACCAGGGAGAGAGCCTGGCGGACCGGTACGACGACGACCGGGTTGTCTTCGCCACCGATGGCCGCACGTGGAAGGCGCTGAATCGCGAGTGGAGCTATATCGCGTCCGAAGCGCTCGGCCGCGAAGAACTCTACAACCTCGGCGCCGATCCGGGCGAGACCGACAATCTCGTCGATCGGGAGCCCGAGATCGTCGAGCTTGCCCGGCGACACGTGCTGCAGGCGATCGCCGAGTGCGCACAGCACCCGTACCTCGCCATCAACATCGATGAAATCGAGATGCCCGACGAGCAGAAGGAACGACTGCGCAGCCTCGGCTACATCGAGTAGGAGACCAGCTCAGATCAGCGCGTCCTCATCCCACCCGAGCCTGACGAGATCGATGGCTTCCGGGTCGGAAACACCGAGGCCGTACCGGCTCCCTGCGATCTCAATGTGGTGGGCCGGCGGGCTGATGGGCCTCGGCTCACCGAAGTAGAGATCTCGTTTGGCCTGGAGGATTCGGGCGCCCGTGGCGTCCACCGCCACCGGGTCGACCCCGACAATCAGTCCCCGATAGGGCCAGATGTACTCCTTGGAGAAGCTGTGCGGTCCGACCCCGTGGAACTGCGGCGTCAGCATGACCAGGATGTTGAGCTTGACCTTGCACTCGAGCTCGGGGAGCTTCCACATGGCGCCCAGGGGTGCGCAGGAGTCGCCGTGGTACTCCGGCGGCCGCGGAACAAACATGATGAGGTTCTTGATGCAGGTTCCGAGCCCCGACCAGTTGTGGGTTCGCAGCGGCCGGGTGTTGATGAGCGCCGTGGCCCGCTGAAAGACCGGGTTTTCCAGCACCCCGCGGTCGTCCACCGCCACATCATCCGGTTTGACCCCGACCTTCATCACCTCGGAACGGATGGCCTCCTCGAGTTCCACAGGGGTTCGGAGATTGCGCCAGACGTTGGTCTTGATGCCCACCACGTCGGAGGGGCTGACCACCTTCTTCCAGGCTTCTTCGGGCGATTCGACCTCGAACAGATCGGACATCGCGCGGTTCAACATCGCGTGGAGCATCTCCCCATCGAGGGCCCCTTCTTCGCTCACAACGGCCTTCTCGCGGATGAGAACCACCCGGCTCGTGGGCGCGGAGGGCTTGTCATCCGCCTCCGCCCCGCCTGCGCCGATGAGACTCGCGGCCGCCGCACCGGTTCCGATTCTGAAGAAATCTCGACGGTTAACAGATCCGGTTTTCTGACTCATTCGTCGCCTCCCAGAGCGGCGGCGAGAAGCTCCTCACCCCTGCCGCCCGTTTCAGATCCCACTACAACTGCGACCATCGACCCGTTCCTCCCGAACACCATCTCCGGGCTTCCGACCCCGGAGGCCGCGTCATCCACCGCCGCCCGTTCGACAGCTTCCGCGGCCGCCACGCTCGGATACCGGACAACCACGAGGTGGGCGGTCGATCCGTCCCACGCATACCTGCCGACCACCGCCTCGACCTCGGGGTTGATGCGGAGCACGTTGCCGCTGCCGACGAAGATGTGCGCACCGAGTATCTGGGGACTGCGCAGAAAACACACCGATGTCGGATCGAGACCGTCCGGCGGGAGACTGAAGACCAGATCAGGAGCTTCTCCGTCGTTCGGCAGTCCCGCGGCAACCGCTCGGCCAACCTCGAGCACTGCCTCTCGCGTCGACTCCCCGCTTCCCGAGGCATAGACCGAGCCGTACCACGAGCCCGTCCAGAACGACAGCCAACCGTGGCGATAAACACCGCCCCGACCCACCTCCACCTCTTCCCCGGCACGGTCGTGGCTGTAAACGCCGAACGCATCGGCGGGAGAAGCCATCTCGAAGAGATCGACGACGATCTCGTCTTCACCGCCTACGGCCGCGTAACGCCGCGACAGACAGCGTTTCATCCCATAGGCCAGGTAGACCTCGGCGTGACCGTCGATGTACGAGTAGATCGACTCGGTATCGAAATGCTGAGTCTCACCCACCGACCGCCATCCGGAAACCTCATTGGGAAACCCCGGCTCGGTCATCTCGTTCTCAGTCTGTCCGGTTGGTCCGCAACCGGCAAGCAGGAATACCGAAAACACCACCCAGACCCATCGTTGCAACACAACCGACCCTCCCATCGGAGAACGCACCGAGTATACGGCCTGCTCTCGCCCCGGGTTCATCGTCTGACACCACTCGGCATCTCGGTGCCCTGACAGCCGACAAGGTGATCCCACCGGTCTCCGGACGCCGAAATCGACACGGCCACACACGAGCAGCTCGAAGCCCTCGGCTGTCTCGAGTGGTTTGACCCACTCGATTTGCTGAGGGTGTTCTCGCCGGTCGACGGTGACGATTATCCCTGGTCGCCGCTGTCCGGTTCTTCCTCGACTTCTTCCTCGACCGCCTCCTCAACACCCTCGACCATGGCTTCAGTCTCGCCCGACTCGAAGTCCTCGGTCGCGATGGTCGAGGGTTCGGTCTCGGATTGCTCGACCGGAGCGGGTTCATTATTGGCGCACCCGGTCAGACTGATGAGCGCAAGCATGATAACTACACAGATGAGTGAACGCATGGTTTCTCCTCCGCTCGGCATTATCCGTCATCCTCGCTCGGAAGGCGACCCTGTCCGAAGGCCTGCTCCTCCGGTGGGAAGATATCGAGCGATCGGGCGTACTCCTCGTTATAGCGGATGGCGACCTTGATCAGGGCCGCTTCGGCGGCGTCCCAGTGCGACCGGAGAATGCTCGACAGCGACTCGGTCTCCTCCGCCGCCCCGTGCCTCCGGGCCAGGACCAGGAGGCGAAGAACCCGGTGAACACTCGACACCGTCTGCCGGGCGAGGCCCATGAGGGGGCTCGTATCGGTCTCCTCGAGCACCTTTTCGAAGACCGCCACCGACCGTGGCCAGTCCACGTCGGGCCCCGCGTGGCCCGCCTTGATGATGTGATCGAGAAGGTAGGCCCGGTGCCAATAGGCGCTGACCAAAGATGTTGCGTCGGCAATGGCGAAGACATAGATGACCTTTCGCCAGATCTTCTTGACGATGTAGCGAACAACAGCGAGGGGAACGGCGAGGCATCCCTCCAGCGAGAACAACCGTCCCGGCCCCCGGCCAAGACGACGGCGGGCAGGATCGGCCAACTCTCGTTTCCGGATCTTGGCGATTGTCGCGGGCATCCGACGACGGAAGGTGCCCTCGAAGGCGAGATCGGCAAACGGGATCGGCAGCAGCGCCGTCAAACCGGCACAGGTCGCCTCGGCATAGATTCGCCAGTCGAAGGTGGTGTGCTGCGGGGTGGACTGGTGTTCCGGCATCGGCTACGAGCTTAGCGCGGCGGAGGTTTTGGGAGTGGCAGGAGCAGCGTTCGGGAGGGTTCCATATCCGAGACCGATGGCTCTGTCATGGAACACTGAAATGGTGTGATTGAATCTGCGCCTGTCTGCGCTATCTGCGGTTTCTCCCTACAATCTTGCGATGAGTCGATCATGGCCCATTTGTAAACTCCGTGTCTGCGATGGTTGCGATGTCCTTGCATCCCTTGCGCCCTTGCGGTTCAAGCCGGTGGCGCCCACTGCATACGCTACAATCTGCCCCCATCGTGGAGGTCCGATGTACCAAACCGAAACCGAATTCGCGCGCACCCTCGTCGCCGAGGCCTGCACCCTGACACGCAGAGTCCAGGACGAGGTGGTCGCCAACGCCGACTCGCTGACCAAGGGCGATCGCTCGCCCGTGACTCTCGCCGATCTGACCGTCCAGGCCGTCATCGGCCACCGGCTCGCCGAGAGGTATCCGAGCGACGCCTTTCTCGCCGAGGAGGAGTCGGGTTCGCTCGACGCTTCTCCCGCCTTGGCCGAGAAGGTCGAAGCTCTCGTTTCTTCGGTCCGGCCCGATCTCGACCGGGAGGCCATCACGGCGGCCCTCGATCGCGGAAACCATCCGGGCGGGCCCGAAGGCCGCCATTGGGTGCTTGATCCGGTTGATGGGACAAAAGGGTTTCTCCGCGGCCAGCAGTACGCCATCGCTCTCGCTCTGGTCGATGGAGGGGAGGTCGTCGTCGGCGCTCTCGGTTGTCCGAATCTCCCGGCGCCGGGAGAACGGGGAAACGGCGATGGCTGGATCTTCCATGCCTCTCGCGGCTCGGGTGCCTGGGCGACCCCGGCGTCGGGCGGAAACACGAACCAGACCGCAGTGGACGCCATCGACGATTCCAGCCGTGCCATCGTCTGTGAGTCGGTGGAGGCGGCCCACGCGGCGCACTCGGTCCAGGCCGGCATCGCCCATCGGCTCGGTATCGCGTCCGAGCCCTACCGCATCGACTCACAGTGCAAGTACGCAGTGCTCGCCCGCGGCGAGGCTTCAATCTACCTCCGTCTTCCCCGCGACGAGAGCTACCGTGAAAAGGTCTGGGATCACGCCGCCGGCGCCATCGTCATCGAGGAAGCGGGAGGGCGTGTCTCCGATCTCGACGGCAACGCTCTCGACTTCTCCGAGGGACGACGACTGGCCACCGGAAGAGGCATCATCGCGACCAACGGGGTGCTCCACGATCAAGTCTTGGAAGCCTGCCGGGCCGAGCTTTCAGGCTGAGGTATCGGTCGTCCGGGGTTCAGATCTTCCCACCGAGAGGATCACCTCGATTCGATCTTCCTCGGCACTCCCGGCAGCCGTCCATCAGCTCGATTCGAATGCGATGAGATCCTCGGAACATCGAGTTGAAGCTCGTGTTAACCTAACGCCGCGCATTGGTCCGCATCTTCACGTCGCTTGACGATCAAAGGGGACATCGATGGGTTTCAGAATCCCAATTCTCGTGGCAATCGCCTTAGGATTTGTTCTCGCGCGTCCCGCCGAGGCATACCTGGACGCCAACACCGGCAGTCTTCTGATTCAGCTGGTGGTCGGTGGCGTGGCCGGGCTGGCCCTGGTTGGCAAGCTCATGTGGCATCGGATCACCGGGATCTTCCGATCCGACGACACCGAGAATGACGACAACTGACCTGAAGATCGACGGGGGGTCGTTTCGTGACCGCGAGGGCCGGGTCTTCTATCGTGACGACCGGGTCTTCCGCGCCCTGAGCGCCTCGGCCCTGGAGGACTGGAAGGCTCTCTCCGAAACCGACTTCTTCCGCAGAACATCGGCCGACGGACGGCTCGTTGCAACCAAACCGGCGGAGATCCCGTCCGCGGACCTCCATCAGCTTTCTCCGGTGTGGGTCGCCGCCATCGAGCACGAACGGCTGCCCTTCATCTCCTACCCGTACGAGTGGTGCTTCGGCCAACTCCGCGACGCCGCACTGCTCAACCTCGATCTGGTCTCCGAGGCTCTCGACGAGGGACTCATCCTCAAGGACTCCTCGGCCTACAACATTCAGTGGATCGGGAGTCGACCGGTCCACATCGACATCCCGTCATTCCAGAGGTGGCAGCCGGGGATGGCCTGGGTGGGATATCGGCAGTTCTGCCAGCACTTTCTCTACCCGCTGATGCTCACGGCCTTCCGCGGGGTTTCATTCCGGCCGTGGTTGCGCGGCGCCCTCGACGGCATCACGCCGGAGGAATTCAACCGCCTCCTCTGCTGGCGTGACAGATTCCACAAAGGTGTCTTCAGCCACGTGTATCTCCAGAGCAAGCTCCTTACCATGACGGCAAAGAGCACCAGCAGCCTCAAGACCGAGCTTCGAACCACCGATCTGGGCGCCGAGATCATCAAGCGGAATCTCCGAGGACTGCGAAAAGCCATTAAGCGGCTCGATCCCGGTTCGAAGAAATCCGAGTGGTCTTCCTACGCCGAGACTCATTCGTATTCGGAAACGGACGAGGCCGTCAAGAGGGACTTTGTCGACGGCGCCGCGGCCACCCGCCGTTGGCGTCTGGTCTGGGACTTTGGCTGCAACACCGGAACCTACAGCCGGATCGCCGCCGAGCATGCCGACTATGTGATCGCCATGGATGGCGACGACCAGGCTGTCGAGCGGCTCTATTCCGCGCTCCGTTCGGAAGGCAACGAGCGGATCCTGCCCCTCGTGCTCAACCTGGCCGATCCATCGCCGGATCTCGGTTGGAACGGGAAGGAACGAAAGGCCCTCCCCCGGAGAGACCGACCCGAGTTGATTCTGAGCCTCGCCCTGCTCCACCACCTGGCCATCACCACCAACATCCCCCTCGCCGATCTGGTCCGGTGGCTCGCCTCTTTCGGCGCACACATCGTGGTGGAGTTCGTGAGACGCTCCGACCCCATGGTCGAGCGGCTCCTTCTCAACCGGGACGACATCTATCACGACTACCATCTCATCGAGTTCGAGCGGCTGATCGAAAAGCGGTTCAGGACTCTCGACCGAACAACGACCCACCAGGGCTCACGGGTGTTGTTCTTCCTCGAACCCATCGAGATGGGCTCGCCATAGGTCTCCGGTGTCCACGCGCCGCCAACCTCCAGCCGGAATCCGACACCGATCTGACAAGAGCGTCGATGATCCGGAGACCACGGTACTCCAGCCGTCCAGCTTTCTCCGGTTCCTTCACCTCGTTGCGCTTTCCAGCTTGGCCCTCGCGCAGCCGTTGTTCTCGGTATTGGCGCAGGATGCCACGTTCTTCGTCGCCCACGACTCTTCGGGCTGGGATCTCGCCTTGTTCACCTTCGCGGTGGTCTTCGCCGTGCCCTCGGTCCTGACGCTGGTCCAAGCCACTACCGCAGCTCTCTCAAAGGGGATCGGCCGAATCGTCCACCTCGTGGAGATCGCACTCCTCTTTGCGGTGATCCTGGCGCCGATCCTCAAGAACCTGTTTCCGGCCCTGCCCGGGTCGGTGGTGCTCGCGGCTGCCGGACTCGGGGGAGTCGCATTCGCCATGCTCTACGACCGCGTCCCGACGGTTCGGAGCTGGCTGACCCTCCTCTCTCCGGCCGCGGCGATCTTCCCGATCTGGTTTCTGTTCTTCACACCGGTGCGCACCGTCATCGCCGCTCCTCCGGTTGTCAGCGGCCCAGATGGAGCAGACAGCGACGTACCGGTCGTTCTGGTGGTCTTCGATGAGCTGCCCGTGAGCTCGCTGATGAACACAAAAGGGCTGGTCAACGACGTTCGTTTCCCTGGGTTCGCCAGGCTTGCCCGGGACTCGTGGTGGTTCCGAAACGCATCGTCCGTCGCGCAATCCACATCGTATGCCCTCCCGGCGATTCTCACCGGGCGGTACCCGGACACCCCCGGCCCCCCGATGCTGAGGCACTACCCGGAGAATCTTTTCACCTATCTCGGATCTGGCTACGAGCAGCGGGTCGTCGAAATCCTGACTCGCCTGTGCCCACCCGAGCTCAACGCGGCCAGAAGCGCCCCTGCGCCGCTGCCGACGCGGATGTCGTCCCTTGTCGACGACGCCTTCTATGTGTATCTGCACATCATCCTTCCAACCGATCTCGCCGAAGGTCTTCCCGCAATCGGCGCCACCTGGCGCGATTTCGATGGCGAAACCGACACCGACAGCGATAACCCGAGGGACCACGCCGCCGACAGCGCCTGGGTCTTCGACTACTTTCTCGGACAAATCTCCAAATCCGAGGTCCCGAGGCTGTATTTTGTCCATCTCAACATCCCGCACCTACCGTGGAAATACCTGCCCAGCGGCGCGGAGTACGGTCCGATCGGAGCCTCGATCTATCCGCACGGTGTGTGCGGCGAGCACTGGTGCGGCGACGAGTGGGAGAGCATTCAGGGCTGGCAGCGGCATCTGGCCCAACTCGTCTATGCCGATGGGCTGCTCGAGAGGCTCATCCGTCGGCTCGAGCGGGAGCATCTCTGGGAGCGATCGCTGGTGATTGTGACCTCGGACCACGGCGTCAGCTTCAGGTCGGGCGAAGGAAGGCGCGAAATCACAACCGAGAACGCCCGCGACATCCTTGCCGTGCCGCTCTTCGTCAAGACCCCGGGTCAGAAAACTCCCGAGATCCGCGATCGAAATGTCGAGACCGTCGATATTCTCCCGACCATCGCCGATGTCATCGGTGCGCCCCTGGGCTGGGCGGTCGACGGAAGATCGGTGCTTTCTCCACCTGAACGGCCCGAGAAGATCATATTTCGCTCGGTTCCAAACAAACCGCTCGAGGGCCACGTTTTTCCGGGAGACGGCCCCAACGTGATGGAGACCGTCGAACGGATGACGGCGATCTTCGGGGATGGCTCCGCGCCAGAGGATCTCTTCCGAATCGGTCCCTTCGCGGGCCTCGTCGGACGTGATGTCTCGTCGCTGGCGGCCAACGACCTGCCGTCGATCGAGGTTACAGTCCAGCAGGCCGAGAGCTTTGACCGGGTCGATCCGAAAAGCGGCTACCTGCCGGCCCACGTCGTCGGAACCATCCCGGTGCCGGAGTCGATGAAGGACAGTCTATTCCTCGCGGTTGCGGTCAACGGCACCATCCGGGCCACCACCCAGACCTATGGTCACCGCGATGGAATTGCCAAGTTCTCCGCCCTCACCCCTGAAGATGCCTGGCACACCGGGCACAACCAGGTCGAGATCTTCATCGTTCGAGGTGATTTGGAGACCGCGCGGCTCCAACCGACGCACTTGGCGGCGGTCGCGGGCTATCAACTGGTGACGACGACATCCGGCGGCCAGGTCGAAGTCATTTTCGACTCGAGCGGCCATCGTCTCGATGTCGAACCGAACGCTCTGCAGGGTGAGATTGATCTCAAAGGCCTCCAGGCCAAGGGATGGGCGGCCGATCTGAGTGCCGGAAAACCGGCAGACAGGCTCTTGATCTTCCGAGGCAACGAGTTCCTGTTTTCGACGACGCTATGGGTGCCCCGTCCGGCCATCGCCAGACGAGAGAAAAACGACGATCTGGCTCGGTGCGGCTTTCGGTTTACTTTGCCGTCGACATTCACCTCGGATTCTGGCGATCTGAGTCCTCGCTTTTTCGCCGTGCGCGGAGATCGAGCGTCCGAGATTCTCGCCGACTGATGATTCCTGAGCGCCTCCGAGGCGGGGCCCGAAGACCCCGCCTACGGTTCCATGGCACGCAATCCGGGTTTCGTAGGCAGGGTCTTTCAGGCCCTGCCTCAGTGGCGTGGTCGACCGAGACAGCTTCGCCGTCGGATATGACTGCCGGGATCGGAGCACCACGCCACCGAAGCGCCCCTCCTGTCTCTTATACACATCTGACGCTGCCGACGACGATACCATCG
>JARFRM010000279.1 GCA_029287235.1 Thermoanaerobaculales bacterium
GTCTCGAGACGCTGCGGGCTCGGGCCCGCCGTGAGAGACCACCAAAGAGGAGAAGATCATAATGTCCAGTCGCAATCAGGAAGCCAATCGCCGATCTCGGAAGCTCATCATCATGACGTGTGTGGTGGGCGTCCTTGCGACAGCCGGTGTGGTCATGGCCGGAAGTTCAGGTGAAGCCGATGGCCGCAAGGAGCTTCGAGTGGTCCGGTCCGGTGAGAGCGGGTTGATCTTCTCGAGCTGGCAAGAGTCCGGCCGGCGCTGGGTGTCCATCTCCAAGGATGAGGGCGATACCTGGTCGGAGCCCCGGGCCGTGGTTGACCAGATTCCGCTGTCCGCCGGAATCATCGTTCCCGGAGTATCGGCTCCGATGGTTCCTGAAGACCTCCGGGCGGGTGAGAAAAACCGCGTCTTCCTCGTCCAGTTCGAAACCCGGAGCCTGGTCGAGTGGCGGCGTCAACTCCGTGGCCTGGGCGCCGAGGTTCTGAGCTATGTTCCGCACAACAGCCACCTCGTTCGGATGGATCCGGAGCTGGTGTCGCAGGTCGAGGCAAAGCCCTTTGTGCGCTGGTTGGGGGCGTATGAACCGTCGTACCGTGCCGCTCCGGCGCTGCTGGCGGATCTGCGTGACGGTGATGAGAGGACCCGGCGATTCCTTCTCCAAACATACCTGCCGGGACCGGACGACAAGGCCAAACTGGCCCTCGAGATCCGGGCGGTCGGGGGCCGGGTGGTCTTGTCCAACCCCGAGGGCTACATCGTCGAGGCGACCCTCACCGATGGCCAGGCGCTCGATCTCTTGTCGTCGAACCATCTTCAGTGGATCGGAGAGTGGTCGGCCCCCCAGGACGACATGGACAACGGCCGCATCATGGCCGGGGCCGACTACGTGCTCGCGACCCCGGGTGTCTACGATGGAACCGGCGTTCGCGCCGAGGTGATGGACGGCAACGTCCTCGAGACGCATTCGGATCTCGGCGGGATCCTCATCCACGGGAGCAAGGGTGGAGACGCTTCCCACGGAACCCCGACCTACGGCATCAACTTCGGCGATGGAACCGGAGACGCCAGGGCGACGGGGATGGTTCCCGGAGCCCAAGGGTACTTCGCCGACTACGACTACCTGATCAACCGATACGCGCACACGGCCGAGCTGGTGGACCCGGCGTTGGACTACCAATGCGTCTACCAGTCCAACTCCTGGGGCAGTGATCGGACCTTTTTCTACACCACCATCTCGGCCCAGATGGACGACATCATCTGGCAGCACGACATTGCCATCTTCCAGTCGCAGTCCAACGCCGGCGACCAGGACTCGCGGCCGCAGGCGTGGGCGAAGAACATCATCTCCGTCGGTGGGGCCTATCACAACAACAACATCAACCCGGATGATGACTCGTGGAGCTCAGGGGCCTCCACCGGACCAGCCGACGACGGTCGGGTCAAACCCGACCTCACCTTTTTCTACGACCGCATCATGACCACCTCACACAATGGCGGCTACGACTTCTCGTTCGGCGGCACCTCCGGCGCGACCCCCATGGTGGCCGGGACCTCGGGTCTTTTCTTCCAGATGTGGGCGGACAACCTGTGGGGAACGGCGCCCGGCGCCGGAACGGTCTTCGACGAGCGCCCACACTCCTCGACGATGAAGGCGCTGCTCATCAACACCGCCATCCAGTACGACTGGAACACGACCAATTTCGACATCACCCGGTTCCGCCAGGGCTGGGGCTACCCCAACGCACAGAACGCCTACGATCGGGCGCCCTTGACCTCCGTGATCGACGAGACCTCGGTGCTCCAGGAGTTGGAGAAGGACACCTACACCGCGACGGTGCCGGCGGCGCAGGACGCCCTCAAGGTGACCCTGGTCTACACCGATCGGGCCGGGGTCCCCGGATCGTTGGTGCACCGGATCAATGATGTGACCTTGAAGGTGATTGCGCCCGATGCCACGATCTACTGGGGAAACAACGGCCTGATGGACGGTATCTGGTCCACCTCAGGCGGTGCGGCCGACACCATCAACACGGTGGAGAACGTGTTCATCCAGAATCCGGCGGCCGGAACCTGGACCTTTGAGGTCGAGGCCGTGGAAGTCAACATGGATGTTCACGTGGAGACGCCCGAGGATGACCAGGACTACGCCCTCGTGGTGTATGGAGTGACGGGCTTCGCCGGCGGCGATCTCGGTGCGATCTTCTCGGACGGTTTCGAATCAGGGGACACCACCGCGTGGTTCTTTCCGTGATCGCGTGTTCGACCTCGGGCGTGGACGGTTGGTGAGAGATGCGGGATCAGCTCCTCAACAGCATCAGGCAAGGCATCATCGGTGATGATCGGGCTGTCGCCGGCCCATTCGGTACTCGCCGGGTGACCTATGCCGACTACACGGCGTCGGGCCGGTCCCTCGACTTCATCGAGGATTTCATCCGGCACGAGGTCATGCCCATGTATGCCAACACCCACACCGAGACCTCGACCACCGGTCTCCAGACGACCCGGTTCCGTGAGGATGCGCGTCGGTTGATTCATGAATCGGTGGGTGGCGGCGACGACGATGTGGTGATCTTCTGCGGCGCCGGCGCCACGGGCGCCATCAACAAGCTCATCGAGATTCTCAACATCCGTCTTCCGTCGGAGCTCGACGCACGGTTCGGACTCTCCGAACGGATTCCCGAGGGCGCGCGGCCGGTGGTCTTCATCGGTCCATACGAGCACCACTCCAACGAGATTCCGTGGCGCGAGAGCCTCGCCGATGTGGTCACCATCGCCGAGGATCGAGACGGTCAGATTGACCTCGATCACCTCGAGGCGGCGCTCGAAGAGTTCCGGGAGCGACCCCTGAAGATCGGGAGCTTCTCGGCGGCCTCGAATGTCACCGGAATCGTCAGCGACACCCTGGAGATCACCCGGAGGCTGCACGCGCACGGTGCGCTGGCGTTCTGGGATTTTGCCGCCGCGGCGCCCTATGTCCGCATCGAGATGAACCCGCACGGCGAGGACGGGCCCGACCCCGAGGCGTCCAAGGACGCGGTCTTCATCTCACCGCACAAGTTCATCGGCGGTCCCGGCACACCCGGTGTCCTGGTCGTCAAGACCGGGCTTCTGACCAATCGAGTGCCGACGGTGCCGGGCGGCGGCACCGTGAGCTATGTCAGCGAGGTCGATCACAGCTATGTCACGGACTTCGCCCACCGCGAAGAGGGAGGGACGCCGGCGATCATCGAATCGATTCGGGCGGGTCTCGTGTTTCACCTCAAACGGGCGGTGGGCGAGGGGGTCATCGAGGAGCTCGAGCAGGGTTTCGTCACCCGGGCGATCGAGTCCTGGTCGGCCAACCCGAACATCCAGATCCTCGGAAATCGCCGGGCGAGACGGCTGTCCATCGTGTCGTTCCTCATCCGCCGCGGCGAACGCTACCTCCACCACAACTTCGTCGTGGCGCTGCTCAACGACCTCTTCGGGATCCAGGCCCGTGGTGGGTGTTCGTGCGCCGGGCCCTACGGACATCGCCTGCTCGGCATCGATCTCGACCGTTCGTCTCGTTTCAAGAGCGCGATCAACAGCGGGTGTGAGGGAATCAAGCCCGGGTGGGTGAGGGTCAACTTCAACTACTTCATCCCCGAAGAGGTCTTCAGATTCCTGGTCGAAGCGGTTCAGTTCATCGCCGATGACGGATGGAAGCTGCTCCCGCTCTATGGTTTTGTTGCCGAGACCGGGCTGTGGTTTCACCGAGAGCGCCCCCAACCGGCCGCGCTCGGGTTCGAGGACCTGCGCTATCAGAGCGGAAGGTTGGAGTACGACTCGGTGCGCCTCACCGAGCCGATTTCGGTTCTCGAGAGCTATCTCGAGCAGGCGAGGGAGATGGCCGCGGCCATCGAACCGGCGCCTCAGAGCCAGGGGTCCGGGTCCGCCCTGCGGGATGAGCTCGAGTCCTTGAGGTGGTTCCCGATGCCCTGAGCACCGCCACGGAGCCTGGCGGCGCCTACTCATGGAAGGGCAGGGGCGCCAGGATTCATGTCATCCTGAGCGAACGAGTCTGCGAGAGAGTCGAAGGATCCCCTCAGGTACAGATACGCGCATTTCGCAAAGGACCACTTCGTTCTTTCGGGGGACCCTTCGACGCGCTCACTTCGTTCGCTTGCTCAGGGTGACAAGTGTTTTGTCATTCTGAGCGAGCGAGTCCGCGAGTGAGTTGCGGGTCCCCTCCGGGTTGGAAGGTCGTTGCAGCCCTCATCGCTATTCCTTGCTTCGGGGGACCCTTCGACTCGCTACGCTCGCTCAGGGTGACAGGGTGTGTGTCATTGGAAGCGAGGAAGTTCGACGACCCCCAACATGTCACCCTGAGCGAGGGAGTCCGACGACTGAGTCGAAGGGTCCCCACCGGGTTGGTACGTTCTTCTCGTCCTCTACGTCGCTCCGATCTTCGGGAGACCGCTGCCTACGTCGCTCTCCGAGCTAGTAGGAACAGCTCGACTCCGCGACCACGGAGGTCGCTCCGCTCAGGGTGACAAGGCGTGTGTCATTGGGAGCGAGGGAGTTCGAATCGCTCCGCTCCGCTCAGGGTGACTAATCGAAAGGTTGCAGGAGGCTCAGGGTGTGACCGACGACCAGCCGTCCCAGGAACCGGATTCGAAGCCCTCCTCGAAGATCATTGCGGCGTCCGGACCCGGCCAGCCCGCCAGACGGGCGGCCATCCACCAAAACGCCTGACCCTTGAGGTAGCAGAGCAGGGAGTGCGAGTGGGCGCAGCTGATCGGAGGGTCCGGACAGACGCCGGGGTTGGCGTCGCACCAGGGTTGGCACCAGGGGCAGCTGTCGTTGGTGTCCGGGAAGTAGGTGCCGTCGGGATCGTACTTCTCGATGTCGGCGAAGTCGAAGAGCACCTTGGCGTTGTCGTCGGCGTACAGCCGGACGTGGTCGTTGTTCCGCAGCAGGGTTGCGCCGCCACCGTCGGTATGGCCGGTCATGAGGATGAAGCGCATCCCCGGATAGCTGGATTCAAAGGCGTCCATGGTGTCGAGGTACTGCTGAACGGTGGTCGTCGAGTTCGATGATTGCTCGCCGCACCACGACCACATGGAGAAGTCGAAGAACCCGGTGTCGGCGACGGCTTCGGTTCGATCGATGCCGTCTTGGGTGCTCCAGTAGTCCTGCGGTGTGATGTATCTCTCCGGTGGGTTGCCGTCGTAAACGCAGAGGTGGTCCGGTGTGCACGGTGTCGAACCGGGCGGCGTCGAGCCCGCATAGTCCAACGACAAGGCGTACCTGGGATCCTGCGAGGCCAGATATTGAAGACCCGAGACCATCTGGCTTCCGTGCGAGGTGTGGGCGTAGTGAAAGGCCAGGTCGCGGGCCTGATCCAACCATTGATCCGGGATCTGCTGGATGTCGGTGCAGCTGTGATCGATGACGAGGGTGCTCTGGGCGTGAGTGGTGAT
>JARFRM010000292.1 GCA_029287235.1 Thermoanaerobaculales bacterium
GCTATTCGAGCTCGTTGCGGATGGCGGTCACCGCAACGCGGGTGAAGGCCTCGGTGTCGAGGAAGCCCTGGCCCCAGGTCTCGTCCCACGGCTGCAGCGGGTTGGCATCGACGATCTCGTCCGTCGTCATCCCGTCGCGCACCATCGGCATGATCACGTCGTGCACGCTCTGCAGGAAATTTCGATAGGCGATCACGTCGTCCCGGTCGGCGAGTGGTCCGTGCCCCGGAATGATCGCGGTGTCCCCGTCGATGATGGCGAGAATATCGCCGCACGCAGCCACCAGGCCTGCAATCGTCCCGGACCCCTCGTCGATGTACGGATAGATTCCGTTGAAGACGATGTCACCGGTGTGCAGAACGTCGGCGCGTTTGAACCAGATCAGAGCGTCACCATCGGTGTGGGCGTCGCGCACGTGGAAAACGTGCACCTCGTCGCCGTTGATATGGAAGGTCGTGGTTTCGGAGAAGGTCAGCACGGGAAGCGCGGCCTCGGGCGACGGCGGGAAGGTCAAACCGAAGACCTCACTCGGATTCTCGATCTGCATCCTCGCCCGGACGTTGTCGTGCGCCACGA
The DNA here is from genome assembly GCA_029287235.1 of Thermoanaerobaculales bacterium. Classification (GTDB taxonomy): domain Bacteria; phylum Acidobacteriota; class Thermoanaerobaculia; order Thermoanaerobaculales; family Sulfomarinibacteraceae; genus JAHECW01. The sequence continues at coordinate 577 of JARFRM010000292.1, forward strand.
TGAGGGCCCCGACCTCGCCCATGTTCTCGTTGCCGCCCGTGTGATCGCCGTGGTAGTGGGTGTTGAGCACGAACCGCGGCGCCTCACCGCCGAGGCCGGTGATCGCGGCGAGGATCTTTTCCGACAACGGGGCGTACTGGTCGTCGATCAGAAAGGTCCCATCCTCGCCGATCATCACCCCCAGGTTGCCGCCCGCACCTTCGAGCATCCAGATGCCCTCCGCGACCTCGACCGATGTGATCTCGACCGCGTCATAATCCTGCGCCACGACCTGCGATCCAGTGAGCACGAGCAGTGCGATCAATCCAAACAGTGCGACTCGTTGCATGTGTTCTCCCCGTTCTTTTCACGGTGTTGAGTTCGAAGCGGAGAACACAAAGAACTCCAAAATAATTCGCGACCCATCGAACGATCGGCTGCCACCCTCCGCATCATGGCACAAAGCGGTTCCAGACACCTTTTCCTTTTTTGACACGAGAACCAACCTGGGAGCTATGCAGAGCTCCTGCAAACGGTGCCAGGAGAAACAAAGTTAACAAAGTTGCGGCGGGTATTGAATCGCCGGGTCTGAACGAACGCTGTCAGTTTGGCGTGAGCGCAACCTAGCTGGTTAGCGGCGGCAACTTTGTTAACTTTGTTTCTCCTGGCACCGATGCTGATGAAGACCGAAACGCGGGTGAACCGAATCGAGGGAGCGATGCTTCTGGCCTGTTTTGTCGCCTACACGTTGTTCCTCCTGCTCGGCGTGTAAGCCGAGGTGAGCCGGTTGCATCGGGGGGCTCGACCACATTCGAGCCAGATCCCTGGCAAGGCCCCCCAAGGAGAGCCGAAAACCGCGCTGAGAAACCTTTTCTCAGTGTACCGAGCACGACAGGCAGGGATCGTACGACCGCACCAACATCGAGCACAGGAGCTCGAGACGCTGGTCGTCGTTGACGCCGCTCTCCACCATCTGGCGGACGAAGTCGGGCAGATCCCGGTGGATGTTGCCGTTGTTCTGCGCGGTCGGGACCACGCAGTTCGCGCTTTCGATGCGGCCGTCGCCACCGTAGCGATAGTGGTGGAAGAGGATGCCGCGCGGCGCTTCCACGGCGCCGACACCCTCACCGGCGACGGGCGCCACTGCAACCATGGCCGGCTCGTCCCCGGATGAGACGATCTCGTCCACCAGTCGAATGGCTTCGTGGGCACAGTGCACGCACTCCACCAGCCGGGCGACGTGGGCCATGAACGGGTTGTGGCACAAGGGCGCGAGACCCAGATTCGCGGCGATTTGGCGGGCCTCCGGATGGAGGAGTTCGAAGTTGAGGTTACAGCGGGCAAGCGGTCCCACTGCGTAGGACTCCCTGCTCAGGCTGGACCACTTGCTGGTGTTGCCCGCGACCACCGCCTCGTTGGTCATCTCGAGGTACTCGTTCTCTGCGCGCTCGACCCCGTCGGAAGAAACCAATCGGCCACCGATGAACGGGTACTCCCGCTCTCCTCGAAGCGCCACGAACTCGGTTTCGCGCTCGAAATCCGGAATCTCGAAGGTCGCGAGGAGTCGGGCGGTTGCGTGAAGATCATCTAACCCATCCTCGAGCTCGTTGCGAATGGCCGAGAGCACACGCTTCTCGGGAACCATGGAAACCCCTCCCGGCTGGAACGCCACCGGATGGGTGGTCCTGCCGGCCACGGCATCGCAGAGGCGGTTCGCCAGGCCTTTGAGGCGCAGGGCGCGTTGCAGAACCTCCGGGTCGGCTTCGACCAGCGGGATGGCGCTGCTCAGGCCGAGAAAGTCCGGGGCGGCGAGGAAAAAGAAATGGAGTACGTGGCTCTGGATGGTCTCGCCATGCTTGGCGAGCAGGCGGAGGCGGGCCGCAGCGTCGGGCACCGTCACCCCGAAGGCGCGCTCGGTGGCCCGCACCGCGGTCAGACAGTGGGAGATGGAGCAGATGCCGCAGATTCGCGCGGCCAGGATGCCGGCCGCGGAGAAGTGCTTGCCCTTGAGCATGACCTCGAAGAAGCGCGGCGTCTCGACCACGTCCCAGCGTGCTTCCTTGAGGTCGCCGTCGGCGATGCGGACGACGATGTTGCCGTGCCCCTCGATACGGGCGAGATGGCGAACGTCGATGTCGACCCTCATGGCAGCAACCCTTCGAAGCCACCGAAGAAGCTCATGCGCTCCGCGATCTCGTCGTTCGTGAAGCCGCGCTCGTGGACTGTCGTCAGGAACTCCTCTGCATTGGCCTCGACCGCCGGGCCCCTGCAGCCCCAGCACCCGAGCCCGCCGGCCGGGCACGGCGCGTTGCAGCCCGCCCTGGTGATGGGCCCGAGGCAAAGCAGACCGACCTCGTAGGTACACACTGTGTAGCGCTGCTTGCACTCCAGGCACACCGGGTAGGCCGGGAAGTGGTAGGGCACGTCCCAGATGAGGTGCTGGACGATCCGTTCGACCTCGTCCTTGGACACCGGACAGCCGGGGATCTCGAGATCAACCGCGACGACCTCGGAGACCGCGCGCACGGGCAGGGTCTCCTGGGGTCGGTCACCGTACACCTCGCGGTTGGCCTCGTTGAGGTCGAAGGCGTTCTTGAGTCGGCTCACCCCACCGAAGCAGGCGCAGCTACCCAGGGCCACCAGCACCTTCGCGTGCTCGCGGATGACCTCGAGGCGCTCGACCTCGTCTGCTCGAGACACCGCGCCGTCCACAAAGGCAATGTCGTAGTCATCGCTGGAGGACGAGCTGATCTCGCGGAAGTTGACCACCTCGACCGCGTCGAGGAACGCCGCCAGGGTCTCCTCTTTGTTGGCCAGTTGGAGCTCGCATCCCTCGCAACCCGTGAGTTCGAAGACTGCGATTCGGGGACGAACGGAGTCGATACCGAGGTACTTCATGACCGCCTCCCTCAGATCGCTTCCTTGAGGTTCATCACCGCCCAGTAGTCGAAGACCGGGCCGTCCATGCACGTAAAGGTGGAACCCACGTTGCACCGGCAGCACTTGCCCATGCCGCAGTGCATGCGGCGTTCGAGGGAGACGAAGATCCGCCGCATCGACACGCCGATCTCGACCAGATGGCGGCACACGGACTTGAACATCACCGGCGGACCGCAGACGATCGCAAAGGTGCGCCGGGGGTCGATCTCCAGGTCGCCGATGAGCTCGGTGATCATGCCCGTGGGGCCGGTCCAGCCCGGGTCCGGCTTTTCGACGATGATCCTGAGGTCGATATCGTCGATTCGTCCCCACTCCTCATACTGGTAGTCGAAGAGGAGCTGAGCAGGCTCCCTGGTGCCGTAGAGGATGTTGACGTCGCCGTAGTCGGGACGGTGGTCGATGACCTCGAAGATCGGCGCCCTGAGCGGCGCCAGGCCGAGGCCGCCGGCCACGAGGAGCAGGTTGTGGTTTTTCATCTCCTCCATGGGGAAGTGGCTGCCGAACGGGCCCCGGACGCCGACCTTCGCACCCCGCTGCGCGCGGTGCAGGGCGCCGGTGACCACCCCTGCTCGGCGAATGCAGAGCTCGAGATACCCATTCTTGGCCGGGGAGCTCGAGATTGAGATGGGGATCTCGCCGTAGCCCGGCACCTCGAGCATGACGAACTGCCCGGGAAGGAAGGAGAAACGAGCGCGCTCGGCCGGGTCGAGCAGGCGAATCTGGTAGAGCTTCTCCATCTCGGTGAGATGGATGATGTTGAGGATCTCGGCCTTGAAGACCCTGTCCACGTGCTTGAGGCGGCTGCGCCGGTTGAAGTCCAGCGGCTCCTTCATCTCGGCCTCGCGCGACACGTCGTAGGCGTTGTTGAAGGTGCTCATGCCTCATCCTCCGCCTGCAGGTCGTGGATCACGTCCAGCGGGTTGATGCCGGTGAGGCAGGCGCGTCCGCAGCGGTTGCAGCCGACGCACTTGGGCTCATCGTGCGCCTCCACGAAGCCGCGGTGTTGGTGGTAATACCGGTACTTCAACCGCGTGCTCCGGTCGGGGCGGAAGTTGTGGCCCCCCGCCACCTCGGCGAAGTCCACCACCGTGCACGCGTAGAGGTGCTTCTCCTTGCTGCCGCTGGAGAAGTCCATGGACACCCGTTCGGTGGTCCCGTAGCAGTAGCAGGTCGGACACACCATGGCGCAGCTGCCGCAACCCAGGCACTTGGCGCCCCAGGTCTTCCAAACCTCGGACTCGAACTCGATGTCGAGCAGATTGGGCAGGTTTTGCACCGCCACTTCGGTCGTGAAGAGACCGGCGATCCGCTTGCGTTCCTCGAGGTAGTCCGCCGTGTCGCGGTCAGAGATCTCGGCGACGCCGACCTGGTTGAGGAGATCGAAACCGTGGTCTGACCCGACGGCCACGAAATAGCGGTCGCCGAGATCCGTCAGATAGAGGTCGAATCCCCGAGTCACCGTATCGGTTCCCAGAGAGCGGCAGAAGCCTCCCTCGCACGGCTCGTGGTCGATGCCGATGATGAGAGTGTTGCGACGCCTCGATACATAGTAGGGGCTGGGGAAGTGGTCGCGGACGAAGACCTTGTCGAGCCGTAACAGGGCGTTGATGTCGCAGGCGTGAAGGCCGACCATGGCCCTCGGCTGGATCCGGTAGTGCACCTCCTGCTGCCAGTCGTCGTCGCTGAACGCATAGGTGGACAGATTTTCGCGGTAGGGCAGAAAGTAGGTCTTGGCCGAGTGCTCGGTGGTTTCGTGGGCGAGATCCATCTCGTCGAAATCGGCAACGGGCAGGAACTGGTGGATCGGCTCTCCGTCGCTGCGCACACCGACCTTTTTGGGGGCGACGACCTCGGTTGTCTCCATGATCGTTTCCACCAGCGTCCTGAATCGGTCTCTGGAGAGGATTCGAAAGAGCATGGTTCACCCTTCGAGATCACTATAAGCGATATTGTGACCATGTTCACATTGGCTCGGATGCGGGATGGCGGAATCATACCCCCTGGTGGTTTCGCCCGGCGGAGGGGGTATGAGTCTTCTGGGTTGTTTTTTCGCGTTTCCGATCCACTCCTGAGGATCCCTGGATCTCCAGTAGTTGGCGAGCGACGAGTCGGGTCAGCGCATTGAGCCTTTGGAGGTTCTCGATGATGTCTGTTTCCACCTGAAAGGCCGCGAGACGGTTGGGCTCTTCGGCGATGAGACGTCGCGCCAGGTGCGCGGTGGCATCTTCCGCCAGCTTCTTCACCTTCTTCTTCCTGTGAGCCACCTTCCTCGCGATCTCCTGATCTCCCGTCTGCAGTGCTCTGAGCATGAGGTCGAAGTTCTTACAGATTCGCCTGTGGAGGGGCTCGAGCACCCGAATCGTCGATGGGCTGACGGCCACGCCGAGGTCCAGTCGTTTCTCGGCGAGATCCGCGAGGTTGGCCTCGATGACGTCAGCAAAGTTCTCCAGGTTGTTGGCGATCCCGATGAAGCCGTGAAGCTGTTTCGGTTGAGATCCGACGAGATCCTGTTGCGACAGCTTTCCGAGGTAGGTGACGATTGCGCCATGAAGTGAATCCACCTCGTCATCGGCCTTTGCCAACGCCGCCGCGTCGCTTCGAGATCCCTCTGTGACCACGGCGAGGCAGTCCTCCAACATGGTCCGGTCACACTCTGCGAGGCGCACCAGCTCTCGCCGAACCTGATCCAACGCGACCGCGGGTTGCTCGAGAAAGAGCGGGTCCAGGTAGCGGGGTAGGATGCCCTTCGGTTGAGGTCGTTCCGGAACCAGCCGGTTCACCAGGCGAGCCAGAGGCTGAGTGAACCAGATAAAGAGCAGCGCGTTTCCGACGTTGAAAAGCGTATGGGCGTTCGCGATCTGTCGCGGGGTCTCAGCTGCCAGTTTTGCTACTCCGGCCAGATCATCGGCCGCGGGCGAAAAGCTCCGGACGAGTTCGGCGATCTGAGGGATGAAGAACATCCACAACACCACGCCACCGACGTTGAAGATCACGTGCACGACAGCCGCCTGGACCGCCACGCGGGGCCGGCCGATGGCCGAGATGATGGCGGTCACGCAGGTCCCGATGTTGGCGCCGAAGATCACGCCGATACCTGACTCCAGTGACAGAAGACCCTGGCTGGCGAGGACAATGACGATGCCCGTCGTTGCGGACGAGCTCTGGACGACTGCTGTGAAGACCATCCCGACGGCAATACCCACAAGCGGATGTTGCAGTTCCTGCATCCAGGCAATGAAAGGAGGCCAGGATCGCAACGGGCCCGTGGCGGAGCTCATGAGCTCCATGCCAAAGAAAATCAGTCCCAGTCCCATCAGGGCCACGCCCCACTGCTTGATCCTTTCTGTCTTCGCCACCAGGTCCACGAGAAAACCCGAGGCAATCATCAGCAGGCCGTACTTGTGGACCTCGAAGGCGATGATCTGGGCGGTCACCGTGGTACCGACATTGGCACCGATGATCACCCCGACGGCCTGGCTCAGGCTCAATAGACTCGTTGAGACGAAAGCCACTACGAGAACGGTGGTGGCCGACGAGGACTGGATCACGGCGGTTGTGATGGTCCCGGCGAGGGCGGCCGTGAACCGGTTCCTGGTCAGGCGACCCAGGAGGTTCTTCATGCCACTGCCGGCGACGGTGGTCAGAGCATCGGTCATGCGCTGCATCCCGTACAGGAAGAGCGCGAGCCCACCGCCCAGTCCGGTGATCAGGGCGCCGGTCTCGATGGGTTGAACGACTGCCTGATTCATTCATCGCTCCACTGTGCTCCGTGATGACCGCGACCCGGTCGCGTTCGTGCTGATGACACCTAGTCGAAATCCTTGAGCGGCGAGAGCCGACCTGATCCGGCGCCTGTTGCGTGATGGTCCGGGGAATCGACAAGCAGGCTGAGTTCCCAAGATGGGATCGTAGCTGATACCACTAATCGGGGATTTGCCGGCCTTTCTCGCGGCGGCCGCCCGCCTTTCCTCGTGGTTTCCGACCGCGACGGCCTCGGTCTTCTTGCCACTCGTCGAATTCAAGTCGCTCTTCAAGATCGGTTCTCGGGCGGCGTGTGGGTCGGGTGACGCGGTCAAGGTGGATGTGATCGGCGTCTTCCGGAAGCTGCAACGGTTTTTTTTGCCTTTTCATCGCTACCTCACGGGGAAGGTGTTGCTCGATCGTCGTTGTGAGAAGATCGACAACCAGTCGACAGGGTGAGGGACCCCCTTCGACTGCACCGATGTCTGGGGCATGGTGCAGACCCGAGGAATCCATGAAACCGGCTGTATGCGACCAGCTGGAGAAAGATGTTGGATACTTGTCGTAGATGAACCGACTTTGGGAAATCGAAACATGGCAGACGGTCCAAGCGGGAGAGTCGGAGGCTGTGATGCTCGAGAAGCTCGACGGGTTGGCGGCATCCCTGGGTGCATACATGGGAATACCCGAGTCGACTCTTGACAAGCTGGTTCTGTCGCTGACCCTGATTCTGGTTTTGATCGTGATTCGGCACGGGGTTGCCTTCGTGCTCGACAGGCGCCTCGATGATTCGGCGCGTCGGTATATCGCTGTCAAGACAGTGAACTACCTTCTCGGTTTTGTTTCGATTCTCGCACTTCTGAGAATCTGGCTTGGCGGGGTTACCGGTCTCGCGGCGTCGATCGGAATCATATCGGCAGGACTCGCGATCGCTCTGCACGCCCCGTTGACCAACTTCGCCGGGTGGATTTTCCTGACCGTGCGGCGACCATTTACGGTGGGTGATCGAATCCAGATCGGTGAACACGCCGGTGATGTGATCGACCTCCGGCTCTTCGCGTTTTCGTTGGTCGAGATTGGCAACTGGGTGGATGCGGACCAGAGCACCGGGAGGATCCTCCACATTCCCAACGGCAAGGTCTTCCAGGAAACCATTGCGAACTACACTCAAGGATTCAACTTCATTTGGGACGAGATTCCTGTGACCGTAACCTTCGAAAGCGACTGGCGCCGAGCGAAGGAGATCCTGTCTGAGATTGCGGTCGCGCACAGTACGATCGAAAGCGGGCAGGCGCGGCAGGAGCTCCGCAAGGCCGCGAACAAGTACTTGATCCGCTATGAGCACCTGTCGCCCATCGTTTGGACGTCGGTCGCTGATATCGGGGTGACCTTGACCATGCGATTCTTGGCCGATCCGCGGAAACGCAGATCTGTGGAGAATGCAATCTGGGAAGACATCCTCGAGGCGTTTTGGCAGGCGAGCGACATTGACTTCGCGTACCCCACAGTTCGGTACTACGACAACGTGAGCGAAGGAAAACCGGGCCGGTCCGGGTCGTCCGAAAGCAGCGAGGCCGTTCATGTCGAAAGCTGAGTTCCATTTGGCGACGGGGTCGATCGTTCGCCCAACAGCTGAGCCGGGGTCAGCAGTCCACCAGAAATCAAGAGCTTCACGCCCTGCTCGACCGTGATGTCGAGAACTTGGAGATCGCGGTGCGGCAGCGCGACCAGGAACCCCGTGGTTGGATTCGGGGTGGTCGGCACGAAAACCAAAGCCGACGGTTCGTCACAAAACGCGGTCGGGCCCGCGAACTCTCGGGTCACGAATCCCACCGACCGAAGCCCTTCTCGCGGAAAATCCAGCAGGACGACCTTCCGGAAGTCCGTGGTGCCGCGAATCTGGATCGCCTCGGTGATTTGACGCGCGCCCTGGTAAACCGGGCTCAGTAAGGGAATACCGGCCACCTGTTTCTCGAAGAAGTCCAGGAGTCGGCCCCCCAACATGTTGGTGGCGAGAATCCCGAGAACAAAGAGCACGATCATGAACAGGATAAACCCGATGCCGGGAATCTCGACGCCGAAAACGCGTTCAGAGATCGGCAAAAACCAGCGATCCAGGAGCCCGAAGATGAACCGGGCAAAGAAGATGGTGATGACGAGGGGAAGGACCACCAGAAAACCTACGACGAACCGTCGTCGGATCCATCGGGCGACGCGACTGTGCGGGGGACCTCCATCCGGTTCGCGCTCGGCCAAGCGCCTGAAGAAACCGTCCGTCTGGTTGTCGTGATTTGTCATGTCCAATGGCTCCCGGGAGTGGGCCCGCACGCACCGCCGCATGGCTTTGAGGTCGCTGGCGGTTGATGGGGCGAGAAACGATGGGTTCGATTATAGTCGTCCGGTTGCATTCTGGATGAAGAGAGTCGGGTGGGGAAAGTCGAGACCGACAAGTCCCCACCCGTTTTGTTCGTCTACTTACGATGAAGTGTCGATGTCGATCTTGATGGCTTTCGGCTTCGCCTCCTCCCGCTTCGGCACCTGGACGGTGAGCACACCGTCCTTGAAGCTGGCGCCGATTCTCTCGTAGTTCACGGAACGGGGAAGGGTGAAGGAGCGCTCGAAACGGCCATAGTTCCTCTCGATGCGGTGAAGGGTTTCGTCCTCCTTGGCCTCCTCGTAGCTTCGTTCGCCGCGGATGGTGAGTACATTGCCTTGGACCGATACGTCAACGTCGGCGGGGTCGATTCCGGGCAACTCTGCGGTGACCTCGATGACATGGGGAGTTTCACGAACATCAACAGGAGGCACCCAGCCTCGCCGCAGGCTCTCCTCCTCCTCGCTTGCCAGACCGTGAAAACCAGGCCACGGCTGTGTGAGTTGTTCCATCCGATCACGCAGCCCAACTAGTCTGCGGAATGGCCCCCAGGGTGTCATGTAGTCCATCTGCTTGTCTTTCTCGAAGGTCTTCTCGGTGGTCAATCCTCACTGCCAGCACGCGATTGTCGAGGCGAAGCACCTTAATGTCATCCTCCGTTCACTTCGGCGTTGCGACGAGAAGTTCGAGACCGTAGGCGCGGGCGCAGCGAGCTGCCTTTGGCTCGTTGGTTCGGGCCTTCGCCGTGGAGAAGGTGGTGCGTGCAAAGCGCTGGTCGTTGACGACCTGTCGCTACTCGCTGTAGTCACCTTGACCTCCCCAGCCTCGGGCATATTCGCTCAGCGGCGCCCGGCAACCTGAACATGTGCAACCGTCGTGCCAATCGTTTGAGCGCGGCGGGAGACTGCATTCACGACGGAAAAGACCTCGCGGTGGGGCAAAGAAGCTTGATCCGGGCGCAGTCGGTAGTCTGGGGCAAACCGCAGAGGATCCCCGGAACGCCCTACCAATAGAGGAACCTCGAGTTCCGATGACGAAAGGAGTCGGAACAGCGGAATCCGATGCGCGCCGATTGGGTCAGTATCCTTCCCACACAAAGCAACATTACAGACCGCGAGTCAGCATTGCCGACGACAGAGAGACTCGCTGATGAAACGAGGTGGCACCCCGATTGCAAAGGAGATCAGCTGTGGTGCCGGGGCCCCGACTTCTGACGCGAGGGCCCGGGGTCCAGCGAGTAGCTGCTCAACCTTACTGGTGTCCGTGGATCTCGGTCGTTGGGGCGAATCGAGCGGGCGCCGAGAACGACGCTTGCGTGGAGAAAATCCAGATGTCCAAGATCGAATCGGCCGGAAGCTCTTACCGAGACTCAGACAACGCGGAACTGGAGAACTTCGTCCAGACATTCAAACTTCTACGCCCAAGAACATGCGGTGCCCGGATCGGGGAGATCGAGATCTACGGTGACAGCGTCTTCCTCAATGGCGAAGTCGGAGGTGACCACATGGTCCTCGTTGATTTCGAAAAGCGGTACGACCTCGAAAACCGCATTCGAATCGCTGAAGTTGAGGGAAGGCCGGAGGTAGCCCGTAAACTCGCGGAAAACCGCGACCGGATCGGCGTGTTGATCGCGGATGTTTGTGGCCACCAGATGACGGACGCGCTGGTTGCCGCAATGCTCCACCAGGCGTTCCTGACCGGTGTGCTCTACGAGCTTGATCGGTTTGGCGAAGTGACGACTCGCCTCTTCGAAAACCTCAACTCACGGTTCAGCCGCTCCATGAGCATACGGAAGTACGTGACCGTCACGTACGGCGAGGTTTCTCGCAGCGGAGCCTTCAGATTCCTGCTGGCCGGCAGTCCGAAACCCATGGTGTATTCGGCTGAGTTTGACCGCTGCGTCGACATCGCTGCCGATCGCCTCGTGGGCTACTTCCCGCTTGGGATGTTCCCGTCAGAGGCCGATGTCGACGTCGCGAAGAACCTGGGCGCCCTGAAATACAAACCCAGGTATACGGTGAACGAGGTCAACCTCATGGGAATCGGCGACGTCTTGCTCTTGATGACAGACGGCGTCGCTGAGCACGAGCTTGACGACGTGACGTTTGTTGGGTCGGAGTTGGAAGGCACAATTCGCGCCAACAAACACGCATCGGCCCGGGAGATCTTCGAGGCTGTGCGCGACGCCGCGCTTTCCTATGCTCAGCCATCTGACGACATGACTCTGGTTGTCGTCAAGCGTGCCAGTTGATCGGAGCTCGTCATGGAGTGGTTAGCCACGGTTCCGATCTGGGTGTTGTGTTTGATCGTGTTTTCACTGAGGGTGATCGATGTGACTCTCGGGACCCTTCGGACGGTAGCGATTGTCAAGGGGCACGTTCAACCGGCGGTCGTCCTCGGTTTCTTCGAGCTGATCATTTGGGTTGCCGCCATCAGTCAGGTCGTTTCGCGGCTCCACGAAAGTTGGTGGCTGGCGCTCGCCTACGCTGGAGGGTTTGCAGCAGGAAACGGTGTGGGTCTGGAGGCTGAACGTTTGCTGGCGCGCGGCGTCTCGGGGGTGCGGATTCTCTCACAGACGTCCGGCAACGAGATCGCCAGAATCCTGCGCGGCGAGGGACACAGCGTCACGGCGTTCCCCGGGGAGGGTGAATCCGGTCCGGTAACGATGGTCTATGCCATGGCACCGCGCCGAAGCACTCAAAGGATGATCGCGGCCGCACGATCGATCGATCCAAACCTGCTTTACGTGGTCGATCCCGCCCACGAGACCAACGGTGGAGTACAGCTGCGATTGCGCCCGGTCCCTCATGCGACGGGCTGGCGAGCCGTGTTCAAGAAGAAATAGAGCCCGGGCGGGTTTCCTGCCCTTTTGTGAGCGCCCTGGTGGGAGAACCCGGGATTCCGACTCGGTCACGAAACCGGAAGCCCTGATTCCGAGCCTGTCGATCGAACCAGATGCACAAGTTGGCATGTGCCTTGCGGTGGCGGTGGAGACGGCGGACATCGACGTGAGAAAGGGAGGGTCGCCGATGAACCGAAACAGAATCCGGACGTGGATGCTCGCAATCGTGGTTGGCCTGCTTTTTGTGTGGGTCATTCCCGGCTCGGGACAGCACGAAACGGAAAGGGTGCTTGTCGGTTCAATCGTCGCGGTGGATTGGGATGACGACGGCGATGTGGTCGCGATCGATTTTCAGACCGAGGATGAAGGCCGCTTCGCAATCGACCTCGACTCAAGAAGCCTTCGGCTGCTTTCCATGGTCGATGAGAACGTAGAAATCGTCGGATCGGTTTTTGTTGGTGAGGACGGTTGGGAGTATTTCTCCGTCCGATCCTTTCGTGTTCTGCCGACCTCGGTGTAATGAAGTCACAGTTTCAACCTGCTCGGGAATCTCGTACCGACCGGGGTTCTCGTTTGGCATGGGTACGTCGCTGATTCATCAACGGGGGTGAAGAGTGGTCCGATCGGGAATGCAGCCATGGGCCTGGATCGGCTCCCTCATCGAGTCGAATGACTCCGAGAGCCTGCCTGCCGCCCTCAGGGAACTCTCGGCGGTTGACCTGTCTCGTGCCATGAACACCGACCCTATCCTGTCGTCGGGACTGGGCGTTTCTGATGGAATCGACGACGGCGGCGGTCCTGGTGCCGGAAGTCCTCGCCCAGGAGGGAGAGATCGATGAACTCAAACGAACAGTCCGACTACGAGGTCGTTCGGGGGATCGTGCTGCCCACCGTATGGGGTGCGATGGGCGAGCCGCGGTTGGTTGCGATTCTCACCGCAGACGAGGGAGAGTACAACGTCGCCCCGACTTTGGCTGGAGTGGAGCTTCTGTCGCATCTCAAGGAAGAGGTCGAGGCCCGCATCCTGGCGAAGACGGGCGAATGGAATCGCAGCACTGTCACGGTTGTATCGTTCGAGGTGATTGGTCCTACCAATCACGACAGCGATGTGGATTTCGCCGACCAATCCGGGAGGGCGGACCGAGGATCGCCCGGCCGCCCGGGAGGTTGACATGGTGGATGGAGACAGGAATCGCCCATCGTTGAGCGTGAATCCATTGTCTCCCATTCTTGATGGGGCAATGGCAGAGCCACTGGTTCTGCCACGGGAGCTCGAAGCGGAAAGGCGAATTGCGAGCGACACCGAACGCGACCTCGAAGAACGCCTCGAGGCGTTCGAGAACATCATTGACTCGGAAATCGGAGACACGCAACTGAGCCGGGCCCGAAACATCGAACGCGAGACCGGGTTGCGTCAGCTGTATCTCAAATTCGACGGCGGAAACCCGACCGGAACGCAGAAGGACCGTATCGCCTTCGCCCAGGCCATGGATGCTCTTCGGCGGGGTTATGATGCGGTGACGGGCGCTACATGCGGCAACTACGGGGCCGCTCTGTCGATGGCCGCATCGTTCGCGGGCTTACGCTGCGTAGTCTTCATCCCGAAGCACTATCACTCCCGCCGAGTTGATGAGATGCGGCGTTACGGGGCGGAGATCGTGGTCGTAGAGGGAGACTACGAGGCTGCGGTGGAGGCCTCGAGGAGATATGCCTCGATGGACGAGGTGTACGACGCCAATCCAGGGGGAGCCAATATACCGATTCAGCTGCGCGCCTACGGCGAGATCGCCTATGAGATCTACGATGATCTTCGCGATGCTCCGGCTGCGGTTGCTGTGCCGGTATCCAATGGAACGACTCTCGCCGGGATTGCGAAAGGATTCCAGAGCCTCTACCGCAGAGGGAAGACGTCACGAATCCCACGCATGATCGCCGGATCTTCGTATCGCAAGAATCCCATCGTGGAATCGATCATCAAAGGATTCGAGGAGTGTCGGGATCTGGATCCGTCGAGGATTCGGGAGACGGCTGTCAACGAGCCTCTCATCAATTGGCACTCAATCGACGGCGACGGGGCTCTCGATGCCGTCCGGGCCACGAACGGCTGGGCGGGGTACGCCAGCGACCGGGCCATGATGCGTTTTGCACGACTGATCAGCTCGAGTGAGGGACTCAACGTGCTGCCTGCGTCCACGGCGGGCCTGATCTCGTTGCTTGACGGCCACCGTCAACAGGCGCTCCCGAGCGATCGGTTCGTGGTGGTACTCACCGGGAGGAGATAATGTCAAACCGTCTCGACGTCGTTCGAGGAAGATCCGAATCGATGAATTCGGAGGATCGATCAACGAACCAGCCTTTTCCTGAAGGGAATGCAATCGTCTACTGTGAAGGCGCGTTCGGAACCACAAATGGAAAAACCGCGCACGGACTGATTCGCCGCAGCCGCCGGTACAAGGTTCTGGCAGTTGTTGATTCGGTCCAGGCCGAAAAGGACGCGGGCGAGGTGCTCGATGGACGATTTGCGGGAATCCCCATCGAGAAGGACGTGATGTCGGCCTATCGGAACGCCCTGGCCGCTGATCTCGAGCCAACCCACCTGGTGGTGGGTTTGGCACCTGATGGCGGTCGGCTGGATCCGGCCGCCCGGTCCGACATTCGTCGAGCGATCCGCTTGAGCCTGAATGTCGATTCAGGGCTTCACGACTACCTGAGTGATGATGTTGAAATCGCCGCGGTGGCTGAGGACTACGGAGTTACGCTCCGCGACGTTCGCAAGCCGCCTTCGTTGAGCAAAATGCACTTCTTCAGCGGCAAGATCACCGAGGTCGAGAGCTTCAAGGTCGCTGTTCTGGGAACGGATTCCGCGGTGGGAAAGCGGACGACGGCCTGGATGCTGGTCGATGCCCTCGCGGAGCTCGGCTTGAAATCGGAGCTGGTCGGCACGGGACAGACGGCGTGGCTGCAGGGGGCGAGGTACGGGATCGTCCTGGACTCGCTGGTCAACGATTTCGTGGCAGGTGAGATCGAGCACGCCGTGTGGACCGCCTGGACCGAGCGCTCACCGGAGGTGATTGTCCTCGAGGGGCAGGGGAGCCTGATGAACCCGGCCTATCCGGGGGGATATGAACTCCTCGCGGCCGGGAGGCCGGATGTTGTGGTGTTGCAGCACGCTCCTGCGCGGAAGGAGTACGATGGCTTCCCGGGGCACCGACTTCACTCGTTGGATCATCAGATCAAGGCGATCGAGGTGGTCTCCGGCCGGCCGGTGGTCGCCATCACGATCAACCACGAAGACCTTGCGAAATCGGAGATCGAAGCAACCTGCGACGAGATCTCTCGCGAGATCGGGCTCCCGGTCTTCGATGTGTTGACGCATGGTGCCGACAAGCTGGCCAGAAGGATCCACGGTCTCATGCCGCGCCCTTCGGCGGCGTCCTGCTGATCGATCTGGATATGCGATGAAACAGGCGCTCGAATCGCTCATGGTTATCGACCGTCTCGAGGTCGGCCCGGTGAGGGTGGAGCCGCGCCGCCTGGTGGCACCTTATCGTGTGGTCACCGGCGCGACCGACTCAAGCACCGAGCTCGTGTACCGCTATGAGGAAGACGTCTTCGACCCCGATGACCCGGCTACTGGAAACCTGGCCTCGATGATCGCAGCCCAGCTCGCCCTCAACTACGGTCTGTTCTGTGTCGAGATTGTGTTTCACGGGCCGTTTGACCGCCGCGATCGGCGTTTGCTCGTGGAAATGGCCGCCAACACCGCGCGCGAGATCTACGTCAAGAAGTTCCTCGAGCCGAACCCGTTTCTGCTGCCGGAGATGAGCGGCCTGCCGGCGGACAAGCGAGACACCTATCTTCAGGCTCGGCTGGTCTTCCCCGACGACGAGTACACGGGATCCGGGGGATGGGAGACCGACCGGGGGAAGCACGCCATCCTGTCCTCCGGCGGGAAGGAGAGCCTGCTCGGCTACAGTCTCCTCTCGGAGCTCGGGTTCGAAACGCACCCGATCTTCGTCAATGAGTCGGGTCGGCACTGGTTCACCGCCCTGAACGCCTACCGGCACTTTTCCCGAGAGGTGGAGAACGCCGCCCGCGTGTGGACCAACTGCGACCGGCTCTTCGCCTGGATGCTGCGCCGCCTCGATTTCATCAGGCCCGACTTCGCGTCGGTCCGGAGCGATGAGTATCCCGTGCGTTTGTGGACGGTGGCGGTGTTCTTCTTCGGGGTACTGCCGCTGATTCGCAAAAGGAAGATCGGTCGCGTCGTGATCGGCGACGAGTTCGACACAACGCGACGCGCATTCCACGAAGGAATCGCGCACTACGACGGCCTTTACGATCAAAGTAGGTTCTTCGATGCACGATTGACCCGGTACTTCCAGCACAAGGGGTGGGGAGTCTGCCAGTTCTCGTTGCTGAGATCGCTGTCAGAGCTGCTCGTCGAAAAGATCCTCGTCGAGCGATATCCCGACCTGCAACGGTTGCAGATGTCCTGTCATGCGGCCCACACGGAGGGCGACCAGGTCAAACCATGCGGCCGGTGCGAGAAGTGCCGGCGAGTGGTTGGAATGTTGTTGGCGCTTGGCGCCGATCCCGCACGGTGCGGCTACAGCGACGAACAGGTGAAGGCGTGTCTTCTCGCGCTGACCTCGGCGGGGGTCAACCAGGAGGCGGTCGGCGAGCGCCATTTGGTCTACATGCTCACCGAGCAGGGACACATGGCTCGACCTGCCGGCCCCAGGGGGCGGATCAGGGCGCACCCGGAGGTGCTCCAGGTGCGGATCGACGGTGAACGATCGCCTCTGGACGGGATGCCCGTGGATCTTCGCCGCGGTCTCTTCCAGATCTTCCTCGAGCATGCTGACGGTGCGATTCGCCGCACCGGGAAAGAGTGGGTCGCGACTCACCCTCTGGACGATCCCCAGTTCTACGGCCCGTACCGCTTCGAGCGGACGAACGAGAAGGCGCCGGAGTGGACCGAGGCGCGGCGCGACCACCTGCTTGGCGAGCTCAGTTGGCCGCAAGCGGAACGGCGGCTCGAGGAAGTCGACGTCGCGCTGCTTCCGGTGGGCGCCATCGAACAGCATGGTCCACACCTGACCCTCGACACCGATGCGTTTGACGCCGACTATCTCGCTCGAAGGGTGGCCGAGTCGTGCGAGAACCCGAGACCCCTCGTCCTGCCGCTGATCTCCTATGGCGTCTCGTACCATCACGACGACTTTCCGGGGACCATCAGCGTGAGCAATGAAGCGTTGTCCCGGATGGTCTATGACATCGGCATCAGCTGCGCCAGAAACGGAATCACCAAACTGGTCATCATCAACGGGCACGGCGGCAACTCGGCAACCCTGCAGTTTGCAGCCCAGATGATCAACCGGGACGCGAATATCTTCACCTGCGTCGACACGGGCGAGACCAGTGATTTCGACCTGGACGAGATCTGTGAGACCGCCAATGACGTCCATGCCGGAGAGATCGAGACCTCGACCAGTCTGGCGACCCGGCCCGATCTCGTCGATATGGCGTCAGCCGAAGCATTCGTCCCGAGCTTTTCAAGCCGCTACCTGGACTTCACGGCGAAGAGAAGCGTCGAGTGGTATGCGAGAACCGCCAGGATTTCGCCGAGCGGGGTGCTTGGAGATCCATGCCGTGCATCTGCGGAAAAGGGTGCTCGATTCTGGGAGATCATGATCGCCAACCTCGTGGAGTTGGTGGAGGAGCTCAAAGGCATGACGCTCGATGAAATCTACGAGCGGAGGTATTGATGAAGATCGTCAGCGTCGAGACTTGGTCTGAGAGATTCGAGCTGGCCCGTCCGTATTCGATCGCCTACGAAACCGTCAGCGAGACAACCAATCTTTTTTTGTGCATCGGTACGGACACCGGCCCGGTAGGCTTCGGGTGTGCGGCGCCTGATGAGGCTGTGACCGGGGAGAGTGTCGCCTCGGCCAAGAGCGCGATTCGTTACGTCGTCGAGCCACTCCTTCTCGGATCCGATCCACTTCGCATTGCGATGATTTTGGAGCGCCTTCAAGAGCCGCTGGCGAAGCACCCTTCGGTTCGGGCGGCTGTCGATATGGCACTTCACGATATTCTCGGGAAGCGTGCCTCGCTCCCGTTGTGGAAACTGCTCGGAGGATACCGCGATCGGATCAAGACGAGCATCACCATCGGGATCCTGCCGGTTCAACCGACGGTCGAGATGGCGGAAATGTGGTTCAGACAGGGTTTCAGGTGCCTCAAGATCAAAGGCGGCGCCAATCTCGAAGAAGATGTCGAGCGTCTGTTGCAGGTGAGGGCTGAGCTCGGTGCCAAGGTCGAACTGAGGTTCGACGCCAATCAAGGCTACACCGTCGATCAGACCCTCGATCTCGTGAAACGTGCAAAACGGGCGCGCCTCCAGCTCATCGAACAGCCGACGCCAAGGGGACAGCCCGAGCTCATGGCCCGGATCAGCAGCCGATCTCCGATCCCGATCATGGCGGACGAGAGCCTGGTGAGCTTGCGAGACGCCTTTCGTCTCGCCAAGGACGACCTGGTGGACATGGTCAACATCAAGCTGATGAAGGTCGGTGGGATTGCGGAAGCGCAGCGCATCAACGCGGTGTCCCGGGCGGCCGGATTCGAGGTCATGGTGGGCTGCATGGACGAGTCGGCTCTTTCGATTGCCGCCGGGCTGCACTTCGCCCTGGCGAGGCCCAACGGGGTGGTCGCCGATCGCGACGGTCACAGTGGGTTGAGGAATGATCCTGCGGCGCTCGCCGTGCAGCTCAGGGCCGGCGATCTCCCTCCCACCGGCAGACCGGGGCTCGGGGTCGACATCGACAAACGAAAGTCCCGGTAGACTGGGGGCGGTC
>JARFRM010000335.1 GCA_029287235.1 Thermoanaerobaculales bacterium
CAAACACCAGAGGGCAGATTGTTGGAGTCAGGACGGTATGCAGAAATCGACTTGGTGGCCCTGATCTCGTCCGTTTCAAGCGGGCTAGGATCGGGCTAGGACAAGATTCTAACACACTGCAAAATATTGATTCTTAATGACTTCAGTGAGGAAGTGCGTGGACTTTTAATCCGGTGGTCCCGGGTTCGAGTCCCGGGCGGCCCACCAATTCTCGTTCGACCGAGAATTGACCCGGCGTAATGCGGAGCACGAAGCCGGCCATCCGTGCTGACGCCTGAGGTGGATCTCAATCAAGGCATCCATAAGAATGGTGCAATGGTGAACGTGGCACCCTTCCGCGAGTTCACGCGATAGTGCGGTCACCGTGCGATGCGAACTTCTTTCGACCGAGATTGCGGGGCTCTCAGTCCCCCAAATCCAATTCAGCCTCCACGTCATAGCCGGGCGGCGCCTTCTGCCAAGAAAACCCGTTCTTCGCACTCTCGTAGGCGAGGTCGAAGAGGTTCTTCATGTAAACCGGGTCGAATTCCTCCCTGGGCTCTTCCTTGAAGCTCCCTGGGATATAGGCGAGGTGGTAGTCCAGACCGTCCCTTTTGGCCATCAGGTAAATCTCGAAAATATTGCCGATCCCCTGGGTGCGGATCATGGATGACACGGACCGCCCGATGATGTCGAAAATCTTGTTTTTGACCTCTTCGTACCGTGGGTCCATGATCGAGTTGCGGATAACGTAGAGATCGGGCATCTCCGGCACCTCGAGCTTTCCCAAAACCTGCTCCCAGTCGATTCCCGCGGGATAGACGAATACCTGGGCGGTGGCCCCGCCATCCACGTGCATCTCGTCGTACATCCGGCCGTCGGCTTCGACCTCGATCAATACCGGTGGAAAGGCCCCCGGAATCGAGGCCGAGGCGAGCAACACCTGGCGGATCAGTTCCAGGGAACGGGGATCACCGCTGTTGGCGATGAAGCCGATATTCCAACTCACCGGCCGATTCGCGTCCATGTTGGTGGTGCCGATGAGCAGGCGCCGGCCCTTCCGGTGCTCGGCGGCGACGGCCTCCATCACCTCCTGGGTAAAGACCTGGGCGATCAGCCCCTGCAGCGGCTTGCTGCTGGCCGCCGCATCGCTGGTCAGAATATTCAAGATGCTTCGCTTCTTGACGACGTCCACGGTCGACGTCGAGGTGTAGAAGGTGCGCAGGACATGGTCGTAGTCGGGCCCTAGGAAGGCGAAGGGCGCGATCAACGCACCAGTGCTGATACCGGTAACTAGGGTGAACTCCGGCCGCGTCCCCGCATCGGTCCATCCACACAACAGACCGGCCCCGTACGCCCCGTTTGCGCCGCCACCGGAGACCGCGAGGTAGTAATGCCGGCGGCCCATGATCCCGCCGAGAAGCTCGCGAGTGTCCTCTTGTGACATCGCAAACCACTTGTCGGCCCAGACTGGCTCCATGTCCCCCCATTGCCGTGCCATTTCACCTCCCGGGACGCTTGCCTTGTGTGCAAGTGTTTCCGGCAAGGGCTGGCGTTTGGGGACCGAAGCGCAGGCCGAGGTCAAGGCTATGACGAGCGTCGCCGCAAGGACCACGATCCGTTCATTCATTCCCATCCGGTTCTTCTTTTTGGGTGGATCGTATCGGCTCATGTCTGCCCTCCCTCGCTGCTGACTGAAATGAATCAGTTCCCGGCCTTCATTTCGTCCTTCATCTCCTGCTTGATCTCGTTCTGATCCTGCAACATGCTGTAGACCGTGTAGTACTTGTAGATGTTGCTGACGTATTGCACGGGTTCGCGGCCGACCTCTTTGGCCACGACCACCTCGACGTTTCCGAACCAGAGGTTGGGGTCGAATCCCATGCCCGCCGCCTCTTTGCGAAGCCGCTGGATGCGGTTCGGCCCCGCGTTGTATGAAGCGAAGGCGAAGAGAGTGCGATTGACCTCGTCAATGGCGGGGTCGTCGAAGAAGTTGTCGACGATGTAGCGGAGGTACTTGGTGCCGGCGTGGATGTTGTTCTCGGGAGTCGAGATGTCTGGAATGCCGACCGATTTGTCGGCTGCCGTTGTCGGCATCACCTGCATGATGCCGATCGCGCCCACCCGGCTGACGACTCTCTGGTCCAGCCCCGATTCCTGGTAACCCTGGGCGGCCACCATCAGGTAGTCGAAGTCGTATTGAGCGCCAAACGTGCGGAACAGGTCGACAACCGCTTGGAGCTTCTGGCGCTCGCCGTCCGCGAGAGCGTTCTTGACGAACTTCGTGTCCTGCAGGTAGCGCTTGATGAGTATGTTGCCGAGCAGCGTGCCGGACCGATGCCTCTTTGCGAACTGGTCGACCTTGGCCTTCAGATCGGTCGCATCGCGGCGGATCGCCCACCCGATCTTCTGATCGGTGCGGACCCCGACGTCGGTGTGCACGACCAGATTCGGCAGCACCTGGGCCCAGAACTCGGCCAGGTAGTCGTCGGCGACGGTGATCCCGATCAGTCCGGCGTTGACCATCTCGAGGAGGTCCTCGGTCTCCAGGTACTCGCTGACAGGAGTGATGACGATCTCCTCAAGACCGCGTTCCCGGAAGGCCGCGTTGAGCAGTTCGAGGCTGTCCGTATAACTGCTGGACGACCGGATGAAGACCTCTTTTCCGGCCAGGTCGTCGAGAGTCGCGACGGCCGGCGAGCCGGGACCGGTGACCACTACCTCGCTGACCTCATCTGCGCCCGGGATCGAAAAATCGACCACCTTGGACCGTTCAGGTGTGATCGTGAGGGAGGCGGCTGCGATGTCGCCGCGCCCCTCTTCGAGGTACGGAATCAGCTGGTCGCGGGCTACCGGGATCGCCATCACGTGCAGGGGACGGGAACCGAGCTTGAGCTCCTTGTTGAGAGCCGTCTCGAACTCCCGGAGGAACTCGGCGGTGATGCCGCGCTGGGTACCGCCGTCGAGAAAGAAGTTGGTCTTGTTGTAGACGACGAGGGCCCTGATGGTGCGCCTCTCGACCAGGGCCGCGAAATCGCCGTGAAAGGGCTCCAGCAACTCCGCCACCAACTCGGGCGGCACCACCGCGATCGGCGCGTGTTCTGTTAAAGCCTCGGGTGCGGTCGTGTCCTGGTCGACCACCGCCGTCTCGTCCCCACCGGAGCACGACAACACAGAGAGACTCAGCACCAAAACACAAGACAGACGTCGCAGCTTCATGGTCCACCTCCGATGGAACAACCGGCAGCAGTTTGGATTTCGCGTCTCGGGCCGTGTGTCTTAGAACCTCACCCGTGCGAACACGCTGATGTCTTCGATGTCCCAGTTCACCGAGCCGTCGAGCAGGTTGCCCTGTTCGACTTCGATGCCCGCCCAGTCGACATCGACGGTCGCCAGGTTGAGTCCAGCGCCGAACGACCACCGGTCGCCCGTCAGGTACTCGATGCCGACGTGGCCGACCCACTGGGTGCCGTCGATGTCTCCGACCTCGACCGAGAGCCAGCCGAGCCCGGTCATGAAGCGCCAATGGTCGGAAAACAGTCGGCGGTACTCGAAGTAGAGGTAGGGCAGCGGGCCGGATGCGGCGCCCTGGCTCCTCCCATCGTCGGAAGCGTTCAGACCTTCCCACGCCAGCGTCGTTGAGAGGTCCATCCAGCGGAAGCCGAGACCGAACCCGGCCGCCCA
>JARFRM010000047.1 GCA_029287235.1 Thermoanaerobaculales bacterium
GGAGGATCAGTACGGCAACCCGGTGTCCAACGTCCCCGTCACCTTCCAGGTCCAGCCCCTCCAGCTCAATGCGGCCTGCAGCAACGAGCTGCCGGGTTCGCAGCAAGTCAACGCGGCCGTCTTCGACAACCTCATCGTCGACGGGCAACCCTCCTGCGGCGGGCACCCGGTACTCGGCAGCTGCGGCGGGCCGTTGCTGACCAAGGGCACCACCTTCACCGGGACGTCGGCCGGGGTCATCGAGGGCAACGTCGTGGCGGCGACCTATACCGTCGAGGCCACCTCGCCCGGTCTCCCCCTGCTGACCTACACCTACACCCACAACTGGACCATCGACGGCGACACCCAGGCCTGTGACACCCCCGACCGTTTCGGGATCTTCAGCAGCTTCCTGTCCGACGAGAACGGCCACAATGTCAACGCCGCCGCGACCGGCGAGACTTTCGACTGGCCCGTGGACTTCTGGATCGAGTACTACGAGCCCGAACCGAGGGCCGGCGATCCGCCGTTCTTTGCCGGCGGCGGCCAGTGGTGGGCGGTCTGCGGCAACGATCTCGGGCTTTCGGTCACCAATGGCGGTGTGGCCACGGCGCCGGTTCTCGACCCGACGAACTACTCATACCGGACCTCGATCACGACGGGGGCGCTGCCCGCCGTGAACGAGGTCACGGCCCAAGGCACCAGCTTCAATTACTGCGCCAACGGAACGCCTCTGGCGCGACCGCTCGATGCGCACGTCAACGACGTTTGGGGCCTGGTACCGGAGGTCATCGATTTTGAACCGGACGTCGTCGCACTCACCCCGGCCGACGTGCTTGCCGAACCGCTGACCATCGGCTACCGCATTCGGCCGCCCGAGTACCTGGCCCGATCGGTGGAGATCGAGGTTCTGGACCAGAACGACGGGGGTACCACCCTCTGGCCCGGGTCGAGCCGCACCGACCAGGGCTCAACCACCCTTCCGCGGGGCGAGGAAATCGAGCTCGACCACGAGCACCTGGCGACGGTCATCGTCAACCGATCCCACCCCGCCCAGGTCCGATCCGATGAGCAGCCACTGCCGCTCTTCCAGCCCATCTTCGGCGATGTCACGCGTCTGCTCCGCGTCAGCCAGGAGCTCGACGTGGTCAATCGCACCACCTGCGCCGAGAACGACGTGTTCTCGTTCCACCTCAATCACCCGGCGACGGTATCGCTCACGGTTGTCCGCCAAACGCCGACCGGCCCGGGATCACCCGAGGTTCTTCTCAGCGACCTCGCCCTCGGCGACGGCGATCACCACTTCACAGTGAGCCCAGCCTCGACCACCACGGCCGATCTCACGCTGACGCCCGGCAGCTACAATTGCGAGCTCTTCGGCGTTTCACAGGTGGACGGCCACACGGAAACGGTGATTGGCCAGGCGCTCTCGCACTTCTCCATGCGCGACACGCTCCCGGTGGGCCACGCCATGGTCAAGGGAGTCGATCTCCTCGACGGACATTTGGTTCTGAGCCGCGAGGACATCGCTGTCCCCGGGCGCGGCGTCCCCTTGACCTTCGAGCGCAGCTACTCGTCATCCTCTTCGGAGCCCACCCATCTCGGCCAGGGGTGGACCCACAACTGGCTCGCGCGGGTGATCGAAACCCCGTGCTCCGAGCTCATTCTCGTCGGCACCGAGGGATCCGGGATGCGCTTCACCCCGGACGGAGTGGGAGATTGGATCCCGCCACGGGGGTACCACGGCACTTTGTTCCTCGACGACGATACCGACGCAATCGACTTCTACACCACCGGCGGCACCCACTACCGGTTCCTCCCGGCGGTCACGCTGGGAGGCCAGCCCCTGGGTGAGTGGTTCCTCGATTTTATCGAAGACCCGAGCGGCAACCGGACAAACCTGGTATATGAGGAGGGCAGCGACGGTCTGCCGCGGGTCAAACGCGTCATCGAGCCGGCCGGTCGCGAGCTCGTCTTCAGCTACGACAACCGGATCTTCCAGTATTGGGGTGGTGATGTCCTGACCAGGGTGGACGGCCCCGGGGGTCTCGAAGTTTCCTTCGACTACGACGGTCGGGGCAACCTCGCCGGGGCTCGGCGTGAGACCGACGCCAGGGTCGAGAGCTATTCCTACGAGTTCATCGCCTTCCGCGATCTGCTCACCGGTTTGCGCAACGAGCTCAACGGGGCCACGACGAGCTACCAGTACAGTAGCGGAATCCTCGGTCTGATAGGCGATCCGGTCGACATCTTCCTTGTCGAGCGGCTCACCGAACCCGAAGGGGGCGTCACCCAGTTCTTCTACGACACGGCTGCGCTCGCCGCCAACGCCGGCACCCTGACCACGTGGGTGCGTGATCCTCGCACCATCGACTCGACCCCACCGACGCACGGCGCCCCCGGCCAATTCGACACCACATACGCCCTCAACCGCTACGGCAGTCCAACCGCCTTCACCGATCCGTTGGGTCACGTCACGACGGTGGTCTGGGCCGATGACGACATCGTCATGGACTCGCGGACCGACGCAAACGGCGCCACCACAATTTTCGACTACGACGAGCACGGTAATCTGCTCACCGAGACGGTGACAGTGACCGATGTCGATGACGACGACCATACCTACGTCACCACGAACAGCTACAGATCCCCGACCGACTTCGACCCGCCTTTCATCAAGAACCGCATCGCTACCCGAGTCGACCGCAACGAAGCGCTGATGGTCTTCACATACGACCCTGCGGGCCGGCTCACCGGCACCTCCATCACGGTCACAGCGGCCGATGGCTCGACCTCGCTCGTGGCGTCGACCAACACCTACGACCCCGTCAACGGCGACCGGCTGTCCACCACAGATCCCCGCGGTCACACGACGAGCTTCAGCTACGACAGTTTCGGCAACCTCGCAACCGCCTCCATCGATGTCACCGATCACGCCGGCACGGTATCGACCGTTTCCACATCAACCCAATGGGACATCCTCGGCCGGCCGGTTTCGCGCACCGACCCCGAGGGTTTCGTCACCGACTTCATCCACGACACCTTGGGTCGCCTGATCTCAACCACCCACCCCGAGGTCGAGCTGGACATCGGGGTCGCATGGCGTCCCGTTGAACAGATGGTCTACGACGACGCCGCCAACATCGTCACCGCCGTCGACGGTAACGGCCACTCAACGATCTCCACCTTTGATCTCCAGGGGCGTCTGGTACAGATCGACAACCCCGTGGGCGGAACCAAGATCATCGGCTATGACGAGGCCGGCAACAAGGAGTCGGAATCTTCATTCTTCGACACTCAAACCTCCCGGTATGACACCTATTTCGATTACGACGAGGCCGGCCGTCTCACGCAGCAGAACGAACCCGAGGGTCGCCGGACGAACTATGACTACGACGCCGTCGGAAACATTACGTTGGAAACCCTTGTCGACGTCGCGAACCCCCTCTTCGAGCCGCGCATCACCTCCAACGACTACGATCAGCTGAATCGGCTCATTCGCACCATCCGCGACCCCGATCCCGGTGGACTGAACGTCACCACCGAGATGCTCCTCGACGGGGAGGGCAACCTCGAGCGCGCGACCGATGCCGAGGGCCGAGACACCTACCACAGCTACGACGAAATCCACCGTCGGATCTCCACGAGGGAGGCTGCGTGGCGCGCGGGTGAAGCGAAGACTACCCTTTTCTTCTACGACGGCAACGGCAATCTGGAACGCGAGCTTCGCCACAACCAACGCCTCGAGGCCGACGGATCCTGGACCGACGCCGATCAGGAACGGCTCGTTCAATTCGACGAGCTCGACCGGGCAATCATCACCACCGATGCCGAGGGCCATCAGTGGAGATCCGGCTATGACAGGTCGGGCAACCTCGTCGAGGAAATCGACCCCCTCGGCAACCGTACCAGTCACGCCTACGACGGGCTCAACCGGCGGATCAGCACGACTTCCCATCTCAGCAACCCGACCACAGGAGCGCCGTGGGAGGTCGTCACGAGTTGGATTCACGATGCCGCCGGCAACCTGCGTCACGAGCTGTGGCCCAACGGAAACCGGGTGACGCACACCTACGATGCCGCCAACAGGCTGCTTGCGAGTGCCGACCTCATCGGGCCGATCACCTCACTCCGGTACGACGCGCGAGGAAATCGTACTGTCGAAACAGATGGCAACGGACACAACACCACCAACCACTTTGACGGGCTTGATCGCATCCATCTGAGCCAGCTTCCCGAACATCGCGATTTCCGCTTCGGTTGGGACCCGGCCGGCAATA
>JARFRM010000048.1 GCA_029287235.1 Thermoanaerobaculales bacterium
ATGCGATGGATTTCAAAAGGGCCCCTCGCGGGTAGAGATGGCGATCGCTATCGGCCTCTCGAGTTCCCCTTCGGAAGACCGTCCTCTGTGTCTCTGTGCCTCTGTGGTTGATCACGAACCCTACCGGGTCAGTCGAGCTCGGACTTGAGGCGTTCGGCCTGGAAGAACTCCACCGCCGGGTCGATGAGCTGATCGAGATCGCCGTCGAGGACCTCGTTGAGGCGGTGGACGGTGAGACCGATGCGGTGATCCGTCACTCTCCCCTGCGGAAAATTGTAGGTCCGGATCTTCTCGGAACGGTCGCCGGAACCGATCTGGCTGCGCCGCTCGGAGGCGCGCTCCGCGTCACGCTCGGCCTCTTGGACCTCGAGAAGCCTCGACTTGAGGACCCGCAAAGCCTTGGCCTTGTTCTGGATCTGCGACTTCTCATCCTGGCAGGAAACCACGAGCCCCGTCGGCAGGTGGGTGATCCGCACCGCCGAGTAGGTGGTGTTGACGCTCTGGCCGCCCGGGCCCGAGGAGCAGAAACGATCGACGCGCAGATCTTTCTCGTCGACCTCGACCTCGACCGCCTCGGCCTCGGGCATTACGGCCACGGTGGCGGCCGAGGTGTGGATCCGCCCCGACGATTCGGTGGCGGGCACACGTTGGACCCGATGGACCCCGGACTCGAACTTGAGCCGGGAGAAGACCTTCTTGCCCTCGATCATGGCCACCGCCTCCTTGATGCCGCCGAGACCGGTGTCCGAGGAGTCGGTGATCGACATCTTCCAGCCGTGACCCTCGGCGTAGCGACCGTACATCCGGAGCAGCTCACCGGCGAAGAGCGCCGCCTCGTCGCCACCGGTGCCGGCGCGAATCTCGAGGATCACGTTGCGCTGATCGTTGGGATCTTCGGGCAGGAGCATGACCTTGAGCCGCGCTTCGAGCTCGGTGGAACGGCTCTCGAGCTCCTCGATTTCCATCTCGGCCATGGACCGCATCTCGGCGTCATCGGCCTCGGTGAGGATCTCACGCGCCCCCTCGAGCTCCGAGAGTACGGATCTGTACTCGCCGTAGACCTTGACCACATCGGCGATCTCCGCCAACTTGATGGCCACCTCGCGCGACCGGTGTTGATCGACCGCGACCTCGGGGTCGGCTTGCTCGGTCTGGAGTCTGGCGTGCTTTGCAGCGATCTCTTCGAGTCGTTCGAGCATCTCTGAGCCTTTCGCTCGCGAGTGCGGACACGGCGCACCCGATGGCAAACGCAAAGAAAATCCCGCGCGGTTGTTTCCTCCCGCGCGGGTTTCAGTAGCCGCCGAGAGGCGGCGGGAATCGCTATTTCTTGCCGTAGCGGCGCTCGAACTTCTCCACCATTCCGGCGGTGTCGATGAGCTTCTGCTTGCCGGTGAAGAACGGGTGGCACGCGTTGCAGATCTCGAGCCGCAGCTCGGGTTTGGTTGAATGGGTGGTAAAGGTGTTGCCGCAGGCGCAACGAACCTCGACCTCGTGATACTCGGGATGGATTCCAGCTTTCATGGGTCACCTCCGTCCGGCGGCTTGGTACGCCGAAGCTGCGGAAGGATACACGACAACGCCCCTGGGGGCAAGCAGGTCGAAGGGTTCAGGGCATCGCACCGGGCACCCACAGATCACACAGATGGGTACAGATTCCATCGCAACCACAAAGACAACAAGACACGAAGATCGTCAGCAGGACGTCGGAAGGGTCAGTCACCGGCTGACCCGTTGGACGAACTTCGGGAATCCCTTTGTGTCTTCGTGTCTTCGTGGTTGTGGCGATTCGATCGCGCCGCCTCACCCCACCCGCCACACGGTGTCGATGACCGTTCCGTCGACCCACTTGACCACGGCGACCGGCTCGTCTGAGCGCGGCACCTTCTGCGGGACGCCGCAGATCCGATCGAGCTCGGACTTCAGGTCCTGGATCGGTTTGATGGGCAGATCCGACCCTGCCACCGCATCGATGAGATCTCGGCGTCGCGGGTTGATGGCGATGCCGCGTTCGGTGACCACCACGTCGATGAGCTCGCCGGGTCCGCAGAGGGTCGTGACCTCGTCGACGATGACCGGGATCCGATCGCGGTAAGACGGCACCAGAAGCACGGCGCACTTGGCCGAGAGGCAGTTCTGCCAGCCGCCGATTCCGTGCAGCAGCCGGCCGTCGGAGTGGGTCACGACGTTGCCGTTGAACTCGAGATCGACCTCGGTCGCACCGAGCACCGCAACGTCCACCATCGAGGCAAAATTGCCCTTGCCATGGAAGTTGTAGGAGGTGAAGGGAGAGGTGTCTTGGTGGCGAGGATCGGAGCGCATCGAACGCACGCCGTCGAGGTCGAAGGTCTGCCCGTCGAGGATGACTTCGATCAGGCCCTCATCGAGCATCTCGACCATGTGCTGTGTCGAGCCCCCACGTGCGAACCTGGCGGTCACACCCTCCTCCCGCATGATCTCCGCCAGATACATGGCAAAGGCGAGCGTGGTACCGCCGGCGCCAGCCTGGAAGGAAAAGCCCTCACGCATGATCCCGGCCTCGGCGCAGAAACGCGCCGCGAGTTCGGCAATGCGCCTCCGGTCCGGACTCTGAGTGATACGGGTGGTGCCGGAAGCGATCTTCGAAGGATCACCTATTGAAGGCACCTCGACCACCGCGTCGACGTTGTTGCCCTGAATCTGCCACGGCAAGCATGGGAATGGGACCAGGTTGTCGGTCACCACAATCACTTTCTGGGCGTAGATCGAGTCGGCGAGTGCGAACCCGAGAAGACCGCAGGCCGCCGGGCCGTTGACACCGTTGGCGTTGCCAAAGGGGTCGGCGGTCGGTGCGGCAATCACAGCGATGTCGATGTGAACCTCACCGTCCTGGATCGCCTGATAACGCCCACCGTGCGAGCGCAGCACACCGAGGCCGCGCATCTTGCCGGCCGAACAGTAGGCGCCGAGAGGGCCATTCATCGACCCCTCGATGTGGTGAATGACACCGGCGTCGAGG
>JARFRM010000091.1 GCA_029287235.1 Thermoanaerobaculales bacterium
GCAGGCCGCCGCTCGCTCAATCAGCGTGGTCGCAGCCCTCCAATCAACCACCCGAGCGACCACGCTGATCGGGCGACGCTGGGCTCGGCGCTGACGCTCCCGGATGCTAAAGTCCCTACGCAATGAACTGGCGTTTGATCACCGACGGCGATCTCCCGGGCGCCCTCAACATGGCGCGGGATTCCGCCGTGCTCGAGTCAGTTTCGGCGGGAGTATCAGCTCCCACCCTGCGGCTCTACGGCTGGGACCCGCCCTGCCTCACCATCGGCAAGCATCAGGGACTCGATGCAGTCGATCTCGCGTTCTGCCGATCCAACGGCGTCGATGTCGCCCGCCGACCCACCGGCGGTCGCGCCCTGCTCCACCATCTCGAACTCACCTACTCGTTGGTGGCACCCCTCGGCACTCCACCGTTGTCCACCGCGCTCCCGGAAGCCTATCGGTTGATCTGCAGCGCGCTGGTTGTGGCCTGCCACGAACTCGGGATCGCTGCCGAGCTCACCGGGGGCGAGGTCAATCTTCGTCTTCCCGGCCCGACGAGTACCGTACCCTGCTTCGAGGCCCCAGCCGAAGGCGAAGTGGTGGTCGCCGGCCGCAAACTCATCGGTTCCGCCATGCGGGCGCACGGCGGGTGCATCCTTCAGCACGGCGCCATCCTCCTCGATTGGGACGGACGGCTCCAGGCAGGCGCCATGGGGCTGGCCGATGATTCCACCCTGAGACCGCACATCACGACCCTGACCGCCGAGCTTGACCGGCCGGTGCAGCGCCCCGACATCGAAAGGGCCGTCATCGGTGGTTTCACCGACATCCTCGGCGATTCGCCGACGGCAGGATGGTTGTCTGCCAACGAGGTCTCCCGAGAGACCGAGCTGACACCTGCGTTTTCCATCCAGACAACCCCAGATCCTGATCCGTAGAAAGACCTGAGCGCCGCCAACGAAGGAGAGAGCCGAGTTTCATGCCATTTCACTTCAGGAACCGATTGAAAGCACAATCTTGATTTTAATGCTTTCAAGATATAATATCGGATTGAGGTGGCCATGAAACAGCTCTCCATCCGCAACGTTAATTCCAGGCTGGCCGCTGCACTTGAGGCGGAACGGCGAGCCAGAGACCTCTCCCTGAACGAGACCGTACTCGATCTTCTCAGGAGGGCGCTCGGCCTCGTCGATGAACCCTACGGCAACGGCCTCGAAACTCTGTCCGGAAGCTGGAGCGACGACGACTACGCCGAGTTTGCGACTGCAACCGCGAGCTTCGACGAAATCGACGAAAACCTATGGCGATGAGTCGGCTCTGCCTCGACACCTCGGCCTACAGCCAGTTCAAACGTGGTCTCGAATCGGCCGTCAAAGCGATATCTGGTGCAAGGTGGATCGGCGTGCCGAGCATCGTCCTCGGCGAGCTTCATTCGGGGTTTGCTCTCGGGACCCGGCAAGACGAGAACGAGGCCGAACTGCGGCGCTTTCTCGACCACCCCGTTGTCGAGGTCATTGATATCGATGCCGAGATCGCAAAGGTCTACTCGGAGATTCTCATCGAGCTTCGACGCCAGGGCACTCCCGTACCCACAAACGATCTCTGGATCGCGGCCGTCTCCGCCCGCGAAGGTGCACCAATCGTCACCTGCGATCGTCATTTCGAGCATATCGCCCGCGTTGGCAAACTGATCCTCGAGTGACCCTCTTCATTCGGCCAAAGCGGCGTCGCCTCTATCCTCACCTTCCCGAATCTGCGGCTTGACCAACGGCAGCAGCGCGAGCCCCGGCAGGGCCAGAGCAGTGGTCGCGGCGAAGTAGGCGGCGTAGCCCCACGCCTCGACTCCGATCCCGGAAAACGCACCCACGACATCCCGGGTGAGGGCAAAGAGCGCCGACAGGAGGGCGTACTGGCTCGCCGCGTGCTCCTTGTCGCAGAGATTCATCAGGAACGAGAGGAACGCTGCGGTGCCGAGCCCCTGGGTGAAGCTCTCCACCATGGACGCGACGTAGATGCTCTCCCGCGGCAGATCGAAGACGGCCACCGCGACATATCCGAGATTGGACACCATCTGGGCGAGACCGAGCCAGAGCAGCGCATTGAAGATCCCGTAGCGGTTGGTGAACCAACCACCGGCCAGAGCTCCGGCGATGGTCAGGACCACCCCGAGCGACACTGAAATGGCGCCGATCTCGGCAAGCGAGTAACCGCGATCGACCCAGAAGGGTTTGACCATGCGGCCCAGGGTCGAGTCGCCGAGCTTGAAGAGCAGAATGAAGGCGACGACCGGCAGCATCTGCCATCGGAAGGCCCAGCGCAGAACGGGTCGGATGGTGTGGCGCCGAGCCGCGGGATCGAGCGGAACTCGTGGGCTCAACCATGCCAGCGCCGCAAGACCGAAGAAGACCCCGGCGAGCGCAAACCACAGGACCGTCCAACCGGTGAAGTCGGCCAGGAAGACAAAGCCTCCGCCGCCGGCCAACAGCGCAATCCGCGCCGCCGACACCCGCACCCCGTTGATACTGCCCGTGGTCTCGGGAGTGGCGACATCGACGGCGTAGGCGTCGATGGCGATGTCCTGGGTCGCCGAGGCCGTCGTGAAGAGCAGCAGCAACCCCCACATGAGCCAGGAAGGGTTGGAGGCGTCCTGGGGCACGATGGCGAGAGTCGTCGCTCCCAGCACGAAAAGCGCGGCGGTGATCCAGTGCTGCCGGCTGCCCCACCTATCGACCAACGGCGCCCACAACATCTTCCAGGTCCAGGGCAGCGAGAGCAGGCTCATGAGCCCGATCTCGCGCAGCGAGACCCCGTGCACCCGGAAAAAGACCGGCCAGACGTCGTAGGCGATCCCGAAGGGCAGGCCCTCGGCGAAGTAGAGGATCGCGATCCAGAAGAGGACTTTACGTTGGGTCACCCGAGGATTCTACGCAACTCGCTGCGCGATTTGCAGATCAAGGTGCAACTGTCGACCAGGCGTCGGTATCTCCGGACTCGAAACCATCGACGAAGATCGCCAGCGGCTCGGACCCGTCCCAGGTCACGGCGTCGATTTGCGTCATGTCGTTGGTGACCACATAGCCGGCGCCGAGAAGCCGGTTCATGGAGTTGTCGAGATAGACCCGGAAATCGCTGCTCGGGTCATCCGGTGCGGCCGACGGTTCGGGCCACGGCGGGTTGAAGCCGTTGGCGATGAACGCCGGGATGAGAATCTCGGTGGCGGCCCAGATGTCGACGGCGACCGGATCGGTGCTCGCCACGAGCTGGTCCAACCGGGTGGCGTCGCTGTAGCTCGTCCATGGACCGTCGTAGGGGTCGGCGTTGACCCAGACGCAGTCGAGGATGTTGAGGTCGGCGGGCCGAATCTCAGCCAGCAACTCTCCCAGCAGGCCCGAGCCGATCGCGCTGTGGGAGTTGGTGCCGAGCTCTCGGGTGACCACGCCCATGTAGTGTTTGACGCAACCCGTGACCCCATAGGTGGCGTGGTGGGACTTGAGCACCGGGAGATTGATGAACTTGAGGCGGTCGCGGTCGTAGCTCAAGCCGACCGGGTCCCAGAGGCCGTCCCTCAGGCTGACGTGGGTTCCGTCGTCGGTCTGGAACTTCGGGTACGACACCTTCCCCGAGATCTGCGGGTCGTGGTCGTAGACGATATAGCCGTCGTCTGTGTCGCCATCCGAGTACTCATCGACGGTGGTGTAGCGGATCGATGTCCAGTCGTAGTGCGAGACCGTGTAGCCCAGGTTCTGGAAACCGACCACGACATCGTGCGGCGACAGGGAGGGGTCCTGCGCGTTGTTCGCCGACCGGTCGAAGTTGTCCACCGAGTTGAACTGGGCGTTCTCTGCAACCACCACTTCACCGGCGAAACCGTCCGGGTGGTCGACGATGGCCCGGATCAGG
>JARFRM010000100.1 GCA_029287235.1 Thermoanaerobaculales bacterium
GGCGAACGCCAGCAGCAGAACCGCACACATTTCGATTCGTTTCACACCACACCTCCTCCTTGGTTCGCACCTCGCAGGACGTCGTCTCGCGGGTGCTCGGGCGCCGGCGGGCCGGGCCGGCGCGGTTGATGAAGCCATGGCGTTGGTTGACGGTTTCAGTATGGGGTCGAGGCGGGGGGATGTCCCAAAGGAACGCTAAAGGAGAGATAAAACCTGCGATCGGTCATTTGCTCTGATTACCGGTATGTCTCTGAATGGCAAGCAGGGATGCTTGCCGCTACAAAGGCGCGGGGATTGTAGCCGCAAGCTTCCAGCTTGCGAACGGTGTTGCGATCACGTCGGTTGCGCGATGGATCTCTGGTTGGGGGCCCTGAATGGCAAGCAGGGATGCTTGCCGCTACAAAGGCGCGGGAACTTGTAGCCGCAAGCTTCCAGCTTGCGATTCCAAACCTCATACGCGGAATCGTGCGCTGCTGAAAGGCCAATCCTCCGGATTGAGGCATAGGCCTGCTGCAACCGGATTGTTCTCGGTGTAGGTGATGAACCGGATCATGGAATCGTGGTTGCGGACCAGGTGATCGAATGATTCGTGTTGCCAGAGCTTGCCTGAGCGGCCGAGAGCGCGGTTGATCGCGGACGCAGTGAAGGATTTCCAGGAATGCAGGATGTCCGAAACACCGTAGTGTTCAAAAGGTGTGAGAACCGCGTGAACGTGGTTCGGCATGACGACCCAGGCGTGAAGACCGTATCGGTTGCCTTGAAAGTGCCCGAGCGCTCCTTCCACGATCTCGGCAATCTCAGGGCGCTTCAAGACCATGGATCCCCGATCGACCAGAGGTTCGGAGAGTCG
The DNA here is from genome assembly GCA_029287235.1 of Thermoanaerobaculales bacterium. Classification (GTDB taxonomy): domain Bacteria; phylum Acidobacteriota; class Thermoanaerobaculia; order Thermoanaerobaculales; family Sulfomarinibacteraceae; genus JAHECW01. The sequence continues at coordinate 851 of JARFRM010000100.1, forward strand.
AGCGAGGTCTTCCGGTTGGTGTTCGTCGTCCTCCAGGCGTCGTCGTCGCTCGAGCTTCGCCGGCACCGAATCACCGAGGCAGAAGGTCACGAAATAGGTGCAGCCGTCCTTATAGAGGTGGGGAAGGGTGCCCCTCGAGCGTCCGAAAGAAAACGGGGCTTCCTGGGGATCGAGCAGGTTGGTGCAGAGATCCGGTCCTTCGGGCGTCTTGCCGGGCATGGAGCTATGTTACATGGCCGGATGGACTCCGAAAGGCAAGCAAGGATGCTTGCCGCTACAAAGGCGCGGGTATTTGTAGCCGCAAGCTTCCAGCTTGCGAACGGTGTTGCGATCACGTCGGTTGCGCGATGGATCTCTGGCCTGGGGCCCTGGATGGCAAGCAAGGATGCTTGCCGCTACAAAGGCGCGGGTATGTGTAGCCGCAAGCTTCCAGCTTGCGATCCGCGGATCGTCTACGTGTTTCGCGCGGCGTAAATGGTCTGGGATCCTGAATGGCAAGCAAGGATGCTTGCCGCTACAAGGACGCTGGAAGTTGTAGCCGCAAGCTTCCAGCTTGCGGTTCAAGCTCTTCGTGTTCGAAATCGACTCACGACTCACGACTCACGATTCATCGGGCACGGGCTGCACTACACTCGTCCGCCATGGAAACGACGACCTTGATCTCAGCCGACCAGACCTGGGCCTTGTGGGCGGTGCTGCTTTCTGCCGGGGCGTTTGGGCTGTGGGCCGAGAAAACCCGCTGGGGGTCGAAGCTGTCGGGGGCGGTGATCGCCATCGGGACGACCTTCGTGCTGTCCAACCTGCGAGTCATCCCGAGCGCGGCGCCGGCATACGACGTTGTGTGGGGCTACCTCGTGCCGCTGGCCATCCCGCTGCTGCTGTTCAAGGCGGACCTCAAGAGAATCCTGCGCGAGTCGGGGCCGACGCTGTTGGCATTCGCCGCCGGCGCGGTCGGCACGGTGGCCGGGACGTGGATCGCCTACCAGCTCGTGCCGCTGGGCGAGGAGGGGTGGAAGCTCGCCGGGATCTTCTGCGCCACTTATGTCGGCGGCTCGCTCAACTACATGGCGGCGTCCGAGGCGTTGGATCTGCGCTCCGGTGATCTGCTGGCGGCGGGGATCGCGGCAGACAACCTCGTCATGACGCTCTACTTCCTGGTGCTCTTCGCCCTGCCGTCGGTGGGGTGGTTGCGGAAACGGTACGCCGATCGCGTTGAGGTCGCTCTCGATATCGACGACGGCATAGCGGCCGGTCCGGGGATCACGCTGGGCGGCATGGCGACCGCCCTCGCCCTTGCGGCGACGCTGTGTGCCGTCGGCTATGGTCTCGCATCCCGGCTCGGCTGGAGCTCGGCGGGGATCCTCATCGTCACCGCCATGACGGTGGCGTTGGCCACCCTGCGACCGAAGCTCATGGGTGGGATTTCGGGCGCACACGAGGTCGGGGTGTTGCTGATGCAGTTCTTCTTTGCTGCCATCGGAGCCTCGGCCAACATCGGCGTCGTGCTTCGGGTCGGTCCGTTGCTCTTCGTCTTCGCTGCGTTGATCCTCACCGTGCACCTGTTGACGATCCTCGCCGCAGGGCGATTGTTCAAGCTCGACCTCGCCGAGATCGTCATCGCTTCCAACGCCAATATGGGCGGGCCCACCACCGCCGCCGCCATGGCGGTGGCGCGGCGTTGGCAAACCCTCGTGATCCCGGCGATCCTGTGCGGGACCCTCGGCTATGCGGTGGCCACGTTCATCGGCGTGGCGGTCGGACACTGGGTTCGCTGATCGGCCAACTTGAGACTCGCGGTTGAACGTCTTACCATGAGGTGCCGGATCAACCGCGCTGGGAGGCGACCATGCGTTCACGTTTTCTGATCATCACCGCAACATTGATTCTCACGCTCGTGGTCGCTCCCGGGATCATGGCCCAGGACGACGCCGTCGAGACCGAAAGCCTCCTCGAGTGGGACAAAAGCCCGGCCGGTTTCCTGCTCACCAAGGACGAGGCCAAGGAGTGGAAGAAGATCTCCACCGAGGCCCAGGCCCGTGCATTCATCGAGCTCTTCTGGGCCAAGCGGAATCCCGATCCGACCAGCGCATTCAACCCCTTCAAGGCCGACTTCGAGAACAAGGTCCGCTATGCCGATGAGCAGTACACGCACGAGAAGTCGAGTGGCGCCCTGACCGATCGGGGTCGGGTGCTCATCCTCATGGGCGCACCCCACTATTCGGAGAACCGGTTCCCCACCGAGACCGTCGAGCGGATCGAGGATCGATCCGTGGGCACCGACGAGGTGCGGGCCAACGCCAAGCTCTGGTACTACGACCCACAGCAGATTCCCAAGGCGTTCGGGATCAAGGGCTCACGGTTGATCTTCACCTTTTACGAGGACAAGGCCGAGTCCAACAATTTCACCCTCGATCGGTCGCACCAGGACGCCACAATGGCCTTGCGGGCCTTGTCCAAGGCGCCCGATGTCTATTTGCTTCACCCGGATCTCACCGACGTGCCCAAACCGGTTTCGGTGCCGGGAGGCGAGGCCCCGACGGCGGCACAGCTGGCGTGGCTCGATGCGGGGTCGGCACCCCTCAACGACAAACTGAAGACGGTGACCGAGGTCGGCGTCGCCGACCCTGGAAACCGACCGTTCTGGCTTCATCTCGAGCTGCCCGACGATGCTCCGGTCCTCGATGTCCTTGCCGGACGGGTGAGCTCCACCGACGGCGAAGTCAGAAGCACGTTCCAGATTCCGGCCAAAGCGCTTGACACCGGGTCAGGTTCCGCCTACCAGCTGACCTTCCCGTTCAGCCCCGGAACCCACAGGCTCGAGGTGGCGGGGGGCGCCGGTGGTGCGGCCCAGGTTCTCTGGTCGGGTGATGCGGTGATTCCCCCGACCGCCACGGAAGGGACCTGGATGACGCCGTTGATCTTCAGCCTCTCGGTCGTCAAGGAAGACGAGTGGCAGCTTGGATCACCCTTCGGCTATGGCGCGCTCCACCTCATGCCTCTGACCGAGACGGCGCTGCCGAGCCAGACCGAGCTGTCTTACTTCGGCCACGTCATTCGCCCGGGTCTCAACGAGGCCGGCGAAACCGCGCTCGAGGTGAAAGTGACCCTCAAGATGGACGGTCAGCGCCTGGGGCGGCCGTTGACGATGACCCTGCCCGCGGTTTCAATCGTGGATGACCTCTGGGTCTACGCAAACTCCATCAACCTCGGGGCGCTGCCCCAGACGGGCAGCTACAAGCTCGAGTTCAAGGTGACAGACACGATTTCAAACGTGTCGGTCGAACGCGATGTGGAGCTCGACATCACGGTGGAGTAGGTTAGAAAGTCCGCGCTCCCTCCGGTCGCCGCTAGCCCGACCTTCTCACCGATTTCCTACTGCGGCCGACGTTGCACAGCACCCAGCTGTGATTTCTCATCTCCGGGTGCTCAACGTACTGCAGAGTACGCCTCCGCGCCCGAAGATGAGAAATCACAGCTGTGCACAGCGCCTCGACGCCCTCGTGACGAAAATTGGTGAGAAGGTCGCGCTAGAAAATGACGTTACGAATATAGAAGTTCTGCACCGAGATCGAGCCGTTGAGCAGCGACTCGGCATCACCGGGTTTGATTCTGAAGGTGCCGGCCGCCTTGCGTGAGGTCTGGACCATCTGGAGTTCGACGATCTCGGGCGCAATATCCGGATCCGCCTGCCGGATCAGATAGAAGGCCTGACAGACCGTCTCCAGGGCGTGGAAGACCTGATCTTCGGAGTCCGTCACGGCCTGGATGAAGAAGTAGCCCTGTTGAGTGCCGCCACTGGTGTGGTAGAGATAGAGCTTCTCATCGGCAAAGACCTTTTCGAACGCACGAGTCACCCGCTCGTCGTGGTAGGGATAGGTCTGAAGTCGGATCCCCGGGGTCGGGGTGGGTGTCGGGGCCATGGTGGTCTTCAGCTCCGGGTTCCGTTCCATGGAGTCGAGGGTGACGAAGGATCCGAGGGCCTGCCTTGGCGTCGGCGTCGGTCTGATGTGGCCGTAGACGGCGAGCTCCTCGATCTCGACCGCGTCGCCGAGACCCTGCTGGTTGTAGCGCTCGGTCTCGATGAGATCGATCTGGGTGAGGGGATAGCTCGAGACCGTGCCCGTCGACAAGGTGATGATGGCAATGTCGCCGTCAACCTGCATCGGTTCCCTGCATCGGATCTTATGCCCGTTCTTGAGGATCACGACATAGCCGACCGAACCGGCCAGCTGGGCGACGATGAGAAAGATGATGACCGCCGCAAGGGCGAGAGCACGCCGCATGGGATGACCTCCAATATCGGTCCGAGTCAACTTAATTGTAGAGCATCGGGCCGCTCAAGTTTGTGACATGTCCGGTCCGGGCGCCTTTTTGGGGCCCTGTCGGGCTGGGTTCCCGGCGCCGGTAAGCGCGCTGAGGAGTTCGCTTCTCGATCGGGTCGATGTCTTGCGGAAGACGTTTTTCAAGTGATCTCGAACGGTGTGGGGGCTGATCCCCATTCGGTCGGCCAGGCCGGTGGTGTCATAGCCCTGGACGAGTAGCCGCAGGACCTCCCTTTCGCGGGGACTGAGCCGGTGTTGGGTGGCATAGTTGTCGATGAAATGATCCCGCGGTCCCCCGATCTCCCGAATGATGGCCAGCACCGCTCGGCCGAGCCCCTCGGCGCCGGGTTCCAGCATCACGAGCTCCGAGGTGATCTCGACGCCGTTGGAGATCTGAAACCGATCACGCAGAGACTGCTGGTGGTCTCCATCCTCAAGAAGTTGGCCGACCCGGGAGCAGAGTACGCGAAAGAAGGGCTGCGGGCCCCCGCCGTTCCAGTCCACCCTGAGATCGTGCTCGGTCTGTCTGGAGATGAGCTCGTCCCCGGGGCCATTTGCGAAGACGATGGTCCCGGTCGGTCCGAAGAGCAGAAAGGCATCCGAGGTGGCTTCGATTGCGCCGCGAAGAAGCGTCGCCTCAGCCAGCAGGCGCAGCCGGTGAAGCTCGCGACCGAGGATGGTTGTCAGCAGGTTGAGGGACTCTCTCGACGGGAGGGTCTCGCCGTCCACGGTGAGGACCGCGGTGGTGACGTCATCGATTTCGAGCTCGAAAGGGACCGGTGGCTTCGAGCGTCGACCGATTTCAAAAAGCCGTTCGCGGTTCGAACCACGGGTTCGGATCTCGAGTGTGGCCCAGCGAAAGCCTGTCGCTGCGGCGAAGAACTCGAAGACCTGAGAGATTCCGAGGTCATCGGGTACCGTTACCTCCGGCGGCAGAATAATGGTTTGGACATCCTCCATCTCAACCTTGGATTGTACATCGAATAGGCCGAGACATGCTCGATTTTCGCGCTTGCCCTTGACCGTAGGCGACTCCTGGCCTTAGACTTCCGGTCCCATGTTGGAGGCGCTGCAGGAACGTCTCGGTCGGGTCACCAAGACCTTACGCGGTGAGGGACACCTCACCGAGTACCACATCGACACCGCGATGCGCGAGATCCGACTCGCGCTCCTCGAAGCGGATGTGGCGGTGGAGGTGGTCACGAATTTCGTCGCCCGGGTGCGTGAACGCGCCCTGGGCGGAGAGGTATTGACCTCGGTCACTCCGGCGCAGATGGTCACAAAGATCGTCCACGACGAGCTCATCGAACTCCTCGGCGGTGCGACCACCGAACTCGAGTTCAAGGGCCGGCCCGCGGTGGTGATGTTGGTCGGTCTTCAGGGTTCGGGCAAGACCACGACCGCGGCCAAGATGGCGAAGTGGATCAAGGACAAGAAGAACCTCTTCCCCCTGTTGGTTCCGGCCGACACCTCGAGGCCGGCGGCGCGGGAACAGCTCCTGGTCCTCGGTGAGCAAGCCAAGATCCCGACCGTGGACACGAGGGATATGGACGACCCGGAGGCCATCGCCAAGCGAGCCCTGCGGGAGGCGTCCATCAAGGGCTACCAGGTCCTGATCTTCGACACCGCCGGTCGATTGCACATCGACGACGAACTCATGGACCAGCTCGAACGGCTCAAGGAGATCCTCAAGCCCAAACAAATCCTCTTCGTCGCCGACTCGATGACGGGCCAGGATGCGGTGCGGTCAGCACGCGCCTATCACGAAAGGCTCGACATCACGGGCGTCGTCCTCACCATGCTCGACGGTGATGCCCGCGGCGGCGCCGCGCTCTCGGTGCGCGAGGTTGTCGGGCGACCCATCGTCTTCGCCGGTGTCGGCGAGCGACTCGAAGGACTCGAACAGTTCCACCCCGACCGGATGGCCGGACGGATCCTCGGGTTGGGGGATGTCGCGAGCCTGGTGGAAAAGGCGCAGGAAGTCGTCGATGACAAGAAGGCGGCTCGTCTCGAGGCCAAGCTCCGAAAAAACAAGTTCGATCTCGAGGATCTGAGGGATCAGCTGAGCAGCCTCAAAAAGATGGGCCCCCTCGGGCAGGTCATGGAGATGATGCCGGGGATGGGAAATATGCTTCCCAAAGGGGGAGTCACCGAGGGCCAGGAGCGACAGCTCAAGCGGTTCGAATCGTGTATCGATTCCATGACGCCCAGGGAGAGGCGGCATCCGCAGCTCCTCAATGGATCCCGCAAACGTAGGATTGCCAAGGGATCAGGCACCAGCGTCGAAGAAATCAACCGCCTCTTGCGTCAATACGGTCAGATGCGTAAGCTGATGAAACGGCTCGGGAAAGCCGACGCCAAGGCGTTGAAGCGACAGCTGGGGATGTAGAAGAATTTTCTGAACATGACGACAAGTGATTGCGAGCAGGGAGGACCGTTCCAATGTTGATGATTCGACTGCGCCGTGGTGGCGCGAAGAAAAATCCCATCTACAGGGTAGTGGTTTCCGATTCACGGAAAACACCAAAGGCAGACTATCTCGAACAGGTTGGTTTCTATGACCCCAACCAGGAACCACCGGAGATCCGCATCGACCTGGAAAAGGTCGATGAGTGGCGGAACCAGGGTGCGGGCGTGTCCGACACGGTTCAGTCGCTGATTCACAAGGCCAGGAAGCAGCAGCAGCAGTGATTGCCGGGGGCGTGACCGCCCCTTTGGTTTCTCCTCTTGAAAGGAGTTCCCCGTGAGTGCGATGAAAGAGCTTCTCGAAGAGATCGCGAAGGCGCTAGTTGACAACCCGGAAGACGTTCAGGTGACTGAGGTCGAAGGCGAGCAGACAACCGTTCTCGAGCTGAGGGTCCGTAATGAAGACCTGGGGAAGGTGATCGGTCGGCAGGGTCGAACCGCGCGTGCGATCCGCACCCTCCTCTCCGCCGCCGGTATGAAAATCCACAAACGGTTCGTGCTGGAAATCCTGGAGTAGTGGGTTCTGACGACCGCCGCGACTGGCTCATCGTGGGCCGGGCAGGGAAGCCGCACGGCGTTCACGGTGACCTGCTGGTCGAGATCATCACCGACTTTCCCGAACGATTGACCGATGGGCTGACCTTTGGAGTCGGCGACGACTCCGGCCCGAGCGAGTTCCATGAGGTCTTCAAGATTCGGTTCCACAAACGGCGATGGCTGCTGTCGGTCCGCGATCTTCGCGATCGTGACGAGGCCGAGACTTGGCGCGGACGATATCTCTATCTGCCGGAGCAGGCGCTCGACGAGCTTCCGGAGGGGTTCTACTACGAGCACCACCTGGTCGGTCTGGCCTGCCGCTCGAAGCAGGGTGCTGAACTCGGCGAGGTCACCGGGGTTGATCAGGGACCTGGCCAACGCCGCCTCATCGTCCGCCGAGGACGACGTGAGTTTCTCGTGCCCTATGTCCCGGAGATTGTCGTCGAGATCGATTTGGACAAAGGCATCGTCACGATCGATGCACCCCCGGGCCTTGTCGACGACGATTTCATATCGGCCTGAACTGGTCTTGCCCTTTTTTTCCGCGCGATGGTTTCGGGCGACTTGTCGCCCGAAACCATCGCGCGGAAAAAGAAAAACAACGTGAGCTATTTGGCCGTGTACTCTCCATGTGTTTCAATACGCGTCTGAACGAGGCCGAGACATGCACTTTGACGTCCTGACGATTTTCCCCGAGTTCTTCGCCCCATTCCGCACGACGGGTGTGTTGGGCAGGGCCGTGGAACGCTCGCTGATCGGGATCGATGTGCATGACATGCGCGACTGGGCCGACAACAAGTGGCGACAGCTCGACGACGAGCCCTACGGCGGGGGCCCGGGGATGGTCATCCAGGCCCCTCCGGTGATCACCGCGGTGCGTGAGATCGAGAGGCGGGGCGACCGGGTGCGGACGGTGTTGTTGTCGCCCCGGGGCCGAATGCTCGACCAGACCCTGGTTGAAGAGCTCGCCGGTGAAACCCGACTCCTGGTCCTCTGCGGTCGGTACGAAGGGTTCGACGAACGTGTGGCGGAGATCCTCGAGCCCGATGAGGTCTCCATCGGCGACTACATTCTCGGTGGCGGTGAGGTCGCCGCCATGGTTGTCATGGAGGCGGTGGCGCGGCTCGTCCCCGGTGTTGTCGGTGATCCGGAGTCGGTCGCCGAGGACTCCTTCGTCGCCGGTCTGCTCGACCACCCTTCCTACACCCGTCCGCTCGAGGTCGAGGGATGCGAGGTCCCCGAGGTCCTTCGATCCGGCAATCATGCGAAAATTGCTCGCTGGCGTCTCGAACGCGGAGTGGAAGCCACGGTAACCCGACGTCCGGATTTGATAATAAAGAACTGGGATCGTTATCCCGCCGAGGTGCGTCGACTGATCCGGCGCTATGCGCCAGGGCTCGACCCTGAACGAGGGTGACGGTCCTGCGTCGATCGAAACGAGGAAAGAACATGCGAAAGAGAACATCATTGCTCGCGATCGTGTTGTGGATCGTGGCTCTTGCGGCCTCCGCTCAGGGATTCAAGGCCGAACCCGTCTTCAGCGTTACGCTCCATCCCGACCGACAACCCGCGGTGGCGGGTGAGGTCCTACAGCTCGCGGCCGTGGTCACGGTAGATCCGGGTTGGCATATCAACTCCGACGACCCCGGTGATGAGTTCTCCCTGCCCACCACCGTGGCGTGGCTGGTTCCGGAGGGTTGGCCGGAGCCGCTGACCGTCTTCCCCGATGGTGAGCAGCTCGAGTTCGACTTTGCCGAGGTTCCCATCGAAGTGTGGGAAGGAAAGGTCGTCTTTGTCGGGCGCCTGACCGTTCCGGAGACGGCCGAGGGCGCCCTTCGGCCTCGGGTGGAGGTCACCGCCCAGGCATGCAACAACACCCAGTGTCTGCCCCCGATTGCGGTCAAGGCAGGCGTCGATCTCGAAGTCGTTTCGTCCGGTGGCACGTCGGAGTTGATCAACCAGGAGCTCTTCGAGATCCCGCAAGCGTCCGGGTCCGAATCGGCAGCACCTGATGACGATGCGGCCAGGCTGGCCGGCATGTCACTGCCGCTCTTGTTGCTGACCGTCTTTCTGGGTGGCCTGGCCCTGAACCTGACGCCGTGCGTTTTTCCGTTGATCCCCATCACCATCGGCTTTTTCTCGCAGCAGACAAAAGGCGGGAGCGGAACTTCCTTCGGTCTCGCGTTCGCCTACTTCATCGGGATCACCCTGACCTATTCGGTGCTCGGTGTTCTCGCCGCGCTGGGAGGTGCGATCTTCGGCGGAGCGCTCCAGAACCCCATCGTCGTCGCGGTCATCGTCCTGGTTCTTCTCGCATTGGCGGCTTCAATGTTCGGGGCGTGGGAGATCCGCCCACCGGCCTGGGCCATGCAGGCTTCGGGTGGGCGCAGCGGTGTGATCGGTGCGCTCATCATGGGTCTTCTCATGGGGATCATCGCCGCCCCCTGCATCGGTCCCTTTGTCATCGGCCTGCTCACATTCGTCGGCCAAAAGGGTGACCCGGTCTTCGGTTTCTTCGTCTTTTTCGCATTGGCGGCGGGGCTCGGTCTGCCGTATCTCCTGCTCGGGACCTTCACAGGACTGGTCAATCGGTTGCCGGCGTCCGGCGCCTGGATGATCGGGGTCCGGCGGGTCTTCGGGGTGATTCTCATCGCCATGGCCGCCTACTTCGCGGCGCCCATGCTCCCGGGTAACGGCGGCGATTGGCTCATGGGTCTGACCTTGGTCATCGGCGCGCTCTATCTCCTGGTCATCGATCGGACAGGGCACGAACAGCCGGCGATCGACCGGGTTATGCGGCTGGTCTGTGCCGGATTGCTGGTGGTGGGTCTGTCCATCCTCCCGGTGGCCTCGGGCGGAGGTGGGGGTGCGGTCTCCGAGGCCGAACACCTGGCGTGGACACCCTTCGACGGCGAGGCCTTCCAGGACGCCGTTGACTCCGGGCAGCCGGTCATCGTCGACTTCTACGCCGACTGGTGTGCGCCGTGCCGCGAGCTCGACGAGAAGACCTTCTCAGATCCGCGGGTGAAGGAGATCCTCGACGGGTTTGTCCGTTTCAAGGTCGATCAGACCCGGGCGAGCAAGGAGGCCGTGGCCCTGGCCAAAGAGTTCAAGGTCCTCGGGGTGCCGACGGTGATGGTGTACCGCGATGGTGGAGAGGTCTTTCGCCTCACCGGATTCGAGTCGGCCGACCGGTTCCTGAAGAGGATCGAGTAGCTATTCCACCACGTCGCCGGTGGAGATGATCTGCTCATCACCGTCGATGTCGAGCCGGAGATGTCCTTCGTCTGTGAGACCGGCGTACCGTCCGCGTGTCTGGGACCCGTCGCCGCACCGGATCACCATCTCCATTCCGGGCCGGTGGAGGAGGCACTCCCGCCACCGGGCGATATGTTTGTCGGGGTTGGCCGCGCCCCGGTGCAACTCGTCGGCCAGGACCGCGACGATGGTCTCTGCCCAGGACCAGAAATCGCCCGTGGCAACGAGATCGGCCACCGCGATCGTCCGGGCTGTTCCGTGGCCTTCGATCACCGGCGCATGGTCGAGGTTGATCCCGATTCCGACCGTGACCCAATGAGTGGTTCCGTGTCGGGCGTGGACCAGCACCCCGGCGAGTTTTCGTCCGTCGACCAAGAGATCGTTGGGCCATTTGACGACGAGGTCTTCGACACCCAGTCGGGACAATGCCTCATGCACCGCCGCAGCCGCAACCATCGGCATCTGCGCGATGATCTGCGGATCGGGACCTGCCGTGATCCAATTCAGATAGAGACCGCCGGCGGGGGATATCCAGGTCCGGCCCGCCCGCCCGAGGCCCTGATCCTGCTCGACGGCGATGACGAGGCTGGTTGGGAGAACGATTTCTTCAGTCTCGGCTTGCTCGATGAGGCGCAGGGCGCCCGCGTGGGTGGAGTCCGCGCGTTGGAACACGAGCACATTCTCGATCGTCGGTCGTGCCGCCGCGACGAGACGCCGTGCGCCTTCGTGAAAATCACTCCTTGATTCCACGTCAGGTCCTTCCGGTGTTGTCCCGGTTTGTCGTGTTTCTTTGTGTCGCCGCCGGCAACGCGATCACTGCACCGAATCGGGCGCGGACGCCTCGGACTCCGCCTCGAGCTCGCGGACCCTCTGGCGGACGACGATCTCGGCCACGTCGGGAACGACCTCCCAGGCGATCTGATCGAGACGATCCGCCGCCAGGTCGACCACGCGCCGCGCGATCCGGTCGATGTCTTCTTCGGTCAGTTGGAAAACCTCGTCACTGGTGATTTCGTCCGGCGTCGCGGTGTCCTCGGGCGGCGGCTCCACCGGCGAAGTGTCCGCCATGGACGTTTCGTCCTTGAAGGTGCCCGCGGGCTCTTCTTCGGTCTCGGTTTGGCTCGCGGCCTCGATAGCCTCCTCATCGTCGGCTTCAAACGGGCCCGGAGCGGTTTCGGCTGAGGCGTCGGTCTCGGTTTCGGTCTCGCCCTCGGTTTCGGTTTCGCCCTCGGTCTCGGTTTCACCCTCGGTCTCGGTCTCCTCAGGGGATGCGGGTTCCTCTTCGGGAGTCTCTTCTTTGGCGAGAGACGCAACGTCGATTCTCACCGTCTGAGCTGAGACGTCTTCGGTCGGGGATGCTGGCTGGCCCGCCGAGGGGGTGGTCGGTTCGGTCTCGTCGACATCCGCGGAACCGAACTCGTAGTCGAGGCCGTCATCGGGTTCGTCCTCGGTGGTCGGCGTGCGGCCGGCAGCCTCCATCTCGGCAAAGCCGCTGGTGGTGAACTCGATGCCGTCTTCCCCGGTTGCGGGTGCGGACAGCTGAGTCCCGAACTCCTCGACAACTTCCGGGGGGCGAACTTCTGCGGGAGTGGCATCCTCGGGCCGGGTCTCGTCGTCGACGGCCGAAGGGCCGGGATCGGCCGCCTGCGGAGTGTGGACGTCGGAACTTCCGATGAGCCGTTCCACGGTATCGACGAGTTTTCTCGCCTCAAAGGGCTTGGTGATGATCTCTGAACACCCCGCTGCGATGGCGCGGTCACGATCGAAGGGCTCGAAGGTGCCGGTGAGGAGAATCACCGGCAGGTGAAGCCACTCGGCGCTCGACTTGATCCGCTGACAGATATCGTAACCGTCTCTTCCCGGCATGATGACATCGCAGATGATCAAATCCGGCTGGCTCTCGGCCAGTCGCTCGAGGAGCTCATCGCCGCTTGAAACCGCAACGACCCGGTAGTCGGTGTCGGCAAATGTGAGCTCGACGACCTTTTGAATGGTGAGGCTGTCGTCTGCGAGAAGGATCGTACCGCTCATGTGCTCTCCTGATCGCGCATCCGGATGTGAGAATGATCCCGATCAATCACCCTGGATTCCGAGTCGAATCAAGGCGCCGTCAGGGCGTGTCGTTCCTTGCCCGAAAACCGGACAAGTTGCCGAATATCATGACTTTTCTACCACGAAGGCGCGGAATCTGTCAACGAAAGTCGGGCCCCGGAGGAGCCGCCACAGAGGCAATCGAGAGGGGTGAAGGCGGGCGAGTCTACGGGCGACGACGCGGGCCTCGGCCGGTGCATCGTCGGCCACGGTCACCACCCCCAACCCCGCCAACGTGGTCGCGTCCAGCGCCGTTCCTTCGAGAAGGGTCCGCCGGGTTGTCGAAGCTCCGAGGACCAGGGCGAGCCCGGTGGTGCCCCCCCAGCCCGTGACCAGACCGCGATGGACCCCCGGGTGACTGAACGTGGCCCGGGGCGAGACGACGACCGAGTCGCAGGCCATCACGAGGTCGAAACCACCCCCCGAGCAGCTTCCGTGAACCGCCGCTACCACAGGTGCGGGATACGACTCGAGCCCGCTCGCGACCGACCGACCTCGCCTGGCGTAGTCCACACAGGTCTCTGAATCGAGTTCGGAGATCTCTCCGAGATGAGCTCCGGCCAGGAAGATTGTCGGGTGGGCCGAGGCGAGGACCAGGGGCGGCGGAACCGGTTCGCGGGAGAGGGCGTGGAGGGTGGTGATGAGCTCGGAAAGGACCTGACGGGCCAAGATCGGTGTTTCGAAGAATATCGTGGCGATGTCGTCGTCGCGGACCAGAGAGATCAAAGCCACGACGTCAGCCGCCGTGTTTGCGAAAGAAATCGAGGGCCCGCAACGGACGTTCGGCGTCGTGGCGAACCATGGCGTCGAACCGACGTGCAGCCGAAGGAGGGACGTCGAGGGTGAGGTCTGCGAGAGGGACTCGGCGGCAGGCGATGAAAAAGGCGAGCTCGTCGGTGGATGTGTTGCCTTCGAGGTCTGTGGGGGGCGGCATCAGTCCGCCGAGCTGGAGCACCCAGAACTGAACGTACGCCACGACCCGGTCGGGGTCGCAGCCGGCCAGAAGTGCATCGAGGGCGGCGGCGCCGAGACGGTAGCGGCGCGGAGCCGGCTCGTCCGGTGGGCAGAAGGTCAGGAGGAGCTCGGCGACGACCGCACCGGCGGCCGATTGACGAAGGTCACGCGCGAGGGGAAAGGACGAGTTCATCAGATCGACAACCTGAAAGGTGGCGAGCTCGGCCATGGGCTTGCGAAAGAAGGAAAGGCGGACCTCCGAGAGAATCTGGACCGATCCCGCGGTTGGGGATTTGCCGCCGCGGGCCGATCGGAGAACCCCGCGGATCACGCCGTGCGAGCGTGTGAGGGCCGCGACGATGAGGTGCCGGTCTTTGAACGGGTGGTGATCGAGGATGAGTGCGTCGTCGTCGTAGGTGGGCACCGACCAATGGTAGCGGAGTCGGTGGCAGAGTCAGCGGCTGCGGCAGCGGCGGCCGGGTCAGCGGCAGGAACAGCGTCAGCGTCCGCCGCCGCCACCTCCTCAAGACCCCAAGACCCCAGGGACCTCAGGACCTCAAGACCTCAGGACCTCAGGACCTCAAGACCTCACCCCGTCAAACTCTCAAACCCTCAACCCCCCATGCTAGTCTCCCACCATGTCGTCTTGGCTGAAAGCGGTGCTGGTCGTCGGCTGTGTCGGGACTTTTCTGTTGTTCGCGCCGGCGGGGGAGGAGGCGACCCGGAGTTGGTGGTCGTTGTTGCCGCCGCTGGTGGCCATTTCATTGGCTCTGGCCTTCCGCGATGTCGTGCTTTCGCTCTTTGTCGGGGTCTGGCTCGGCGCGACCCTTCTCGCCGATGGCAACGCCGCGGCGGGTTTCCTGAGGGTCATCGACACCTATGCACGCGACGCGCTCACCGATCCCGACAAGATGAGCATCATTCTCTTCTCCATCCTCCTCGGCGGGATGGTCGGGGTCATGAGCCGAAGTGGTGGAACCCACGGCGTGGTCAAGGCGCTCGAGCCCTTCGCGACGACGCCGCGTCGGGCGCAGGTGGTGACCTGGATGATGGGGGTGGCGATTTTCTTTGACGACTATTCGAACACCCTGATCGTCGGCAACACCATGCGGCCGGTGACCGATCGCCACCACGTCAGTCGAGAAAAGCTCGCCTACCTGGTCGACTCAACCGCTGCGCCGGTGGCATGTGTCGCGCTGGTCTCGACCTGGATCGGCTATCAGGTCTCACTGGTGGGCGACGCCCTCGAGAAAACAGGGTCGGATCTCAACCCGTTTGGTGTCTTTCTGGCGTCGATCCCGTTCGCCTTCTATCCGATCTTCGGTCTGGTGATCACCTTCGCGGTGGCGGTCTCGGGCCGCGACTGGGGTCCAATGCTCGTCGCCGAGCGTCGGGCCCGGGCCGGTGAGCTGGTGTCGGCGACGTCGCAGCCGCTGGCCGACTACGAAAGCACCGGGTTGGCTCCGGATGACGACACGCCCCGGCGCTGGTGGAACGCCGCCGTTCCGGTCATCCTGGTTGTCGGGACGACCTTTGTCGGCCTCTATGTGACCGGTCGAAAAAGCCTGGCTGCGGACGGTGCCACGAGCTTCTCCCTGAGCCGGATCATTGGTGCCTCCGATCCGTTCACCGTGTTGTTGTGGGCGAGCCTCATAGGTCTGACCGCGGCCATCGTGCTTGCGGTCGGCCAGCGTGCCCTCACCATGAGAGATTCCCTGGAGGCGATGGTCAACGGATTCAAGAGCATGCTCATGGCCTTTGTGGTGCTCACCCTGGCGTGGTCCCTCGGTCAGGTCTGCTCGGATCTCGCGACGGCAGCCTTTCTCAAGGGGGCGGTGGGACCGCACGTGCCGGTGGGTCTGCTGCCGGCGTCGATCTTCCTGGTTGCCGCGGCCGTCTCCTTCGCCACCGGGACCTCGTGGGGCACCATGGCCATCCTGACCCCGCTGGCGGTGCCGTTGGTGCTCGACGCCTCGGGTGGCGACACCCTGGTCCTTGCGGCGACGGTCTCGGCCATCCTCGGGGGCGCGGTCTTCGGCGATCACTGCTCGCCGATCTCAGATACGACGATCCTGTCGTCCATGGCGTCGAGCTGCGATCACGTGGACCACGTGCGGACCCAGCTGCCCTACGCCCTGCTCGGTGCGGGACTGTCCATCGTCATCGGCTATCTGCCCGAGGCCGTCGCCGGCATCTCACCCTGGTTGCTTCTCGCCGTGGGCTTTGCCGCCATCGCAGGGTGGTCCAGGTTCATCGCCAAACCGGTGGAGTGACCCGGAAACTGCCCGGCAGAGACTCCCATCGGGTCATCGTTTGATATACTACGAGTTCAGTGCGGCCGGGTGTTCGGTCGGCTGCGAAGACAACCGAGAAACAAAGGAGGATGATCATCCGCAAGTTCGCGTTCCGTGACGACCCAGAAGCACCCCAGGTGCGTATCAATGAACGAATCCGGCTCTCGCCGGTCCGCCTCATCGGCGCCGATGGTGAACAGATCGGTGTTCTGCCCGTGGATGAGGCTCTGAAACTAGCCCGCGAACAGGGTCTCGACCTGGTCGAAGTCGCCGCCACTTCGCGCCCTATCGTCTGCAAGATCATGGACTACGGGCGTTTCCGCTTCGAGCAGGAGAAGAAGGCGCGCGAGGCCAAGAAGCTCCAGCATCAGGTCGATATCAAAGAGGTCAAGTACAGACCCAACATCAACATCCACGATTTCGAAACCAAGACACGACGGGCGCGAAAGTTCCTCGAGCAGGGCAAGCACGTCAAAGTGACCATCATGTTTCGGATGCGTGAGATGCGTCGTCCCGAGAACGGCTTCGAACTGCTCCGGCGAGTCGCTGCGGATCTCGAGGATATCGCCAAGCTCGAGAGGATGCCAGACCGGCTCGAAGGTCGCGATCTGACCATGGTGATGCGGCCTCTGAAGAAACCGTAGATCGAGTCACCTCAACAACGATCCACCCGCGCTCAGCGCGGGTTTTTTGTTGTCAGGCGCGGCAGCTTCAACGAAGGATTAGTAAAGGTGCCATAGTAGGGGTGCCAGATGGGATGAGTAGGCCGGTCGGAGGCCGGCCTACTCATCCCATTTGGCGCCAATAGTTTGTTCCATGTTCGCCCTCGCCACCGCGAGGCTTCGTCTGAGCTGCGTGAAGGGAATCCGTCCCAGCGGGCTCCCCTGCCGCCAGAGCTTCCACCCCTCCTCGTCGAGGGCCTCGAGATCGGCAAGCCGGGGTCGGAATCGGTGTTCGGCGGGAGCGAACTCGGGGTGGAGATCGGCCGGCGCCTTCCCGGTCCACGGACAGACCTCGTTGCAGCGGTCGCAGCCGGCCACCATGTCACCCATGGCCGGAGCCAGATCGGCGGGGATCTCCTCGCGGTGCTCGATGGTGAGGTAGCCGATGCAGCGCCGGGCGTCGAGGGTGTAGGGAGCCGGAAATGCGTCCGTAGGACAGGCATCGAGACACGCCGTGCACCGGCCGCAGTGATCGGGAACAGGTTGATCCGGTGGGATTTCGAGATCGGTGAGGAGGGCACCGAGAAAGAGCTCGGATCCGAAACGACGGTTGAGGAGCATCGTGTTTTTGCCGATCCAACCGAGACCGGCACGGGCGGCCCACTCGCGTTCTAGAAGGGGTGCGGTATCGACGACGGCCCGCCAACCGCAGCCCGGGTTCGTCTCTTCGAGGCGACGGCCGATGCGGATGAGTTTCTTCTTGATGATCCGGTGGTAGTCGCGTCCCCACGCATAGCGGGAAATCCACACGCGACCTTCACCTCCCACTGGGTCATCGGAGGCCACCGCCGAGCTGTGATAGCTCATGGCGACCATCAGCACCGATCGGCATCCCTCGAGCAGGTGGCGTGGGTCCGAGCGCTGGAGGGCGGTGTCGGCCATATAGGCCATCCCTCCGTGCATTCCTGCGGCCAGCCATGCCCCGAGATGGGCTGTAGATGAGGACGGACCCGCGGCGGCGACCCCTGCGACGTCGAAGCCCTCGGCGAGAGCCCAGGTTGTTAATCCGGTGGCTTTTTCCACACGGGCTCCTCCAGACCGCTCGATTTGTCGTCCTTGACCTTGGGGACAAATGTCCCGAACTCTGCCGGAACCTCACCATCGGACCAGTCGGCGATCATGGGGCCTTCGCGCGTCGGGTCGCACCAGCGAAGATCGCGCGGCGTGTCGGGGAGCGCTCCTGTGCCCGTGATGACTCGGCCTTCGATATCGACAACGGCAACCGAACCGCCATCCAGGGCGATCGCGACGTACTTTCCGCCGGGCGAGGCTGCCAATCGAACCGGAGCCGCGCTCAGGGGAATCGAGTGCGTCTTTTTGAGCTGCATACCCTTTTTCCCGGTCTTGAAATGGGCGAGATCGAGGATGCCGGCGCCGTCGCCGGTGTCGACGGCGGTCGCCATGGTCTTGCCGTCGAGGGTGAAGGCGACATCGATGGGCTGGCCCGGGGTGGGACGTGCGGCCATGGGCGCCAGGGTCGCCGGTTCCACAAGGTGGACCTGGTTGTTCTCGGCGTCGGCCAGGGCGAGGAGACCGAGCTGGGGCGAGAGCGAGATGTGGCGGATGTCGCCGGGCAGGAGTCGCCGGTAGACCACCTGGCTGGTGATGAGGTTCACGGTGCTCATGTGCGTACCGGTGCTTCCGTCCGGCAGTCGTTCGAGGATCAGCATCGCGGCCCCATCCGGGGCCATGATGACCTGCCACGGGTGGACGATCTTCGCCGAGATCCTCTTGATCACGGCGCGGTCGGGGTAGCTCAGCGTCACGACGTCGTCGGCAATGGCGGTGTAACGGTCGGGGTTGGCGCTGAAATGCGGCATGGTGAGGCCGTCGAGGCGGTCGACGATCGCCAGCGATAGCAGGCTGATCACCGAAGTCTGCGAATTGATGACATCCGGGGCGAAGAGAACTCCGCCGGGAGCGGGAAAGAGCCAGCCGACCGGGCCTGTTTCAAGCGTGATCGTGCGACCGCTGGTGGGTTCCACCAGTATCACCGAGTTGCCCACCGACGCTGCGAGGACCCCTGTCGGGGGTTTGGCCTTCGCCGAGCAGAGTGCTGTGATTGCCAGGACGACAAACGAGATGGCCGCGGTTCTGAGTATCTGCATGCACTCCACTCTAGCCGAGCAAGGCGAACGAAGTCATGGTCTGTGGTGAACAGATACCTGCCACATTACGTGTTCTGTGGAGGGTCTGCGAACCTGGCCTTGAACGGATTTGCCGCTCCAAATCATTGTTTGGAAAGTATTTCAAGCGTTTTGGCCAAACAATGTATTGGGGGGCACTCTCGGCCAACCGCGGCAATCGGGGCCTCGTCGGTGTTGCGCCGCCGACGGGAGTGGCGGCTGGCGTACATGATTCTCTCAACCCCGGCCTTCTGGGTCGCCTCTGGCTCCCCAGCGTCGCACAATCAGCGCGGTCACTCGTGGGTGACGGGGAGGGCTGCGACCGCGCTGATTGCGCGCCGGCGGCCTGCTTCGTAGCCGGGAAAGATGACTTCGAGGCGCTCTCCGTGGGAGCCCGGTCGGCATTTGTGAGCAGCGCGCTACAATGCCGGGAGGTCGATGGGACACAAATGCGGACCCGGCACCCCGCCGCACGGCCTTTGCCTGTAGAGGCGCGATACTGATCGATACCGCTGCCGCTACCGCTGCCGCTGCAGACTCGTGGGACGCCATTGGCGTTCCAGAAGGCGGAGAACGCGAGCTACCCTTCCGAGTTCGCCGGCGGTTTGCGTGGCCGGCGACGTCTCCGCCGCCTTTTCTTCTTCGGTCGGTCGCCATCGCCGGAGGCCTGGGCGGTCTTCTCGGGAGGTTTTTCGGCGGGCGCTGGGCGCCGGTCGGCGGGTCTCCTCGACGGAGGTCGCCGGCTGTCTCGCTGAGGCCTCGGCCTCGGTTTGTGTTTGAACGGGATGACCTCGGCGAAGAGCTCTTCGGGCGCGAAACAGACGGGAATCTCATAGCCGACGTACTTGTGAACCGCGTCGAGGGAGTAGACATAGTCGTCGCAGGCGAGGGTGAAGGCCTTGCCCTCGGCGCCGACACGCGCGGTCCGACCGATGCGGTGGACATAGTCCTCGGCGTCCTGCGGCAGGTCGAAGTTGATGACGTGAGTGACGCCGTCGATGTGGAGGCCGCGGCTCGCCACGTCGGTGGCGACGAGGATGGGCAGCTGACCGTCGCGGAAATCGTCAAGCACTTTCAGTCTCTTGGTCTGCATGACATCGCCGGTCAGACCCCGTGCGACGTAGCCGTGTCGGCGAAGGTCCTCGACCAGACGCCGCGCGGCGTGTTTGGTGTTGAGGAAGATCATGATCCGCTCACCGCCCTCGCGTTTGAGCAGACCGAGAAGAAGCGACAACTTCTCGTGGGAGGCGACGTGGTAGAGCTCCTGGTGAACCGTTTCCGGCGTGAGCTGCTCGCGATTGATGACGATCTCGGCGGGGTTGGTCATCTCCCGCCAGCCGAGCTGCATGACCCGCCGCGAAAGGGTGGCGGTGAACATCAGCGACTGGCGCTTGTCGGTGTAGGGCAGGCGGTGGAGCAACCACCGGAGGTCTTCGGCGAAGCCCATGTCGAATAGCCGGTCGCACTCGTCAACCACGACCATCTCCGTGTCGCGCAGGCTATAGGCCCCCTTGCGGTGATAGTCGATGAGACGTCCGGGCGTGCCGATGAGCAGATCGACGCCGGACGCGAACCTGTTCTGCTGTTTCTTGTAGTCGATCCCGCCGAAAACCACATGCACGCTGAAGGAAATGTGGGCCGCTAGCTTCTCGGCATCAGACGCAATCTGAACGGCAAGCTCGCGGGTCGGGGCGATGATCAGGCCGCGAGGGTTCTGAATCTCCGATTGCCGCTCCTGCCGCATCATTCTGGCAAAAAGGGTGAGCAGATAGGCCGCGGTCTTGCCCGAACCGGTCTGTGCCTGGGCCACGATGTCGCGCCCCTGAAGCGACAGCGGCAGCACCTCCGCCTGAACCCGGGTCAGTCTCTCGAAGCCGAGATCTTCGACCGCCGCGAGAAGCTCATCGGGCAGGTCGACATCGTTGAAAGTGAGATCGGAGAAGAGCGGATCGGTTTCGGTGGGGTCAGTCATGGGGCGTAAGTGTAGCACTCAACTTCAGTCGTGCCGGAATCTCGAAGGCTCCGGCTTGACTGAATCTGAAGCTTGTTCAGGCGGGCATCCCAGGTACACTCGTGACGCTGCCGGGAAGAACTGGGAGGCAAAATCACTTGAATATGGCGTATGGGAGAGCATGAGTAGGATGAACCGGTATTTCATGAGAGCAGCGACAATCACAATCACGACGTTGGCGTTCGTGGTCGGGGCGTTGTCCGCTCAGCAGCCGACGGTTGACCAGCAGGGGAGTGGTTTTCCCCCCGGTCTGAACGCGTTTCTCGAGGCCCGACTGCTGCAGAGCGAGGAACGGTTCCGTGAGGCGCTCGCCGCGTACGACCGGGCGCTGGCGGAAGACCCCTCGGTCGTCGAGGTTCGAATCGGTTTTGCCGATCTCCTTTTGCGGGTCGGAATCGCCGATCGGGCGGTCTCTCTCCTCGATGGAGTCGACGGTCTCGATTGGCACGGTCGCCGAGTCCTCGCCCTCGCCCTCGCCCAGTATTCGGCTCAGGAACCCGAGCGGATGGCGGATGCGCGGGACGCCCTGGAGGACGTGCTCGACGAACGCGATGATGATCCGAATCTGCTGCTCGCCCTCGGCCAACTCCTACACAGGATGAACCTCATCGCGGAAGCGGAAGAGGTCATCGCCGAGTTGCGGAAGAACCGCCCCGGCTCTCCGCAGCTCGTTTCCTACCACGCGACGCTGCTGCTCCAACTCGATCGCAAGGAGGAAGCTGCAGAGCTCTTTTCGGTGTGTGCGGCAAGCGAGGTCATGGCGGAACATTGCCGCAGCAGCGCGGTGGATCTCCTGATCGAGCTCGACATGCCGGGGAAGGCCGCCGATCTCATGCTGGCTTCGCTCGACGACGATGATCTCGACCAGCTCATGCGCACCGCCTATTTGCTGTGGGATGCCAATCGGCCGGCGCAGGCCCTCCAGGTCGTCAATCGAGTCCTTCGCCAGGTGCCCGACTCGGAGCGGGGACGCACCCTTCGGGCTCATCTCCTGTCGGCGACCGGCAGATATGGGGAAGCCGCCGGGGAATTTCGCTCGCTGCTCAAGAAGAATCCGACTGAGATTGACTTCAAGCTGTCCCTGGCCTGGGCATTGTCGAGGATGGGCGATCTCGAAGAAGCTCGGCGCTGGATCGATCGCGCGTGGGAGCCGATCGCCGCCGATGCCGGATCGACCAGCGCGGTCAGGTGTGCGGTGACCGGCGCACGGATCGAGCTCGTGGCCGGCAACCCCCTCGTCGCTCGGGAGTGGCTGGCGAGGGTTGCCGATCCCGAAATGGCGGGTGAAGAGTATGTGCGCCTGCTCGGCGAGTCCTTTCGGCAGGAGGAGGATTGGCGCCCCGGCGTCAGCGCCATGATGCGGCTGCAACCGCGGCTCGAGGGCGACGCCCGGCTGGCTGCCCAGGCCATCGAAGCAGAGTTCAGGGTCCGTTCCTCCGATCCACGGGCATGGCAGCGGCTGCGCCCTCTCCTCGACAGTGACGACCCGAGTTCGGTCGTGATCGGGCTCCAGGTCCTGCAGAGCGCGGAACGGTGGTCGGACGCCGAACGGGAGGCCGCGACCGCCCGCAATCGCTTCCCCGGCAATCGGGAGATTCTCTTCACCCAGGCCGCCTCCCTCGAACGCCTCGATCGGTTCGACGAGGCGGAAGATGTTTTCCTCGAGCTTCTCGACGCCGACCCTGACGACGCCAACGCCGCCAACTACCTCGGCTATCTTTGGGCGGACCGTAATGTCCGGCTCGAAGAGGCCCTCGATCTGATCAGTGGTGCGGTGGAGATGGATCCCGAGAATCCGGCGTATCTGGATTCTCTCGGGTGGGTCCACTTCCGGCTCGGCGCCTTGGAGGAGGCCGAGTACTGGCTCCGGCGAGCCATCGAGTTCAACTCCGGCGACGGAACCCTGCTCGCCCACCTCGGGGAGGTCTTGATGGCGAATGGCGAGATCGAAGAAGCCGACCGCTATCTTCACCTCGCCCTGAACCTCGGTTGCGAGGACCCGGACCATGTTCGATCGTTGCTCGACAGTCTCGGTGATGGCTCGTCCGAATAGCGGTCGCCGGCGGGCGCTCGGCGCCGCCGTGCTTGTGGTTGTCCTGGTTGCGGCCTCCGGTTGCGCGAGCCGAGGTCAGACCGTTGTCGATTCCGCGCAATTTGCCGAGGCAATGGAGTTGCTGACCCGACCCCTCCCCGGCGACTTTGCGGCGCTCTACGGCCTGCGGGTCGCCAGATCGGGAGGCCTGCGGTTGGCGGTGGTCACCGCCGGGGACGAGGGTCGATTGACCATTTCGGAGCCCTTTGGCGGGGCGGTCTCACTCACCGCATGGTCGGGTCGGGGCCCGGCCGTCTTCTTCGACATGGATGAAGGGTGCCGCCGCGAGGTGGTTGACCTCGAGGAGGTCCTCGGTGTGGGCGCCTTGCCGTTGAGTCAGGCGGTTCGACTGCTCGGCGGCCGGTTGCCGGTGATTCCGGGCGACGAGGTCGTGCTCGACTCCGATGGCGCCATCGATGTGCGCGGCGCCGGTTGGGCGGCCCGAATCCGTCTCTCACAGGAGCCCTGGCGGGTGGTGGAGGTGAGCGAGCTGGGGCCCGTCGGTGGTGCCGGATGGCACATCGAGCTCAGCTCCCATGCCAGCTCGGTTCCCGGAACGATCAGGTTGGAGAACTCTGACGGGCGGTGGGCTGAGCTCGAGTTGACGCGTCTCGAGTGGCCTCAACAGGCATCGCTGCCCGAGCTGCCGGTCTTCGAGCCTTGCGCCGAATGGTGATCTCGGTCGCTGTCCCGGCAAAGATCAACCTCCACCTCGAGATTCTGGGACGTCGCCGGGACGGCTACCACGAGCTCCGAACGCTGTTTCAGAGCATCGACCTGTTCGATCGCCTCTCGGCAGAGATCGCTCCCCGCGGCGAGTTTGAGCTTGAAGTGAATCCTGCGGGTGTGGTTGACGCAAACGAGGACAATCTCGTTCTTCGTGCAGCGCACACCCTCGCCGAAGAGACCGGAGTCAGTGCGGGAGCCGGATTGAGGTTGGAGAAGAAGATCCCCGTGTGTGGTGGGCTCGGCGGAGGCTCGGCGGACGCCGCAGCCGCGCTCGTCCTCCTCGACCGATTATGGGGTTGTGGTCTCGATGGGATGGGTCTCCACCGGCTTGCCGCAGGACTCGGGAGCGATGTCCCGTTCTTCCTTCTCGGTGGTCTGGCGCTCGGTATCGGGCGTGGCGACGAGGTCTTCCCATTGCCCGATCAGGCGCCATTGGCGGTGGTTGTGACCGTTCCGAACACGCGGGTATCGTCGGCAGAAGCATATGATCGTCTCGGGTCGCGGTTGACCTCGACCCGGCCAGAAGGTAACTTATACGCCTTCGCGGCTGGCCTGCGGGGACGACTGGATTGGCGGGTGGTGACCAACGAGCTCGAAGATGCCGTGGTCACCGGTTGGCCGGAGGTCGGCGAGGGTTTGCGGATTCTGCGCTCGTGCGGTTCGTTGCACGCTTCTCTTTCGGGTTCCGGTGCAGCGAGCTATGCTGTTTTCGACGATCCGATGGCCGCACGGCGGGCAGCCGCCGAGCTGCCCTCAGAATGGTTCGTGCACGTGGGAGGGACCCTGCAGCGCCGCGCGGCGCGGCTCGAGGTCGAAGTGGTGAGTGACGGAGGTTTGCGATGAAGGTGACTGAAGTTCGCATCAGCCCGGCCAAGGGTGGGAAGATCCGGGCATTCGCGAGCATCGTTGTCGATGATTGTTTCATCATTAACGATCTGCGGGTGATCGAAGGTCGCGAGAACCAGCTTTTTGTGACCATGCCGGCCCGAAAGGCCCGCAACGGACAGATGCGGGACATCGCCCATCCTCTCAACAGGGAGACCAGAGAGGCGATCGATCAGCGGGTCATCGAGGAGTATCAGAGCGCTGTTCTTCACCATTCGGTGCCGGATCCCGACAACCGGAAGAAAGGCAGCGGCGCAGGCTCACCGAGCGTCGTGGATCGGTTGTCGGCGAAGCTCTTCAGCGAGGACTACTGGACCGCGGACGTCAACAGGAGGAATCTCGACGCCGACTGATTGATTCGGTCTCGGCGGCGAGCGTGGTGCTCGCCCGCCGTCCGAATCGACGGGCTCGGCTATAATTCGCGACGCTTGGGGCGTCGGCAAGTGGAAAGCCACCGGGTTTTGGTCCCGGCATTCGCAGGTTCGAATCCTGCCGCCCCAGCCAAGAGGCAGGCACGAAGATGCTCAAAGAAAATCCCTTACAGGTCTTTTCCGGTCGCGCGAACCCGGCGCTATCGGAAGCGATCTGCGGTTATCTGCAGATCGAGATGGGACACCTGCGTCTCGGGAGCTTCTCCGACGGTGAGATCTTCTGCCAGATTCAGGACAACGTTCGGGGTTCCGATGTCTTCATCGTCCAACCCACCGGGCAGCCGGCGAACGAGAGCCTGATGGAGTTGCTGATCATGCTCGACGCCTTCCGTCGGGCGTCACCGGCACGGGTCTGCGTCGTGATGCCATACATGGGTTACGCCCGGCAGGACCGTAAGGATGCGCCGCGGGTTCCCATCACCGCGAAGCTCGTGGCCAATCTGATCACCTCGGCCGGGGCGGGTCGGGTGCTGACCATCGATCTCCATGCTGCGCAGATTCAGGGTTTCTTCGACATCCCCGTCGATCATCTCTACGCTGCGCCGATTCTCATCGAGGCGATTCGTCGCAAGAACCTCGACCGGCTGGTCCTGGTGTCGCCCGATGCCGGTGGTGTCGAGCGCGCGCGGGCCTTCGCCAAGCGGCTGGAGAGTGACTTGGCGATCATGGACAAACGCCGCCCCGAGGCCAACAAGGCCGAAATCATGAACGTGATCGGTGACGTGGAAGGTCGCGACTGCGTCATCATCGACGACATCATCGACACTGCGGGAACTCTCGTGGGCTCGGCAAAGGCCCTGACCGAACGTGGTGCGCGCTCGGTTTATGCAGCCGGTGTTCACCCCGTCCTGTCCGGGCCCGCGGTTGACCGCATCAATTCCAGCACCATCGAGAAGGTGCTGGTGACCGACACCTTGTGTCTCGATGAGGAGGCGGCAAAGAGCCCTAAGATCGAGCAGCTTTCACTGGCCGTGCTGCTTGGCGAGGCGATTCGCAGGATTCACGAGGGAGCGTCCGTTTCGAGCCTATTTGTGTAACCCGACCCCGTTGGCCTCAGGTTTTGGGGTGGGGCTGTGTGTAAGGAGACAACGAGCATGGCAACGACAATTGAAACTGCTGATATCACTCTGATCGTCGACAAGCGCGAGGACAAGGGGACCAATTCCTCGGGTCGCCTGCGTGCAGAAGGCCGGGTTCCCGCCGTTATCTACGGTGGCGACAAGGGAGCGGTGCCGATTTCCGTCGATGAACTCGCCGTTCGGGAAATCCTCAAACTGGGGACCGGCGAGAACACCATCTTCCTCCTCAAGCTCAAGGGCACGAAGGAAGAGCGGCAAGCGATGATCAAAGAGCTCCAGGTCGATCCGATCTCGGGCAAGTTCATCCACATCGACTTCATCCGCGTCACCGCCGGCCACAAGCTCAACGTGACGATCCGCATCGATCTCATCGGTGACTGCGTCGGGGTCCGCAACGGCGGACGCATCGACTTCTCGTCGCGTGAGCTCTCCGTCGAGGTTCTCCCGCGTCATATGTTCGATCATATCGATGTGGATGTGTCCGAGATGCTGATCGGCGATGTCGTCACGGTGGCTGATCTCGAGGACAAGCTCCCCGAAAGCGGCAAGTTCCTCGAGGATCCGAGTCGGGTTGTCGTGATCGTCGAGCATCCTCGAGTTGTCGAGGAAGAGGTCGCGGAAGAGCTCGAAGAGGAACTCGTCATCGAGGAGAGCGCCGAACCCGAGCTCATCGGCAAGGCCAAGGAAGACGAGGAAGCGGCCGAGTAGCCGTCCAGGCGGATGTCCATCGAACTCGTGCTCGGCCTCGGGAACCCGGGGCCGCGTTACGCCGAAACCCGACACAACGTCGGGTTTCGGGTCGTGGACGAACTTGGATTCCGGTGGGGCCTCGGTTCCTGGGAACGGTACATCCTGTGTGACCTCATCTCCCTGAACCTCGGCTCCGGCGTGATCGGCGCCAAACCGATGACCTTCATGAACCGGTCGGGGGCGGCTCTCGGGTGGTTGCTCGAGAGGTTCTCCCTCGAGCCGGAACAGGTCCTCGTGGTGGTCGATGATATCGACCTTGGAATCGGCAGGTTGCGGCTACGGAAGCACGGTGGATCCGGGACCCACAACGGCCTGCGAGACCTGTGCGACGTGGCGGGGCAGTCTTTCCCGAGGCTTCGCGTCGGGGTGCGGGGCGGAGAGGTTTGGGATGATCTCGCGGCCCATGTGACCACGCCGTTCAAGAACGAAGAGCTCGAGGATGTGGCTGCCGCCGTCACCAGAGCCGCCGATGCCGTCGAATCCGTCATCACCGAAGGGCTGGATACAGCAATGAATCGCTTTAATCGTTTGCCGGTCCAGACCGAGCGGTAAGAACCAAGATCTCGCTGGGTGGCGGTGCCTGGCTCTCGTCGTTTCTTGCGAGGGGGTGCCTGGCATCCGTACGGGTAGGGCGTCGATAGAACCAATGCAGGATTGCGTCTCTGAGCTTGGGATCCTACCCACTCACCGTCAGCAACGGCACCGGGCATCGCCTCAGGACACCCTCGGCCACCGATCCGAGCACGAGTTGTTCGAGCCCTGTGAGTCCCCGCGTCCCCATGACGACGAGATCGAAGTTTTCGGGCCGGGCCTCGGCGATGATGGTGTCGGTGGCGCGGCCGACGAGCACCAGGGTGTTGACCGGTCGGTCCCCGAGGATTTTGTCCGCTGCGTCGTCGAGGGCTTCGGTGGCGCGGTCCCGGAGCCTCGTCATGACATCGTCCGAGAGCACGTTGATGGCGTAGAACTCGGGATAGACAACCGGTTCCACAACGTGAAGTACGGTGATCTTGGCGTCAAAGTCCGTCGCCCAGTCACCGGCGACACGGACGGCTGTCGCCGACCGATCGGAAAAATCGTGGGCCACCAGTATTCTCTTGGGTCCGAGAGTAGCGACCTCGATGCCGGGGCGAACGGTGAGCACCGGGATGTCGACACTCCGTACGACGTTCTCCGCGACCGAGCCGAGAAGCATGTGTTTGATTCCACGTCGTCCGTGGGTGCCCATGACGACGAGGTCGCACTCGAGTTCCGAGGCGGTCTCGACGATGGCCTCTGCCGCCGAAACGCTTCGGACAAGGTGCGTTTCGACTACGATCTCCCGGTCACCGCCTCGTGTGCGGTCGAACGCGTCCTTGGTCGCCTCGTCCGCGGACGACATCAGGCGTTCGATCTCGAGCTGGCGCTCCTCGGCCATCAGAGGGTCTTCCAGAATCACCCGGACGTGGACCAGGTGAAGTTCGGCCCGGAGAAGCCGCGCCAGCTGAAATGCGAGCTTCTCGGCACTGTCGGCGGTGGATGAGAAGTCCGTCGCGACGAGGATTTTCCGCGGCGTCGAGGTCATGTCGTCCTCCTGATTTTTCGCTCCCAATCTTAACGGGTCGGAGCACCATCGACCAGACTGGAAGATCTGCTGTGAATCGTCGGCCGCAGTAGGAAATTGGTGAGAAGGTCGGGCTCAGGGCGAATCGACCGGTGGCAACACTGGTCTGAACCAATCGGCTCGCGATAAGATGGGTGAGCTTCGGTCGTGTCTGGATCGCTAAGGAATCGTTCTTGCATCCCATCGTGTCGAGGGGCTGTGATGTGCTGACTATGGGAATATCTCGCTTTTTGGCTCGACGGTTACGGAATATTCCCCACGCCACGAAGGCGTTGGCGCTTCTGATCGCGGTCAGCGTCGTGCCCGGGATCGCCCTGGCCAATCAAGCACCGGTGATCGACAGCTTCGGGGCGACGCCGACGACGGTGGCTCCGGGTGGGACGGTCAACCTCTCGGTTGCGGCGCACGATCCTGACTGCATCGACACCTGTACCGACGGGTGCGGTCTCTTCATCCGCTCCGATCTGACCCTGTGGTCGGCCACCGGCGGGACCATCGGCGCACAGAACAACGGAACCAGCGGCTCACCCTATGCGGCGACGGCGCAGTGGCTGGCGCCCACGGCCGAGGATGTCTACACCATCGAGGTCGAGCTTTCAGACAGCGGCACCTTTCTGTGCGGCGGTCGGCAGACGACGACCGCGACGGTTCTCGTGACGGTGACATCGACCAACAACCAGGCACCGGTGGTGACATCCGTGACCGCAGATCCCGGTCGGCTCTATCCGGGAGAGATCGCACAGCTGAACTGCGTCGCCGACGATCCAGACGGCGATCCGTTGACCTATGAGTGGTCCACCGATGTCGGCACGGTGACTCAGGGACCCGGGTCGACCGCTGAATTCACCTCGGCCGAGCCGGCCGTCGCTACCGTGGCCTGTGTCGCCACCGATCCGCAAGGGGCGGCGGGGATGGGGTCCGTCGTGGTGTCGGTCAGCGATGTCTCGGCCCTCGGGCGCATTTCCGACGGGCTGAAGAGTCCGCAGCGGTTGGCGGTGGACTCCTTCGGAAGCCTCTATGTCGTTGACCGAGCGGCCGGGGGGATTTCCGTGCTGCGGCTCGAGAATGGGCGGCCCATGTACCACCTTCCCATGGCGGATGCGACCGCCGTTGCGGTGGACTGGGCGGACCGGTTGCTGGTCGGGACATCGCAGGGGGCATCGGTCCACGGACGCGACGGCGCACTCATCAGGCAGCTCGATGACGACGCGACCGAGATCAGCGATGTGGCGGTGGATCATCAGCGCCGGCAGTACGTGGTTCTGAAGCGGCACAGCGGACGGGCCGTGGTCTATGACGAGGCCGGAGTGGTTGTCGCCGATATCGGTTCGACAGGTGACGCGCCGAACCAGCTGCGCAGCCCGAGCGGGGTGGCGGTCCTGCCTGACGGCAGGATCGTTGTGGCTGACCGTGGTCATCGGAACATCAAGATCTTCAACCGTGACGGTTCGTTGAGCTTGGCCATCGGCGGCAGCGGCGGCGCCGCCGGCGAGTTTGTCGAGCTGGATGACGTCGCAGTGGATTCCCGCGGCGTGATCTGGGCCAGTGACACATTCCAAAGTTGGGTGCAGAGCTTTGGTCCGGACGGCATCCTGCGAGAGATTGCAGGGACATACGGTGATGGCGTGGGCGAGTTCAAGACCCCCACGGGGATCGCTCTCGCTGAAAGCTTCGGCGGCCTGGTGGTGGCATCGCTGAACGGCTCCGCGGCCCAGGTCTTCCAGCTCGGCCCGCCGGAGCCCATCGACTGGCCGGTCGCTCAAGCATCGGTTTCCACTCAGATTCTCCAGTTTACGCCCGAGGTTGTCGGGTCGACAGGGGCGCCCCTCAGTGTCGACCTCTTCAACACCGGGGAGGCGCCGCTCGGTGTCTCCATGGTTGAAGTCCGGGGCCCGTATCTCGTCTCCGGTGGGTGTCAAGTGGTCGCTCCGGCCGGCGCGTGTGTTTTTGATGTCTTTTTCCGGCCATCGGCCCCCGGTATCCAAACCGGTGAGATTCTGCTTCACACGAGCGCCGGCGGCGATCCCCTGCGGATCGCGCTGAACGGTCTGGGGTACGTGCCCGCGGAGCTCTCGGTCGATCCGCCGAGCCTCGAGTTTCCTCCACAGGCGGTCGGGACATCGAGTGCGATCCAGAGCGTGGTGCTCTCCAATACGGGCACCGTCGATCTCAATCTCATGGGTATCTCGGCGAGCGGAGCGTTTGTCTCTTCAACCCAGTGTGGAGCTGTTCTCGCGGGTGGAAGCTCCTGCGCCGTCTGGGTCAGCTTCAGCCCCAGCGATCCGGGGGTCGCCACAGGCGTGCTCACGATCTCGAGCGATCTGCCGAACAGCCCTCGTGAGGTTCCGCTCTCGGGGTCCGGCGATCTGCTCGAGCTCAGCCCGCAGCCATCGACGGTCGATTTCGGATACGTCGACACCGGGACGGCAAGCCCGGCTGAATCGATTCAGGTGCTCAACTCCGGGACCGCGCGAATCGACGTCGATGAGATATTCCTGGAGGGTGATGATCCCTCGGACTTCGATGTCGTGACGGATCAGTGCAGCGGGAATCAGGTTGATGTCGATCAGGCCTGCTGGCTCCAGGTGAGTTTCACACCCGGTGACGTGGGTATCAGGCAGGCACGGCTGATCATCCCGATCTCCGCCGGATTCGAGTTCGCGGTCGAGTTGATCGGAGGTGAGAGCTTCATCTTCGTGGACGGCTTCGAGACCGGCGACATGAGCGCATGGACCTCGTCGACCGCGAGCAAGAGTATTCGGGTCACGCCCATCGAGGTCTCCTTCGGCGAGGTGGAGCTCGGCCACGACGGCGGGCTCGCGATCGTGACCGTGGCCAACGCGACCGAGGAACCCGTGTGGGTCGGGCGGCTCAACGTCGCAGGCGACCATGCGACGGAGTTCGTGATCCGCGACGACGATTGCAGCTCAAAATGGATCGAGATCGGCGACAGCTGCCGGTTCACGGTCACAATGGTGACCCTCGGCGAGGGGGACTTCACCGCGGTGGTCGAGATTCCGACACCGGCGGTGGGCGACATCTCGCCCGATCCGGTGGCCCTCGAGGGCACCGTGTGGTTGCCGTGACGGCATGAGGTGGAAGATGAGCATGCGTGATCAATCGGGTGGCGTGATGAATCATCCGTCGGGATCGGTGCCTCGGCGCCGA
This sequence comes from Thermoanaerobaculales bacterium, assembly GCA_029287235.1. Taxonomy (GTDB): domain Bacteria; phylum Acidobacteriota; class Thermoanaerobaculia; order Thermoanaerobaculales; family Sulfomarinibacteraceae; genus JAHECW01. Next base: position 32,369 of record JARFRM010000100.1, read on the forward strand.
CGCAGCCGGCGGATCGACCTCGTCGTCGTCGCGGTCTGCGTTCTCGCCCAGAGTGCGGCTGTACGTGCCTCCGATCCACCCCACTGGTCGAGCACGTCCATCACGACCGATTGTACGACCCCATGCCACGTCACCCACCAGGCGGCCGGAGGAGGGCTGACCACCGCGGCTGAGAACACCAATCTCTGTCAGTCGTGCCACAACGCCTCGGGGATCGCCTCGGCCATGCCGGTTGACGACGTCCATTCGGCGATTCCGGGAGTCAGCGGAACCTCGCACGCCTTTGCGGTCGATGCGGTCAATGTCGGCCTCCATACCCAGCTCCCCATCGACAACGAAATGTTGCTGCGGATCATGAGCGACATGGTCGTGTGCTCGACGTGTCACGACCAACATGCCGCCAAGGACAGCTTCGGCGGTTCGTCGCGGGTGCGTCCGGCGCAGAGGACGACCAATCTGGGCAGCACCGGCGCGCTCGCCTCCGGGGGGACTTTCACCGGCGCGGATGGGGTCTGGTACCTCGTCGAGATCGTTCAGGCTGGCACCGCCAACACCGCCCGTTTCCACTATTCGAAGGACAACGGCATCAGTTGGTTCCCGAACCTGAACGCCGCCGGAGCGACACCGGTCGCCCTCGACAGCGGGGTGGCGGTGACCTTCGGCTCCGGCAGCTATGCGGCCGGCGAGCGCTGGGAGTTCGCAGCGACCTGGCCGTTTCTACGCGCCGCCCTCGATCTGCCGGGAGGCGACGGCAGCGCCATGTGTCGGGACTGCCACCGCACCTGGGACATGGACCATGTGGCGGTCGAGACCGGCGACGGCGCCCCCAAGAGCCATCCGGTCGGTGTCGTTCTCGGGGTGAACGGCCGAGGCTACGACCGCGCCGCGCCGCTTGACGGCAACGGCGCGCTGCAGGGCTCACCGGGGGTCGACGGCAACGCCACCAACGACCTCCTCTTCGATGGAAACGGGAACATCCAATGCCTCACCTGCCACGGCGTTCACTTCGTGGATTCCAACACCTTGACGGAGGACGGGCCATGACGTGCTGCGGTTCGGCATGCGACGTTTCACCATTGAAGCCGAGATCCTTGCGGCTGCCCAATTCTTCCGGCCTGTTCGGTACGGTGCTTCCGGCCGTTCTCCTGGTGTTCGGGTTGCCGGGCCTCGCCGGGGCGGTGGACCACACCATCGTCCTCAGTAACACCGGTCTGGCGAACACCTGCCGGCAGATCACCGTGACCAGCGCCTTCTCCGACGACGACAACCGCAACAGCGTGGCCCAGATCGAGTACAACACGATCAACAGCTGGCCCGGGACCCTCGAGTGCGTCAACCTTTCCGGCGCATCGCCCCGCCAGTGCGTGATCTTCGGTGTCGGCCCCGGGACCGACTATTTCATTCGCGTCACCTACGACGACCCGGACGGGGTCAATGCTCCCGGAGTCACGCCCAGGTCATTCGTGCTCGGACCGGTGTCGGTGCCGAGCTGCGGCGCCGACGACGCGGCGCCGACCCTGGTCTTCCTCAGCCCGGCCACCGGCGCCACCGTCGGTGGCGGTGAGAGGTTCAAGATTCAGGTCTGGGATGCGGACGGTCTCGCTGCCTCCAACCCGGTGGCGTGGTCCATGGACGGCGGCGCGCAGTCGACCGCGGTCAGCGTCAACGCCAACTACGATTGCGGTACGGGTTGCTCGGTCTACGAGTTCGACGTCGACACGACGGGCTTCGTCAACGGTCCCCATTTTCTGACGGTGACCGCCACCGACGCCGCGGGCAACGTCGCCGTCAAGTCGCAGGCGATCAACATCGGCAACTCGGGCACGGTGCCCACCGGTGACGGCTACCTCCTGCGTCGGACCCACAGCTCACAGCTCTGCCTCGATTGCCACGCCCTGTCCACCCACTCGTCGCAGCACACCAGCGACAAGTACGGCAGCGTGAGCTTCGAGTGTCTCAGCTGTCACCAGCCCCACCTCACGCGGAACATCTTTCTCGTCCGCGAGACGATTTCGACCCCACGCGACGGAAACAAGACAGTCACCTTCCGCAACACCGACGGCAAGGCAGACGAAAGCTATGCCACGGCCACCGCTCCCGGCAACGGGATCTGCGAGGTCTGCCACACCCAGACCCGGAACAGCGACGGGACGCCGCGTTTCCGTAACACCGGCGAAAGTGACGGCGGCAAGCACTACACCACGAGATGTACCGCGTGTCACCCGCACTCGAAGGGCTTTTCGGCGGGCGAAAGCGAAGGCGGCGCCACCTGTGCCGGCTGCCACGCCGACATCTGGGACGGGATGAACGGAACCGTGGCCAAGGTCTCCCGGCACGCCATCGGGAATATGCCCGGCGTCAATGACGCCTTCACCGACACGGCGACAAGCTGGACCGACCCCCTCGGCGCCAATGCCGCCGCTGACCGCTCCTGCCTCAACATGTGCCACCAGGACCACATCCACAACGAGCCCGGCCAGACCGAGCACGACTTCAATGTTCACCAGGACGCCCGGACTCAGGCGTCGCGGGCGGTCACCAGGTCGGGCGGCGCCATCACCGGCGGCACCCCCGACCAGACCGACTTCTCGGGCGTCGGCGCCGGCGGCGGGATGTGCATGTCCTGCCATCAGAGCGCGGTGGACGCGTCGCGGCCGGCGCTCGACATCGCGGCCTACGACGCCGGCGCCCATGATTTCATCACAAACACGGCCGGCACGACGACCTACAACTGGCTCTACACGCTGCATGACGGCTCGGCCTTCGAGCGCAACTGCACCAAGTGCCACACCGATCGCGGCGATGCCGGCGGCGGTCCCGACGCCAGTGCGTTCCCCTTCGGCGCGGTCCACTTTTCGGACTACCCGTCGCTGCTGGCGGGATCGACCAACCCCGGCGGCACGGTGAGCGACTTCATCTGCTACAACTGCCACGGCAACGACGCCGGCGGGACCGTCGACCGGTCGGGTAAGGACATCGCCAGCCAGGTCTCGAAGACCTACGGCCACCCCACCGACAGTGATGCCGTTCACGACTCGGTGGCGGA
>JARFRM010000129.1 GCA_029287235.1 Thermoanaerobaculales bacterium
CCCCCCCCCCCCCCCCCCCCCCCCATTATAATGCTACGCCGACCACCGAGAACTACACCGGTGACACCTCGTCGGCAGCGTCAGATGTGTATAAGAGACAGGTCCCGGACAGTCCACATGCGCATAGTGCCGCGTGTCCGACTGATACTCCACGTGTGCCGTGTTGATCGTGATTCCTCGCGCCTTCTCTTCCGGCGCCTTGTCAATGGAATCAAACGGCGTGAAGTCAGCCAGACCCTTTGCCGCAAGGGTCTTCGTGATCGCCGCTGTCAACGTCGTCTTTCCATGGTCCACGTGACCGATGGTCCCGATGTTGACGTGCGGCTTTGTCCGCTCGAACTTCTCCTTGGCCATGAGCGTCTCCTCTTACGCGGTGGTCAGACCCTTGGCGCGGGCCACGATCTCGTTTGCAAGGTTGTGGGGAACTTCGTCATAATGATCGAACTGCATCGTGTAGGTCGCCCGCCCCTGGGTGGCGGAGCGCAGGTCCGTTGCGTAACCGAACATCTCGGCCAGCGGCACGTGAACCGATACGACCTGAAAACCGGCGCGGGGCTCCATGTTGATCACCCGGCCGCGGCGACGGTTGAGGTCGCCGATCACATCACCCATATACTCTTCAGGCGTCACCGCCTCGACTTCCATGACGGGCTCGAGGAGGACCGGATCGGCCTTTGCGGCGGCGTCCTGGAATGCCATGGATCCGGCCACCTTGAACGCGATCTCCGACGAGTCGACTTCGTGAAACGAGCCGTCGAAGAGAACGACGCCGACTCCCAGGAGGGGATAGCCGGCGAGCACGCCGCGCTCCATGGACTCCCGCGCACCGATTTCGACCGGGCGGATGAACTCCTTTGGAATCGTCCCGCCACGGATCTCGTCCGAGAACTCGAAGTCGGTTCCATCGGTGAGGGGGTAGAGTCGGAGCTTGGCGTGTCCGTACATTCCCCGACCACCGGTCTGGCGGATGAAACGACCTTCGCCCTCCGCCTCCTCGGTGACGGTCTCTCGATACGCCACCTGCGGCCGGCCCACGTTGGCTGCGATCTTGAACTCGCGCAGCAGCCGGTCGACGATGATCTCGAGGTGGAGTTCGCCCATCCCCGAGATAATGGTCTGACCGGTCTCCTCGTCGGTTGAAACCCGGAAGGTCGGATCTTCCTGGGTCAGCTTGCCCAGGGCTTCGGCGAGGTTGTTCTGATCCGCGGTGGTCTTCGGTTCGATGACGACCGAGATCACCGGCTCGGGAAAATGCATGGCTTCGAGAATGATGAGATGCCTGGGATCGCAGATGGTGTCGCCGGTGCCGGCGTTCCTCAGGCCCACAACCGCGCAGATGTCACCGGCATTGACCTCTGAAATCTCCTCGCGCTTGTCGGCGTGCATCTTGAGCAGCCGACCGATCCGCTCCTTCTTGCCGGTGGCGGCGTTGACGACCATCTTGCCGGTTGCCAGACACCCGGAGTAGACGCGGATGAAGGCGAGCTGGCCGACAAAGCTGTCGGTCATGATCTTGAAGACCAGGGCGGCGAAGGGCTCGTCATCCGACGCGGGCCGGACATCGACTTCGCTGCTTCCCGGCGCAAAACCCTCGATGGGCGGAACTTCCTTGGGCGACGGGAGATAATCGACGACCGCGTCAAGCAAGGGCTGTACACCCTTGTTCTTGAACGCCGCACCGCAGAGAACCGGCACCAACAACCCGGACAGGGTACCGGCGCGAAGACCGGAAAGGATCTGCTCGACGGACATCTGACCCTCGGAGAGATAGGTCTCGAGCAACTCCTCCGAAGTCTCGGCCACCGCCTCGAAGAGACGTTCACGATACTCCTCGACCTCGGCGCGATAGTCCTCGGGAATTTCTTCTTCGCGGTACTCGGCACCGAGGCTCTCATCGAGATAGCGATACGCCTTGAGCCGCACGAGATCGATGACACCGACGAAGTTATCCTCGCGGCCGAGAGGAATCTGGACCGCCACCGGGTTGGCCTTCAGCTTGTCGCGAATCTGATCGACGACACCGGCGAAACGGGCGCCGATCCGGTCCATCTTGTTGACGAAGGCGACCCGGGGAACATGGTACCGGTCCGCCTGGCGCCAGACCGTCTCGGACTGGGGCTCGACCCCACCGACGGCGCAGAAGATGGCCACCGCACCATCGAGCACACGCAGCGACCGCTCGACCTCGGCGGTGAAGTCGACGTGGCCGGGGGTGTCGATGATGTTGACGCGGTGATCGCGCCAGAAGCAGGTGGTAGCAGCAGACGTAATGGTGATGCCCCGCTCTTGCTCCTGCGGCATCCAGTCCATGGTGGCGGTGCCGTCGTGGACCTCTCCCAACTTGTAGTTGATGCCCGTGTAATAGAGCACCCGCTCGGTGGTCGTCGTCTTCCCGGCATCGATGTGGGCCATGATGCCGATATTACGGACCTGTTCAAGTGGAATGAGGCGGGACATGTTTTCAAAGATCTCCGATCCGAACCGTTACGAAAAAACGTGCTGCTGACTCCGTTACCAGCGATAGTGGGCAAAGGCCTTGTTGGCCTCCGCCATGCGGTGGGTGTCGTCGCGTTTCTTGATCGTGCCTCCGCGGTTGGAGGCGGCATCGATGAACTCGCCGGCAAAACGCAGCATCATGGTCTTCTCGTGCCGCGACCGGGCGAAGTTGATGAGCCAGCGAATGGCCAGCGACTGCTGACGGTCCGAGCGGACCTCCATGGGCACCTGGTAGGTGGATCCACCGACCCGGCGGGACTTGACCTCGACCAGCGGCCGGGAGTTCTCCACGGCCTTTTTGAAGACCTTGAGAGGATCGTCACCGGTCCGCTCTTCGATGACACCGAGAGCGCCGTAGAAGATGCGTTCGGCGGTGGTCTTCTTGCCGTCTTTGGTCACGTTGTTGATGAACTTGGTCACCAGACGCGAGTTGTACACGGGGTCTGGGAGAATTTTCCGCTTTTCAACAGTAGCTCGCCGAGGCATTTCTCTTCTCCGCCTAGTTCTTCGGCCGCTTGGCGCCGTACTTGGAACGCTGTTGCCGTCGACCTTCGACACCCTGGCAGTCCATGGTGCCGCGAATGATGTGATAGCGCACGCCCGGCAGGTCCTTGACGCGCCCACCGCGGATCATCACCTGCGAGTGTTCCTGCAGGTTGTGGCCCTCACCTGGGATATAGGCCGTCACCTCGATACCGTTGGTCAGCCGGACACGAGCCACCTTCCGGAGGGCGGAATTCGGCTTTTTCGGCGTGGTGGTGAAGACGCGCGTGCAGACACCCCGGCGCTGCGGACAGGCCTGAAGTGCCGGGCTCTTGGTCTTCTCCGTCGCCACCTTGCGGCCCTGACGGACCAATTGCGAGATCGTGGGCATGGTCGCTCCCTGGTTCGGGTTACTTCGGCCGAGTCGCGGGCTCTCGGCGCAGAATGGTTGGAACGCGGCCCTGGCTATCAGAGCCAGAGCCGCGGAAGAATACTTGAGAACGGCCCCCCTGTCAACCGTCGTGCGGACGATTCATGGGGCAAAATCATGAATCGTTCGGACTACTCGGCCAGGGGGCGATCTCCCTTCGCTTCGATGAGCGCCGCGGCGGCGTCGGTCATCTCCTGATAGAGGTTGTCGGCCTCCTCCACAAGCTCGAGCTCGTCTTCGGGGACCGGGTCGATCACGGTGCGACGATAGCGCGGGGCGCCCGTGCCCGCTGGGATCAAACGGCCGACGATCACATTCTCCTTGAGCCCGTGGAGGTTGTCCACCTTGCCCGAGACCGCGGCCTCGGTGAGCACCCGAGTGGTTTCCTGGAACGAGGCCGCCGAGATGAAGCTCTCGGTGGCCAGCGAGGCCTTGGTGATGCCAAGCAGAAGCGACTTGGCGGTTGCGGGCTCGCCACCGGCGGCGATGACACGCTCGTTCTCCCGCTGGAAGAGGTATCTCGGCACCTGCTGATCGAGCAGGAAGTCGGTGTCGCCCGGATCCACCACCTTCACGAAGCGCATCATCTGGCGGACCATGACCTCGATGTGCTTGTCGTTGATGGCCACACCCTGGGAGCGGTAGACCTCCTGGATCTTGTCCACCAGGTGGCGCTGCATCTCCTTCTCACCAAGGATCGACAGGATGTCATGCGGGTTGACCGCGCCCTCGGTGAGGGGATCACCAGCCTGAATGAACTCACCCTCCTGGACCGACACATGGGCGTAGCGGGGGATCGAATACTCACGCTGCTCATCACCCTCGCCCTCGACCATGATCCGGCGCTGACCGCGCACCGGTTCGGTGATCTTGATGATTCCGTCGATCTCCGAGACCACCGCCGGGTCCTTGGGTTTGCGCGCCTCGAAGAGCTCGACGACGCGAGGCAGACCGCCTGTGATGTCCTTGGTCTTCGACATCTCGCGCGGAATCTTGGCGAGCACGTCGCCCGCGGCCAGCCTGTCGCCCTCGTTGACCGAAAGGTGGGAACCGATGGGCAGCTGGTAGCGACGGGTCTCGTCCTTCTTGCTTCCGACGATCTCGATGGTCGGGATGCGCTTGCCGGAGCCGAGGGGCTCGATGACGATCTTGTGGGCATGGCCGGTGAGCTTGTCGATCTCCTCACGGACATTCTCGCCCTCGATGAGGTCGTGGAACGCGACCTTGCCCTTGATGGCGGTCAGAATCGACGAGGTGAAGGGATCCCAGTCCACGAGCGGTGTTCCCGGATCGACATCGGTTCCGTCCTTGACCAGCAGATGCGACCCGTAGGCGACCGAGTAGCGTTCTTTCTCTCGCTGCCGCTCGTCGAGGATCACGAGCTTGCCGGTCCGGGAGATGGCGACGGTTTCACCGTCTTTGTTCTTCACCGCAGCCACGTTGAGGAATTTGACCTTGCCGATGTGATTCGCCACGTGGCGTGACGAGTCACCACCACGGGTTGCGGTTCCACCGTAGTGGAAGGTCCGCATGGTGAGCTGAGTACCCGGCTCGCCGATGGACTGGGCGGCGATGATTCCGACAGCCTCACCGATCTCCACCGACCTGCCGGTGGCGAGCATTCGTCCGTAACACAGTTGGCAGACGCCTCGATCGGTCTCACAGGAGAGCACCGAACGAATCCTGACCCGCTCGATTCCGGCCTCCTGGATCTGGCTCGCGAGGGCCTCGGAGACCTCGGTGTTCACGGGGCAGATCAGCGTTCCCTCAAGGGGATCGTAGACGTCCTCGGCAACCACACGGCCGACCACGCGGTCGCGCAGCGGCTCGAGAATCTCACCACCCTCGGTGATGGCCGCGACCTCGATTCCGTTGTGGGTCCCACAGTCGTGCTCGACGACGATGACATCCTGCGCCACATCGACCAGACGACGGGTGAGATAGCCCGAGTCGGCGGTCTTGAGCGCGGTGTCGGCGAGACCCTTGCGCGCACCGTGGGTCGAGATGAAGTACTGGAGCACGCTCAGGCCTTCGCGGAAGTTCGCGGTGATGGGCGTCTCCATGATCTCGCCCGACGGCTTGGCCATGAGACCACGCATTCCGGCGAGCTGGCGAACCTGCTCTTTCGATCCACGGGCTCCGGAGTCGGCCATCATGAAAATGGGGTTGTACTCGCCCGATTCCATGTCGATCTCCGACATCTGGGTGAACATCTCCTTGGCCACGTCCTCGGTGACCTGGTGCCAGATGTCGATGATCTTGTTGTGCCGCTCACCCGCCGTGATGAGACCGGAAGACCGCTGCTTCTCGACCTTGTCGACGTCCTTGTGGGCCTGGGCGAGATGACCTTCCTTGGCCTCCGGGATGACCATGTCGCTCGAAGACAGCGACAACCCCGATTTGGTCGCGAACTCGAAACCGGTTTCCTTGAGGTTGTCGAGGAGCGCGATGGTGGGCAGGTGCCCGAGTCTGAAGGACGAGAAGGCGACGAGGTTTTGCAGCCCTTTCTTCTTGAGCTGACCGTTGATGAACGGCATGTCATCGGGCAGATGCATGTTGAACAGGACGCGACCGGCGGTGGTCTCGAGAAGCATGTTCTCGACCTCGATCTGGTCGGCGTGCATGAGGTCCTGCGATCCGCCCTGGGCGACCAGGTCGATGAGCTGACCGGTGTAGCGCAGCTGGATCGGCGCCTGGGTGGCGACCACTCCCGCCTGGTGGGCGAGGAAGAGCTCTTCGGCCGAGGCGAAGGTCTTGCCCGAGCCCTTGGCCATGTAGTTCTCGGTGGTCAGGTAGTAGATCCCGATGACCATGTCCTGCGACGGCACCGCAAGCGGCCGGCCGGACGCAGGCGACAGAATGTTGCGGGACGACATCATGAGCACGTGGGCCTCGAGCTGGGCCTTCTGCGACAGGGGAACGTGGACCGCCATCTGATCGCCGTCGAAGTCCGCGTTGTAGGCGGCGCAGACCAGGGGATGGATCTTGATCGCCTTGCCTTCAACCAGCACCGGCTCGAAGGCCTGGATGCCGAGGCGGTGGAGCGTGGGGGCTCGGTTGAGCAGCACCGGGTGCTCGCGAATCACCTTCTCGAGCGCATCCCAGACCTCTGGGGTCTGGAGCTCGACAAGCTCCTTGGCCATCTTGATCGTCGTCGCGAGCTCGCGCCGTTCGAGCTCCTGATACACGAAGGGCTTGAAGAGCTCGAGCGCCATTTTCTTGGGCAGACCGCACTGGTTGAGCTTGAGCTCCGGTCCGACAACGATGACCGAACGACCCGAGTAGTCGACCCGCTTGCCGAGCAGATTCTGACGGAATCGGCCCTGCTTGCCCTTGAGGTTGTCCGAAAGCGACTTGAGCGGCCGGTTGTTCGAGCCCTTGATGACTCGCCCCCGGCGACCGTTGTCGAAGAGCGCATCGACCGCCTCCTGGAGCATCCGCTTCTCGTTGCGGACAATGACCTCGGGCGCGCGGAGATCGAGGAGCTTCTTGAGCCGGTTGTTGCGGTTGATCACCCGGCGGTAGAGATCGTTGAGATCCGAAGTGGCGAACCGGCCGCCATCGAGCGGAACCAGCGGCCGCAACTCGGGCGGCAGCACCGGGATGACCTCGAGGATCATCCACTCGGGCCGGTTGCCGGAGCGGCGGAGGGCTTCGATCAGCTTGAGCCGTTTGGCCGCCTTCTGACGCCGCATGATGGCGGTCTCGGTGCGCATGATCATCCGCAGCTCGGCCGCCATATCGTCGAGATCGAGGACCTCGAGCAGCGAACGGATGGACTCGGCGCCCATCTTGGCGACAAAGGCCTCGCCGAACTCGTCTTTCGCCAGACGATAGTCTTCCTCGGTGAGAATCTGCTTCTCCTCGAGGGTGGTGTCACCCGGGTCGATGACGACATACGCCTCGAAGTAGAGCACTCGCTCGAGCTCGCGCATGGTCAGATCGAGCAACAGACCGATCCGCGACGGCAGACCCTTGAAGAACCAGACGTGCGACACCGGCGCCGCGAGCTCGATGTGGCCCATCCGTTCGCGCCGGACCTTGGATTTGGTGACCTCAACGCCGCACTTGTCGCAGACCACACCGCGGTACTTCATCCGCTTGTATTTGCCGCACAGGCACTCCCAGTCCGTCACCGGACCGAAGATCTTGGCGCAGAAAAGCCCATCACGCTCGGGCTTGAAGGTGCGGTAGTTGATGGTCTCGGGTTTGATGACCTCGCCGTGCGACCACGACCGGATCTTCTCGGGACTCGCGAGCCCCAACCGGATGGCGTTGAAATCATTGAGGGGTTTCGGCTTCTCGAAGAAGCTGCGGACCTCGGACAGGTTCGAACGCTCCATGTGCAACCCCTCCCTTACTCGTCGTCCTGCTGCAGCAGCTCGACATCGAGCGCGAGCGCCTGCAGCTCTCGGACCAATACGTTGAACGACTCGGGAAGACCCGGTTCCTCGGGAACCTGGCCCTTGACGATGGCCTCATAGACCTTGGCGCGGCCCTCGACATCATCGGATTTGACGGTCAGCAGCTCCTGCAGGGTGTGAGCGGCGCCAAAGGCCTCGAGTGCCCACACCTCCATCTCACCGAGCCGCTGGCCGCCGAACTGAGCCTTTCCGCCCAGCGGTTGCTGGGTGATGAGCGAGTACGGGCCGATGGATCGGGCGTGGATCTTGTCGTCCACCAAATGGCTCAGCTTGAGCATGTAGATATAACCGACGGTCACTCGCTGCTCGAACTCCTGGCCGAGCCGCCCGTCATAGAGCAGACTCTTGCCGTCTTCGGGAAGACCGCTCTTTTCGAGCATCTCTCGGATTTCGTCCTCCGTCGCTCCCTCGAAGACCGGAGTGGCGAAGGTCATGTCGAGCTCGTGCCCCGCCCACCCGAGATGGGTCTCAAGGATCTGACCGACGTTCATACGGGAGGGAACACCGAGGGGGTTGAGGATGATCTCGACGGGTGTGCCGTCGGGAAGGAAAGGAAGATCCTCCTCGGGCAGCACCTGCGAGATCACACCCTTGTTGCCGTGGCGGCCGGACATCTTGTCACCCACCTGAAGCTTGCGCTTCATGGCGATGAAGACCTTGACCTGCTTGATGACACCCGGCTGGAGGTCGTGCCCCTCGCGCAGTCGCTCGATGCGTTGCTGGTTGATCTTGTCGAGCACCTCGATCTGCGACTCCGCTTGGCGGACGATGAGCCGAACCTTGTCCATCAGCGTCGGTTTCTTGAGCGGAAGACCCAGGAGGTCCTTGCGCTTGAGACGGCGCAGGGCCTCGACGGTGATCTTGCCGTTCTTCTTGACCAGAACGTCTCCGCCCTTCGCTTTGACGTCGTCCTTGACCGCCATACCGAGCAGAAGATTCTGGATCTTGGAGTCCCTCACCTCGAGGATGATCCGTTTCTCATCCTCGGAGTTGATGCGGATCCGGTCGATCTCCTCGTTCTCGATGGTGAGCTGCCGCGAGTCTTTCTCGACCCCTTTGCGGGCGAAGATCTGGACTCCGACCACCACCCCTTCGATCCCCGGCGGGCACCGCAGAGAGGCGTCACGCACGTCTCCGGCCTTTTCACCGAAGATGGCGCGGAGGAGCTTTTCTTCCGGGGTCAGCTGAGTCTCACCCTTGGGCGTGACCTTACCGACGAGGATCGAGCCCTGTCGGACCTGGGCGCCGATGTGGATGATCCCGGCCTCGTCGAGATGGGCCAGCGCCGACTCCGAGACATTGGGAATGTCGCGGGTGATTTCTTCGGGGCCGAGCTTGGTGTCGCGGGCCGAAGTTTCGAACTCCTCGATGTGGATCGAGGTGTACTTGTCGTCCTTGACGAGTTTTTCGGAAACGACGATGGCGTCCTCGAAGTTGTAGCCCCGCCACGGCATGAAGGCGACCAGGACGTTGTGGCCGAGAGCGAGCTCGCCGGCCTGGGTATTGGGCCCGTCGGCGAGCACCTGGCCCTTGACCACGACCTGGCCCTCCGCCACGAGGGGCTTCTGGTTGATGGAGGTGTTCTGGTTGGAGCGCCTGAACTTGGTCATCTGATAGATGTCGGCGCCGAACTCTCCCTCGCCTTCGTTGCCACCCTCGACCCGGACGATGATTCGCTGAGCATCGACCTTGTCGACCACGCCGTTGCGGTGGCAAACCACCACTGCGCCGGAGTCCTGGGCGACGACCGCTTCCATTCCGGTGCCGACGATGGGGGCCTCGGGCCGAACCAGAGGCACCGCCTGACGCTGCATATTCGAACCCATGAGGGCGCGGTTGGCATCGTCGTGCTCGAGGAAGGGAATCAGCGACGCCGCCACCGACACCACCTGGCGCGGCGACACATCGATGAAGTCGACCTGATCTCGATCGATGACGAGGAACTCACCACCGGAGCGGGCGATCACCTTGTCGTTGACCAGATGACCCTTGGCATCAACCTTGGCGTTGGCCTGGGCGATGTTGAGGTTCTCCTCCTCCCAGGCCGGAAGGTAGAAGGCGTGCGGCCTCGACCAGGCCTCGACCTTGCCGCTCTTCTTGAGCTTGGCGTTGGTCTTGTTGAAGGCCTCTTTGGTCACCACCTCGCCCAGGGTGTAGCCCGAATCACCGACCTGGGTGATCTGAACGTGTTCCTGAACTCGGCCCTTCGCGACCCCCTTGTAAGGGGACTCGATGTAGCCCATCGAGTTGAGGCGCGCATAGCACGACAGCGACGAGATGAGACCGATGTTCGGGCCTTCAGGAGTCTCGATGGGACAGATCCGTCCATAGTGGGTGGAGTGGACGTCGCGCACCTCGAAACCCGCGCGCTCACGCGACAGACCACCCGGCCCGAGGGCCGACAGCCGCCGCTTGTGGGTGACCTCGGACAGAGGATTGGTCTGATCCATGAACTGGCTGAGCTGTGAGGAGCCGAAGAACTCATCCACCGCCGCCATCACCGGTTTCGAGTTGACCAGATCGCGGGGCATGGCCGAGTCGATATCGGGGTGAATCGACATCTTCTCCTTGATCGCCCGCTCCATCCGGACAAGACCGATACGGAACTGGTTCTCCATGAGTTCGCCGACCGTCCGGACGCGCCGGTTCGCCAGCGAGTCGATGTCGTCGACCCGGCCGAGATCCCGGTGCAGACAGAGCAGATAGCGAACCAGGTGGAGGAAATCCTCGACATCGAGAATGCGCCGCTCGAGTTCTTTCGCAAGCGCGAGCTTGGCGTTGAACTTGAAACGCCCGACCTGGGAGAGATCGTACTTGCGTTCGTCGAAGAACAGTCCGTTGAAGAGGGTGGTCGCCGACTCCTCGGTCGGCGGATCACCGGGACGCTGACGGCGGTAGATCTCCATCCGAGCATCCATCTGGGTGGTGCTCGTGTCCTTCTCGAGGGTCTGGTGGAGGATCTCGCCGGTGGGGTCCCAATCCGGGAAAGCCAGGGCGAGTTGGTTGAGTCCGGCCTCGTCGGCCTGGGCCAGCAGCTCCTCGGTCACCCGGGAGTTGGCGGCGGCGATGACCTCGCCGGTTTCGGGATCGACGAGATCGTCGACCACGATGGCGCCGATCAAATCATCTCGATCGACCTTGATCTTGGCCGGCTTATCGACCGTCGCCTTCTCGAGCTTGGCGCGCATGGCGTCATCGAGCTTGAGACCGGCGAAGAGGGCCGGCTCGGCAATCTTGCGAAAGCGCAATGCCTTCTGGCGGTCGTTCTCCACATCCACCAGGCGCCGATCCAGGCTGAGGGTCGCCTTCTTGGCGGTGAGCCTGGTGTCGACGACCGTGAAGAACGCCCTGAGAATCTGGGCGTTGGTCTCGAGCTCGGGGCTCAGCGCGCGCAGAAAGACCGATCCCGGCAGTCGTCGTTTGCGATCGATGCGAACCCAGAGAATCTGCTTCGAGTCGTACTCGAACTCGATCCAAGAACCCCGGTAGGGAACCACCTTCGCGAGATAGTGGTTGGGACCCTCGAGGGTGAAGAACACACCCGGTGACCGGTGGAGCTGGGAGACGATGACACGCTCGGTGCCGTTGATGATGAAGGTCCCGGTATCGGTCATCAGAGGCAACTCACCGAAGTAGAGTTCCTCCTCCTTGACATCACGAACCTGACGCGACCCGTCCTCTTCGGTGTCGAAGGTGACGAGGCGGAAGGTCAGACGCAGAGGGACCTGGTAGGTCATCCCGCGTTCTCGGCATTCCTCGGCCGTGAACGGCTGACGGAGACTCACCGAGGTGCCGCAGACGTCGCAGACCTCGATCCGGTTGGTGTTGGCCTTGCCGCAGGAGGGACACACCACCTCGGTTTCGTGGGGGTCGCCCGCCTTGAACCGCTCACCGCAGTGCTCGCAGACCAATCGAAGGTGCTCGAGACCTTCGAGAATCCCGCACCGGCAGGACCAGTTCCCGATCTCATAGCGAACGAACTGGAGCTCGCAGGTCTCACGGAAATCGGTGAACGGGAAAATCGTACTCAACACCGATTGAAGACCGGTCGCACCGCGTTCGTCCGGCAACAGATCCATCTGCAGGAAATCCTCGTACGAGGTCCTCTGCACCTGGATCATATTCGGCAACGGGATGGTGGACGGATTCTTCGAGAAGTTCAGCCGCCCGTTGGGGCTCGTGGTCATGGGCGCTCCCTCCCGACCAATAGAGACACGGGGAGGCGCACGCTCCCCGTATCGTCAGTTAAACGATCTTTCCTCTAGCCAGGGGCCGTTCAAGACGTCGCGTTACTTGATCTCCACCTGAGCGCCGGCGGCCTCGAACTTCTTCTTGATCTCCTCGGCCTCGTCTTTGCCAACCGACTCTTTGACTGCGCACGGAGCGCTCTCAACGAGCTCCTTGGCTTCCTTGAGACCGAGCGAGGTCACCTCTCTGACCGCCTTGATGACATTGATTTTCTTGTCACCGATTGAGTTCAGCATAACATTGAACTCGGTCTGCTCTTCGGCGGCTTCCTCGCCACCGGCTCCACCGGCGCCCGCGCCGGCCATCATCACCGGTGCCGCGGCGGCCGCCGAAACACCGAACTCCTCTTCAAGAGCCTTGACGAGCTCGTTGAGCTCGATCACGGTCATGCCCTTGATCTCTTCCATCATCGTTTCGATCTGTGCCATTTCTTGGATCCTCCTTAGGGATGCTCGATACTCAGGAATCTTGGGATTCTGCGATCTGGCCCACGACTGCGGCCAGCTGCTGAATGGGACTGTTGAGGGCCACGGCCAACCGTCGAATCGGCGACTGCAGCACGTAGAGAAGTTTGGCGATGAGCTCTTCCCTCGACGGAAGGTCGGCGATTTTCTCCGCCGCCTTCGCATCGAGCAGCTGACCTTCGAGATAGGCCTGCTGGATCGTCAGCTCAGGATGGTTCTTGATGAAGGTCTTGAGCGCCTTGGCCAGCGCTACAGCGTCACCGTCGGTGAAAGCGAGGGTCTTGGGACCCGTCATGAGCGGTGTGATGACCTCCAGATCGGTCCCCTCCACCGCGAGCTTCACCACCGAGTTCTTGACGACCTTGTAGGTGCCCTCGGTTTTTCGAATCTCGGACCGAAGCACATTGACGTCGTTGACGTTGAGCCCCGTGTTCTCGAGGAGGAACAGCGTCGAGATATCGCTCAGTGCGCCTCGAAGCTCATCCGACTGTTCGCGTTTCTGCTCTTTGGTGAGCATATCGACCCCCTACTTCACATCGAGGCTGACGGGATCAACCTGCACACCGGGGCCCATGGTGGAGCACAGGAAAATCGTGTGGACGTATTTGCCTTTTGCCGTCGCCGGTTTGGCCTTCTGAACCGCGTCGACGAGGCTGCGGGTGTTTTCGACGAGCTTGTCGAGCGAGAAGGAGATCTTCCCCACCGGGGCGTGGATGATGGCCGTCTTGTCGACCCTGAACTCCACCCGGCCCGACTTGATGTCTCCGACCGCTGCAGCGACATCGGCGGTGACGGTGCCCGATTTCGGGTTCGGCATGAGACCTCTCGGCCCGAGAACCCGACCCACCTTCGAGAGGTGCCGCATCATATCCGGGGTCGCCACGACGGCGTCGAACTCGAGCCAGCCACCCTGGATCTTCGCGACGGCCTCTTCGGCGGTGAGCACAAAATCGGCGCCGGCCTCTTCGGCCTGCTTCTGGGCTTCACCCTCGCAGACCGCGAGCACGGCCACGCTCTTGCCCGTGCCGTGCGGGAGAACCACAGTGCCACGGACCATCTGGTCGGCATGGCGGGGGTTGACACCCAAGCGCATGGCGACCTCGACTGTTTCATCGAATTTGGCGAATGCCGCGCCTTGAACCAGGTTGAGCGCCTCCTCTATTGCATAGGGACGACGCTCCACCTTGGCAGCCGCCTCGCGATAACTTCTGCCTTTGCGAGCCATCGGCTACCTCCCTTCAGTCCGCGACTTCGATTCCCATCGAACGCGCGGTGCCGAGAATGATCTGGACCGCTCCTTCGATGGAAGCCGCGTTGAGGTCTTCGAGTTTGGTCTTCGCGATCTCTTCCACTTGGGTCATGGAAACCTGGCCGACCTTTTCGCGATTCGGCTCCCCCGAACCCTTCTCGACGCCCGCAGCCTGCTTGAGCAGAAACGACGCGGGAGGCGTCTTCGTAATGAAGGAGTAGGTTCGGTCCGCGTAAACCGTGATGACGGTGGGAATGATGATTCCCGCCTGCTTCTGCGTCCTGGCGTTGAATGCCTTGCAGAAGTCCATGATGTTGAGTCCATGCTGGCCGAGGGCAGGTCCCACCGGGGGAGCCGGTGTCGCCTGGCCGCCTGGCAGCTGGAGCTTGATTGAGCCTATTTCTTTCTTGGCCATCGAATTCCTCTCACGAGAGCTTCTGGACCTGGCGGAACTCTATTTCGACGGGAGTCTCACGACCGAAGATGGTGACCATGACCTTGACCGTGGAACGATCGAAGTTGACCTCCTCGACGACTCCGTTGAAGGAGGCAAACGGACCATCCGCGATGCGGATCCGTTCACCCTTCTCGAAGACCTCGGTCGGGCGGGGCTTCTCCTGCGTCGCCACCGACTGGTGGAGGATCTGGTTGACCTCCTCCTCGGTGAGCGGCGTCGGTTTCTTGCCCGCGCCGACGAATCCGGTCACCTTGGGCGTGTTGCGCACCAGGTGCCAGGCGTCGTCGGTCATTTCCATCTCCACCAACACGTAGCCCGGGAAGAACTTCCGGCGCACTTCGCGCTTCTTGCCGTTCTTCACCTCGACCACGGTCTCGGTCGGGACCTGGACTTCCCCGAAGAACTCCTGCATGCCGAGCGCTTCAATGCGCTGCTCCAGAGTCTTCTGGACCCGATCCTCAAAACCCGAGTATGTGTGGATGATGTACCACTGTTTGACCATGTCGATCCTCTCGGTCAGGAGAACACCCCAAAAACGTCGAACAACTTCTGCGTCAGGAAAAGGAACACGAGATCACAGAAGTAAAGATAGATTCCAAAAATGAACGAAGCGATCACCACGACAGTCGTGGTGTTGATGACTTCCTGCTTCGAGGGCCACGTGACCTTCTTGGTCTCTGCGGTGACCTCGGACAAAAAGGTTTTCAGTCGTTTCCACCACTGCATACCGCCGACTCCAGTCCAGCGAAGATGGCAGGCCAGGAGGGACTCGAACCCCCGACAACCGGTTTTGGAGACCGGGACTCTACCAATTGAGCTACTGGCCTACACGAAATACCCGAAGGGGACTCCTCCCGAGCTTGGAACCGATGACGCGGATCGGCCGCTTTCGCCGGCGCCGTACCGAGGAGGCGCACCCCGACACGAGGCAATCCCCGTGCTTATTCCAAAATCTCGGTGATGGACCCGGCGCCCACGGTCCGGCCGCCTTCACGAATGGCGAACCGCAGCCCGCGCTCCATCGCGATGGGCGTCAGAAGCTCCACCTCGATGTTCGTGTTGTCGCCCGGAATCACCATCTCCACACCCTCGTCCAGATTCACCGAACCGGTCACATCCGTCGTCCGGAAGA
>JARFRM010000135.1 GCA_029287235.1 Thermoanaerobaculales bacterium
AGGGATATTTTCCGGCGGGACCCCGCAACGGATTCCTGAGGTTCCTCAACAACGCACCCAAAACAGGACGTCATCCCCGCCACGTGGTCACGGTATTCTTGATCCATGCGGGTCCCGCGGGTTCTCTTGTGCGGAGTGGCGCTGGCGATGGTCCTGGGCTGTGGAACCGCCGACGAGGTGGGTGAGCTCCCGCCCCCCGAACGATTCGACTGGGGGGGCGGACAGCCCATCCGGTTCTCGCCGGCGCCGCCCGACTGGCGACGGGAAAAGACCACCAGTGGCGGGCTCCGGGGCCTGCGTTTCGTCAAGACCGGCTCCGTGGGTGAGGGAATCACCATGGCCGAGGCCTATCGATACGGCGATCACGACCGCTGTGCCGAGATCGACGAGCTTCTCGCCCGGTGCAGCGAGATCACCCAGCGGGATCTGGCGGCAAAGATCCGGAAGTCGCGGATCGATGTGTGGAACCCCGTCAACGATCTCGAGGAGTACCTGGGCGGCCACGTCAACGATGCGATGGACCGCGCTGAGGCAGCGGCCCGCGGCGGGGACGGATCCGGAGTCTGCCGTGAGCTCGAGACCGCGAGGGAACAGGCGAGCCGGATCATCTTCGAACTCGACGACGTCCCTGACGAGGATCTCGTGGTCTTTCGCACAGGCCGCCTCGTCCCGGCCAGGTCGTTCACGCTCGTCGGGACGAGCCGCACCGAGGTGGCCGGTCGCCCGGCTGCGCGCCGTGACTACACTTTCGACTCACGACACCACTTCATCGGCCGCGAGCTCTTTGTGATGCACAACAACCGCCTCTTTGTCGCCCACTTTCACGGGCTCGAGGAGAACCTGCCGCTCTTCGAGGGGATGATCGACTCCATCGTCTTTCCGCCCGGCGAGTGTGAGCATTGAGGGCGGCCGTCTTCGCCATCGCGGCGGCAGGGCTGGTCCTCGCCTGCAGCGCCCCCCAGGAACCGGTGGCCGCCGACCTCGGTGTTCACCGGGTCTCGTTCATCATCCCCGAGGGGTGGCAGCACTACGACCACGGTCGGGAACATCGACTGGAGACCGGGGAGGGTGATCTCGTTCTCACCGATCTGGGCCCGGTGGCGGCCGACGGCTATCGCACCGTGGTTCTCGAGGCCCGCGATCTCACCCGGAGGGGACAGCCGGAGGAGGCGGCAGAGCTTCTCAACGGTCTCACGGGCGGACGCGTGGTCGAGAACGACGTCCTGAGGGTCGAGCTCGAGAATTGCTTGGACGCCGTCTGGAGAGGCCGGCCGACCGCGGCGACGGAGGCTGCGTTCGCCTCGCTCCTCGATGGGCTCGATCGGCTCCCGGAGCCGGATCTCGAAGTCCTTGCTTTGCTCGCGCTCGAGGATCTCGATCATGGGCCGCGCCGCGCCATCGAGCGCCGGGAGCGGCTGATCCTCGATGGCAGGGAGGCGCACCGGATCCTCACCTGGCAGCGACTGACCCACAACGGCCGGCTACGGCACGTCTTTGTCGTCAACCGTGGAAACCTGCTGGTGATCCGAACGACGATGGGGCGCGACGAGGTGCTCGGTCCGGCCTTCGATACCGTGGTGCGATCGCTGGTCTTTGTCGAGCCGGAAACTCAGTCGGCCCGATAGCGCATCAGAACCTGCTCTCCGTGCTCCGGTCGTTCGCCCACGGCCCAAGCGTGGGTCTCACCGAAGATGGCCAGGGCGCGGAGCAGTTCGCCCTCGACGATGCGGTCCTCGCGCCAGGTCTCACCGCCATCGGTCGTGTCCAGGATCACCGAGCGCGAGCTCGACCGATCGGCAGCCAGAGCCCAACCCCGGTTGAGGCTCACGAATGCCAGATCGCTGATCCGGCCCCGCGCTCCGGTGGCGTACCTTTTCCAGGATCGACCGCCGTCGTTGGTGCGCAGAACGGCGCCGTCGGTGCCACCCGCCCAGCCCCGCATGGGGCCGACAAAGGTCATCGTCAGGAGGTCGTGGGTTCCGGTCTCGTCGGGGTCGGTGACCGGGACCCAGGTCTCTCCACCATCGATGGTCATCAAGATCCGCCCGTGCTTGCCGGCTACGAGGCCCCGCTCCGGATCGAAGAAATGGATGGCGTTGCCGGCGACGGCCTTGCGTTTACCGAGCCACGACCAGCTCTTCCCGCCATCGGTGGTGTGAACCACACCGTTGAACCCCACCGCCCAACCGAGGTGCTCGTCGAGGAAGAAAAGATCGTGGAAGTGATCCGTGCCTCCAGAGTACGGCCGCGCCGCGTGCCAGTTCCGGCCCCGGTTGGTGGTCCGCAGGATGACCCCGTGGCTGCCCGCCGCCACCCCGACAAAACGGTCGAGAAAGACCACGTCGTTGAGGCTGAAACCGGCCTTCGCCCGCACCAGACCGCTCTGGAACGACCACGTCCGGCCGCCGTCGCCGGTGGTGCCGATGAGCCCGCCGTCGATGAAGTAGTTGCCGCCGACGACAAAGCCCCGCTCGGGATCGATGAAGCAGATTCCCCTGAACTCGGCGCGGGTGGGGATGCGCTCCTCGCTCCAATGGTCGTTTTCCGCAGCACACCCGGACGCGACGATGCACAACAGAGTGAGAGCCTGAAATCGGCGGATCATCAACTCCGATGATTGCACACTGTCCCGCCCGTGCCGGTTTCACTCACCGAAATCGTGGTGCTTTCTTCGGGTGTAGAGGAACAGATCCTCGACCTTTTTCCTCGCCCAGGGTGTCTTTCGCAGGAACTTCAGGCTCGAATTCACCGACGGGTCGCTCGTGAAACAGCGGATATTGATCTTTCTTCCCAGATCGTTCCAACCATAGTGGTCCACGAGGGCGTTGACGATCATCTTCAACGTCCAACCGTGGAGAGGGTTGTTTGCTTGTGAATCACCCATCGTCTGTCCCTCTCAGGAGCGTCGTTCGGGTTGGCGATCCGGTGTGGCTACCAGGGCAGGATCTCGCCGTTGGCGTGCCAGAAGGATCCGGTGGTTTCGAGGGTGAGCTCGTCGATCCGTGCGATGAGGCCCGCCGCTGACTCTGGTGGATCCACGAGCCCGGTGTTGCCGGTCATCTCGGTGCGGACAAAGCCCGGGTGGAGGATGGCGACGGCGACCCCGGCCGGCTTGAGATCGCGGGCGAGCGACCGGCCGGCCATGTTGACCGCGGCCTTGGACATCCGGTAGCCATACCGTCCGCCGGAGGTGTTGTCCTCGATGGAGCCCATCCGGCTGGTCACGATGGCGACCCTGGCGCCCCTGCCGAGGTTCGATCGCAGCGCCGCTGTGACCCGCAGCGGTCCCAGGGAGTTGATCTCGAACTGGCGTCGAATCCTTTCGATGTCGAGGTCGTCGAGGGACTCGTCCGACAGCAGTCCGGCGTTGTTGACGAGAATGTCCACCGCGAGACCGTCGGTCTCGCGAGCGAGCCGGGCGATCCCGTCGTCGTCGGCCACATCGACCCCGTCGATGACCCGCACGCCGAGGCCGGCGAGTGCCTCGGATGGCTTGCGGCAGACCGCGACGACCTCGTCGCCGCGTTCGGAGAACTGACGCGCGAGCTCGAGACCGATCCCACGATTCGCTCCGGTGATCACAGTTGTCATGCTTGCCTCCCTCAGAGAAGACCGTCCGACGGGCCGATCCATTCCCGACAATTCCTGGACGTGGCCGCACCGACCCACGGCGTCGGACAAGATGTGCCCGTGGCCCAGCCAACACGAATCCTGTCCCCGGTTTGAACCGGATTCTGGGGTTCAAACGCACAACCAAATCACATCAACGCCGCCCGTGAGGGGTGCTCCCAACGGCGTCGTGACGCATGTACTCGACCAGCCAATTCAAAAAGAAATCCGCGCCGAAGCGCGGTTTTCGATTTGGCTGGTTGCGGGGGGAACGAAATCGAGATATATACGACCTCGGTTCGATCAGGATCTGTCTGTTTCAGAGAGGGTGGTGGTTGGGCTCGTCAGCCGGTAAGACCGAACCTGCAACCAGGATTCTGTGTTCAAGCGGATGCGCGAACCCTCTCCGATGGAAGCTCGCCGAACTGGCGTCGACAGTCGGTCGCGAGCTGACCCATGTGTCGGAATCCCCAGCGATTGGCGGCATCGGTAATCGGTAATCGGGGATCGGAGGTACTGAGGTCCTTACGAAATCCGTTGAGGCGAATGGCTTGGAGATACCTCTTGGGCGCGACACCGAACGTATCTCTGATTGCACAGAGAAGCTGCAACACCTTCGTGATTGCAGCTTCGCTGTTTGACAAACCTCAGCCAGCCGCATACCTTTTCTGGCAAGAGAACAGTGAAAACGGGGGCGTTTCGGGGAAGCCGGTTGGCTTCTCGATTCTCCACGCCGAGTCGTCGAACGCGGCGTCGGAGCGGCATGGATTGGAGGGAGGAGACGATGGGGCCTCAGGGTTGTCAAACGGGTGCGGTCTTTGCGGTGTTGATCGGGTTCGCCATTCCTGGCGCGGCCACGGAGGTGCCGTTCACCATGCACTCGGTGGAGAGTTCGTTCGACGGGGCCCGATGCGTGCGGCCGGCGGATATTGACGGCGACGGCGATATCGATATTGTCGGAGCCGCGAGCTCCGGGGATGAGGTGGCGTGGTTCGAGAACACAGCCGGAGACGGCTCATCGTGGATCGCCCACACTATTGAAGCGACGACGTTCATCGACGGCGCAAACTCCGTCGGCGTGGCCGACATCGACCAGGACGGCGATCTCGACGTCTTTGCGTGTGCAGGTACGGGGAACGGGATTCGCTGGTGGGAGAATGACGGAACCCCGGCGAGCGGCGACTGGACGGGCTTTTGGATTCACGGTTCGACCCTCGCGGCACCCAACTGGGTTGAGTCGGGTGATGTCGACGGTGACGGCGACCCGGACGTGGTGGCGGCCGTCACCACCGACCGCGCCATCATGTGGTGGGAGAACGACGATCCCACGACCGGCTGGTGGACCCAATATGTGATCATCGACGTCTACGACGGAGCCTGGTCGGCGAAATTTACGGACCTCGACGGTGACGGCGATCTCGATATCCTCACATCCGCGATCACCGAAAACATGATCGCTTGGTGGGAAAACGACGGCACACCAATAGATGGAGGCTGGATCCCGAGGATCGTCACCGACACCTTCAACGGCGCCCACGGCGCATATCCGGCGGACTTCGACGGTGACGGCGATCTCGATGTCGTCGGCGCGTCGCTCAGCGACGACACCATCGCCTGGTGGGAGAGCGACGGCAGCCCGGCCAACGGCGGCTGGACCGAGCACATCGTGGATACGACCTTCGATCTCGCCTACGACGTGGCAGCGGCCGACGTCGACGGTGACGGCGACCTCGACATTCTGGGAGCGGCGTACTTCGATGACGAGATCACCTGGTGGGAGAACGACGGTACGCCCGGAAACGGCGGTTGGACCGAGCGCGTGGTGAACGCGGGCTTCGATGGGGCTGTCTCGGTGGCGGCCGCGGACTTGGATGGCGACGGCGATGCCGATCTCATGGGCGCCGCGACCGTCGATGACGAAATCGCGTGGTGGGAGAACGAGACGATCCACCGCAGTGCGACCTACCCGTCGGCTGCAGGATTCCTCATCGACGGTGGGTTTTCCGGGGAGTGGCCGGGTGCGGTGACCGTCGCGGACCTGGACGGCGACGGCGACCTCGATGTTGCGGCGGTGGATCCCGTTTCCAACGACGTGGTGTGGTGGGAGAGCGACGGCAACCCCGCGGGAGGGGTCTGGACGGAGCACTCCGTCGCCGGCGCAGGGGCACCCGGCGCGACCGCGGTGATCGCGTACGACATCGACCGCGACGGTCATGTCGACCTCGCGGTCTCCCATGCGGCGGCCTCCGCAAAATGGTGGAAGAACGACGGTACCCCGGCCAACGGCGGTTGGGTGGAGGTCGACACCGGCCGAGCCGCGGGGACGGACATCCAGGTCGCGGACGTCACCGGGAACGGTTATCCGGACCTCGTTGTTCGAAAGGGAAGCTGGTGCGACGTCGTGGAGAACGATGGGACCCCGGCGACAGGGACCTGGAACGTTCACTCCCTTCCGAACGATTTCTTCGACTCTCCGCCAAGCCTGGCAGACATCGACCGCGATGGACTCCTCGACGTTGCGGGCGCAGGCGAGGCCCCGGCTGGCGACCGGATATTCTGGTACGAGAACGTTGGTCGCGCACTTCCGCACCTTCCGTACGAGTGGTACTACAACCAAGTCGCGGAGAGCGCGGCCCACGCGACGAGTCTGGTCGATCTCGACCTAGACGGCGATGTTGACGTCCTCGCACTGCTGGAGACCGGGGTCTCGTGGTGGGAGAACGACGGCACCCCGCTCAACGGTGGGTGGATCGAGCACTCAGTCGGGAGCCAGGGACTGTCGGTCAAAGGGAGCATCCGTGCAGCGGACCTCGATGCCGACGGCGACCTCGATCTCGTCACCACCGCGTCGGAGGCAGGCGACCTCATCTGGTGGGAGAGTGACGGGACACCGGCAGACGGCGGATGGACGCAACGGGCCGTGGACGACAACTTCGCTGGGGTCATGTCGGCTCTGACGACCGATCTCGATCGCGACGGCGACATTGATGTCGTCAGTGCTGCCGAGACGGCGGACGAGCTGATCTGGTGGCAGAACCGCGGCGGCCAGTTCCGTCTCGAGACCTCCGAGTGGGCCCCGACGATCATCCCAGATGGCGAGATGGCAGCGATCCTTGAGATCGAGGCCGTCCACAATGGGCGCGCCGGAGACCACGACGAGGAGCTCGCGACCTTCGCCCTGCTCTTCGAGTCCGGCCCGGGAAGCCCACTCACGAGCGGTCAGGCCAACGTCCTGATGGACAACCTGATGATCTACCTTGACGACGGCGACGGTGTGTGGACGAATGGAGTGGATCTCATGGTCCGCTTCGAAGGCTCCTTCAGTCTTACAAACGGCGTCCAGACGCTGTCTCTCCCGGATGGATCCTCCAGCTTCCATCTCCCGCTTGGCTCGTTCAAACGATACTTCGTGGTCATCACGGCCGAGGGGAACGCCTCACAGCAGAGTCCGAACACCCTGGTGATGAGTCACCTCACGGACGGCTTCGTCAACGCCACGATCACTTCGGCGGAAGATCGAGATCACGACATCCCGCTTGGCATGGAGTGGATTGCTGACACATCGTCGGTGACGATCACCTTCTTCTTCGCCGACCCGATCTTCGCGGACGACTTCGAGTTGGGGAACCTCGACGCTTGGGACATGATCGTCTTTGACGTCAACGAAACTCTGCTCGATCTCGCCTCAGTTGGAGAAATACTCGAAACTCATGGTGAGGGAGGACTCGTTGACCTTTCCCCTATTGAAGGATGAGGAGAACCAACTTGCTTCTCAATTCGGTCTGACCTTCGAGTTGCCGGACGATCTGGCCGAGTCCTACCGTCCCGAGATCGTTGAAGAACATCGAGGGCGAGAAGGACCTCCGCGTTGGGATCGAAACCGGATGCCGCCAGCTGTTCGAAGGTGAGAGGGATTTCGGGCCTGAGACAACGTCCGATTTCCGGCTCGTCGGGGAAGGCGACGATTTGTTTGTGCGAGACGCCGGCCTGAATGCCGGTGTGTTGAAGCTCGAACAAGAGCATGTCTCCGAAGTTGTTGGGTGGCTGGGCCGATGGTGTGCCGACCGTCACTGCTCCGAGAGAGTACAGACCGCTGAGTACGTTGAAACCCGAGCTGAATGTCAACGGATCCGAGATGGCTGCAATCCGTGCCGGCGACCAGCGAGGGCTGTGAAATTTCCCGGTTCGATAGGTCTCCCAGAAGCTTGGAGACCGGGCGAGGCTCGGTTCTTCTTCCGGCGTCGTTTGTGATCCTCGCTCGGCGTGATAGGTCTGCTCTTCTTTGAAGTCGTAATCGTTGATCCGCAGCGGAATGGTCCGACCTGCGTTGATGTCCGCCAGGGAGGATGCGGCGTATTGCTCGAGCAGGTGGGCCGAGATCTTGGTGATCTGATAACCGTCATCGAGATCTCGCATCGCCCGGTCACCGAAGAGAAGGTACACGAGGATCTCCCTCATCACCGAGCTTCCTCCGGTGTTGCCTCTCAGATCGACAATGAGGTTCTTTGTTCCGAAAGCCCGCATCTCGTCGACCATCTCGGCGATGGTCGAGGTCGCGGATGGGACGCCGGTGAGGAGGTCCTCTCGATTCTCCGGAGCCGGTGTCTGATGGAAGTGCTCATAGGCGGCTCTCGTCATGGCCTCGGCCTGATCGAAGCCGTCGGCGAACCACATCTCGCAGGCCTCCCGGTAACGCATCAGGTCTCTGATGACGAGGAGGGCCGTGGTGCGGTCGGAATCGAGGAAGGTGTATGCGACATCCGAAGAAGTCGTGTCCGGCATCGAGACCGCTGATGGGGGTGAGATCCACTGATCCGGCGGCTCGCCGAGCAGCTCGAGTTCGACGCTCGCAGTTGATCCGTCGGGCTGGAGCAGGTGGACCTCGATCTTGCCGCCCTTCGTCCACTCCGGGATCAGCTGACCGAGATTCTGACGTGTCTTCAGCGTTCGAAAGATCATGAACGCCAGCTTGCCGTAGCGGTTTTCCAGGCCTCTGAGTCGGCCCTGACGTTCGATGAGCTCGGCCAGCGGCACATCCTCGACGGCCGTCAGAAGTGATCCGATCAGGGGGCGCTGTTCCTCGAGGGCGACCCGATCGACAACCAGCTGTTCTTCCACGATCTTGAACTGCAGCGGCAGAGTGACGGGAGTCGATTGTCCGGCCGCGTTGATGACGGCGGTGTGGGAGTCACCGACTGCGGCGACAAACGGACCCAGCAGGTTCAGGAACCCATCGCGAGTCATCCCTTCTGCGGGAATCCGCTCGAGGAGATCTCGGAATCGCCTGTGAAAGGCGATCTTCCCGCCGCCGTTGAGGTAGGGGTCGGGGTGTGCCTCCTCGATCGCATCGCGGAGTTGATAGGCATCCTCGATCAACGCGTCCCTCGTGTAGCGATCATCGCTCGCCGGCAATGACAACGAGGTCGCAAACAGAAGAAGGCAAAGACAGGCTGACCGCTGGAAACGGCGTTTCATTTCGACCTCCGGTGCGGTGCTTCATCCCTGCGACGGGGCATGATCGATTCTCCAGCGGATCGTCGGCACCGTCGCCGGCTTTCTGACAATCTCGTACCGCTCTTCAGACGTAGGTAACGAGAGTGAATCGGGAAAAGTTCGGGTGGCAGCCATCCCCCGTGTCGCCGTCGCAGGTGGTGGGCCGGCTCGCGTTGAGCTCGACCATCTCCCGGGCCGGCGAGTCGGCAAAGGCCTCCTTGGCGTCGAGTCTCTTGAGGTCGGCCTCCTTCCGGGCTCGGGCCCAGACATGGATGCCGCGATCCGCCGGGACCTCGGTGGCGTGCTCCTGTGCAAAAGAAACACGGGCGCCGTTGGTGGCGCCCGTGTTGCTCTTGAAATCGACGAAATGCGATTGCGGGAGGGAGACCCGCTCTGAGATCAGAATCTCGTGCTGCGGTCGATGATCTTGATGTCGGCTGTGCCCACCAGGGTTTCGCCTGACGTCGTCGTAGCGTGGAGCACGAAATGATAGGTCTCGTCGGCCGAGATCCCGGGGAGGTCCTTGATTTCCTCCATGGCGAATTTGGCGACAAAGTCGCCGCGATTGTCGGATTTCCACCAGCTGATGGCGACCGGATCTCCGGAGTCGGGAACAACCACAACCGAAGCGCCGACGATCTCACTGTAGGGCTCGCCGGTGTGGATCGTGACGACCTCGCCCTGGTTCGCCAGGTTGAGAACATTCGGGGCGAATCTGATGGTGATGTCCCTGGCTTCCGCCACTGACGCCGAGTACGGTGAGACAAGGATGACGACGATCAGGGCGAAGATCCAGACGATCCCGTTACGCCATATTCCGGGTGTGTGTTGTGTCATGTGAATGCCCTCCTCATGACTTTTTCGGTCTTGGCCGTCGAGATATGGCGGCCGACCGGGTTGACGATGCGGCGCCTTGCGCGTTTGGACTCGTCGTCACGTGCTCGGCACCGTCACGAGGATCCCCCGGTTGGCCGTTCGGTTCTGTGATCTGTGCTACTCAATCTGTCTCAAGCTGAGAAAACCTATTAACTAACTATGTATTTTCTGCGTCGGTGAAAGTACCCAAGGAGTGCCGGTCCCGCCGCTATGGCGTCGGTCCGGACGTATCATCGACACGCTGCCAAACGGATACGGCTTTCGGATACCGATCCGTTGGCGGGACGGAGAACACCGGCTCGTACCGGGACCTGAAACGCGGGTCGGTGATCAGCGGATCAAGGATGTAGCTGAAGGTCGGGTTCGCGACTAAAAACGCCGGATCCCGTTCGAGGAAGAAGTCGGCAACACCGGACGAGGTCACCGCGTCGAGGGCGCCCGGCGAGCCCAGACCCATCAGATCCAGCACGGGTCGTCGAGTGGCGAATCCGAGGAAACCGACCTCGACGGTGGCGATGCTCCCCTCGAGGAGGGCCGAATCGTCGATCCGACTCGCGGCCTCGACCATCGGCTCAGCCCGCGGATCCGGGGGGCGGAAACCGAGACGGGTCGACCAGACCGCGGTAGGCGCCACCGATGCCGCGACAAGGGCGAGGGCCGCGATCGTCGAAACCACGCTTCCCCGCTCGATGAGCCCCGTGACTGTCGATGCCGCACCCGCCACGATGGCAAGCAGAGGGATGACAAGGTACCAGGGTGCGAAAGGAACCCCGACCAAGGGGTAGAAGACCACCATCGCCAGTGCCGGGCTCAGATACGCCAGGGCACGAATGTCGTGACGAACCGCTGCCCTTCCCCAGCCCCAGAGCCCGAGGCCGAGCAGCGTCAGCCCACCGAGACCCAGGGTGCGTTGGCACCAGGCCCCGAAGGTTTGCCAGTACGGAGCTCCCACCGCGAGCACTGGTGCCGCGGCTTCGGCTTGTTTGACCTGGAGGCTGAATGGGATGGCGGAGCCGGCGATCCAGATCAGCAGCAGGGCCGCCACCGCGGTGGTCACGATCACGGAAACCAGAAGCGCCAGCGGGAACCGCCGGTTCCGACGCCACGTCTCGATCCCCGCGACGGCTCCCATGACCGCGCTGTCAGGCCGGATAAAGACGGCAAGCCCCCAGACCACACCGGACGTGGTCGGTCGATGGACGTCGACACACTCGAGCGCGACCAGAACCAGCAGGGCCACGATGAAACCCTCGTGGCCGAGCACCTCCACCAGCCACCGGTTGCACGAGAGACCGAGCGCCACGGCAAACGCGAGCAACCACGAATCCGGCCGCATCCGCCGCGCGAGCAGAGCGAGGGCCCCCGACAGCGCCGCCAACGCCAGTGCCCCGGAGACCAGCGGAATCAGGGCCGTTGAGGACACGGTCGCTAAAAGGCCGAGCAGCACAGCGAGTCCCGGCGCGGTCGTCCCGAGGTGGCGCTCACTCGGATTGAAAACCAGACCGTGCCCTTCGGCGAGGTTCCGCGCGTAGCGGTAGGTGATGAACCCGTCGTCGGTGCTGTGCGCCAGGTGGGGACCGTAGTTGAAGATCACACCGGTCACGGACATCGCGAGGATCAGCCATACCCACCAGGGGTGATGTCCGTCATCAGGGTTGCCGCGAGGTTGGTCTTCCATCGAAAAAAGGATAGCTCAGGTGGGTGTTTCAAGGAGCGTCGACCCGAGATTCCGGTTTCGATTTTGATAGAATCTGATGGATAACATTGCTTTCCCTCGGAGATCGGATCACAAGGGAACACCCCCGGTAAGGGAGTTGTGATGATCAAGCACCTCGCTCTCCTCGTCATTACATTCTTGTTGATCCTCGGCTTGGACCCGGTGAGCACGGGCCAGGCCGGAGGTCAGGAGTCGATGGACTCTTGGTTCCACTGGGAGTCCGACTTCTGGTCGCGCGACCTCGATCGGGACCCGACGGCGTTCGTGGTGTTCGACGATGGAACCGGAGATGCGCTGTATGCGGTCGGTCGGTTCCGGCGGGCGAACGGCCTGCTGGTCGGCGGTTTCGCGCGCTGGGACGGCACGAACTGGAGTCCGCTCGGGGATCCCAGCGGGACGTGGGGCGGCGGCGGGGCCTACGACATCACGGTCTTCGACGACGGCAGCGGCGCGGCGATCTACGCCGGCGGGGTTTCGACGGACGCACAGGGGATCGGGCGACCGATGGTGGCCAAGTGGGATGGGTCCAGCTGGTCCGAGATCGGCACCCTGTCGAATCCGACGCCGCACACCCAGGTCTCCGCTATGGCCGTCTACGACGACGGTTCGGGCGCGGCGCTCTACGCGACGGGCGGATTCGACACCGCGGACGGGTCTCAGGTCAACTACATCGCCAAGTGGGACGGGAGCTCCTGGTTGCCGCTCACCGGCTCGTCCGGCACCGGACTCGAGTCCGCCGCTCAGGCACTCGAGACCTACGACGATGGCACGGGAAACGCCCTTTACGTCGGCGGCTACTTCAGCACCGCTGGCGGTGTGACGGTCAACGGCATCGCCCGTTGGAACGGCACCGAGTGGACGGCGCTCTCGGACCCGCCGGGAGTCGGCAGCTACGGCGTCGTCAAGGCACTGACAGTCTGGGACGACGGCTCCGGGCCGGC
>JARFRM010000204.1 GCA_029287235.1 Thermoanaerobaculales bacterium
GGGCGGAGAATCCCGGACTCGGTTTCCGAGCAGCCGTGGTCCGTGACCTCACCCGCCGCCGCGACGCCTAGTGCCCGACCGAACTCCAACCGCCGCCGACTCAGGTCGACAACTGAACATGGACAAACCCTGTGACGTCAACACTTGCCCGAAGCAGGTAAGTGATGCGATCATGGATTTCCGCATCGGCTGCCGGCATGGACCGGATCCGCGCTGCAGACCCCCTCGAGGAAGGGAAGCGAGAGCCGCACTGGGCTGAGTGGGAGGCGAGTTGAATACTCAGGATGATGCTCGGTTGATCGCCGAGGCTCAAGCTGAATTCGCGAGATACCTCTCCGACGAGATCGCCCCGATGATCTTTGCCGGATCGGCCGAGATTCTCTTCAACGCCCCACCCGAGATCATGGCCCGCGGAATCCACTCGTGGGTCGGCCTTCAGCTGCAGGGACCGCGCCCCTCTCCGGTCGTCGACTACCTTCTCCACTCCGCTCGCAAGGTCCACAACCTCGGCGAGCTCGAACTGATCCCAAAAGACCATTTGAAGGCGTTCCTGGACAAGCTCGCCCCGCTCCTGGTCACCATCTGTCCGGAAGCCCATCGTGAAGAACTGGCGACGAATCTGAGCCTCCTCGACGTTTCCGACGGCGGAGGTATGGCGGCTCGCATTTCGGTCGGTCCGAGCCCGAGTCGGGGCGATGCCGGAAGGCGGACCGACAATGCGGGTCATGATGCGGTTCAAGGTGAGGAGCGCCCGCCTTCGCAACAGTTGGAAAAACCACCGGTGGCCCCGCCCCGTGCCCAGACGGCCCCATCGGACACTGCTCCGGCCGACGAGCAGACGGGGGCCCACATCGATCGGTTGAACATGCTGCTCGACCGCTGGGAACGCATGTCGTCAGCCACCTCTTCAACCCCGACCGATTCGCTCAACGCTTCGCTCGCAGGGGCAGAGAGTGCGGTGTTGTCGAGGATCATCGACGAGATAGCGACCTCCGCCCGATCGACCACCGACCTCGACTCCCAACTTCGGTATCTCAACGAGGTTGGTGTCGGCCACGCCGGCACCGGAGTCTTCCGCCTGCTGAGCGAGGCACTTCCGGACTGGGCCCCGATCCATGCCCCGCCCACCGAGGGCGACGAGGCTTTCCCGCTTTCAGGCGCCGCGGAGACCATGAAGAAGGTCGTCGATCTCGCCAAGGACCCCGCCGAGCTCAACGAGCGATTCAGGCAGCTGATCTCCACGGCCCTGGACGAGTTCAACAGCGGCGCACTCGGAAGGGCGGTGACGGTTCTCGACCTCGCCCAACGGATGATCTCCAAGAAAGAGGTTGATCCATCGATCGCCGCAAACATCATCGATCAAACCGCCGGCAAGCTGGAGGAGCCGCAGCTGCGAAAATACGTCGACCGGGAGGACAAGAAGCTTCTCTTGCGTCGAGTGCTCAACTTCTTCCCCACTCTCCAGGTCGACAATCTGATCCAGGATCTGTTGATCGAAGAGCGACGCGATCGGCGACGCCTCATCCTCCGGTTGCTGACGATTCACGGAGAAGAATCCCGCGAGACAACGATCAAGGTCCTCGATGATTCCCTCTCCGGAGACGTCCCCCAACCCTGGTACGTCCAACGCAATCTGATCTACCTCCTGCGCTCAGTCCCCGCAACCGAGGAGGACGAGATCGAAAAGGAGATCGACGTCCTGGTCCGTGCCTCGGTCCCCGGTGGTGAGCTGCCGATGGTCCGTGAGGCTCTTTCGGCGCTCGGTCAGATCGACCACCCCCGGGCGGTGAAAACTCTGGTTGCCCGGGTCAGCGAGCTCGAGGATCTGGCACTTCAGAACGAAAAGACGGCGCACGGGGCCGATGAAATCCACTCACTGCTGGACACGGCCATCAAGGCCCTGATTCACTTCGACGCAAAGGAAGCCCGACGATGCGTCGTGACTCACGGGCTCAACCGTCGCCCGGGCCTCGGCGACACGATGGCGCGTCTGGCCATGCTCGCGGGACAGGATCTCACCGGCGACTCGGAGACCGTCGGTCGAATCGTCGAGGCGATTGACGGCGAGCTGCCGGTCAAGGTCTTCGGCGTGTCGGTCAAGACCTCGAGAAGGACCCGAAACCTCGAGCACCTGTTCGAGAGCCTTTCGGGCACGGACACGCCCAAGATCCGTAAGGTCTACGACAGGATTGTTCGCGACTACCCCGGCGAGGAGTTCGCCAATACCGCCGCTTACTGTCTGACCAAGCTCGGCACCGGGGTCTCGCTCGATAGCGCGACCGACCCTCAAGACACGATCACGTCCCTTTCCGGTGATCTCTCCCTCTTCGGTCTCCCGAACCTCATGCAGAATCTCGCCGACTCCAGGGTGGAAGGAACTCTCACGGTCCTCGACGGTGCCGGCAACTCGACCGCCAGCATCACCTTGCGGGACGGGATGTTGCTCGACGCCAAAACGGGAAGGTTGACCGGAGAGACCGCGATCTACCAACTTCTCGAACGACCGGTCCTCGGGAGATTCATTTTTGTCAACCAACCGCTGGAGACCACACGGTCGGAGGGCGATGTTGACGGAATCGCGGTGATTGCGCTCTTGATGGAAGGCATGCGCCGCTACGACGAGTTCAACCGCGCAGCAGCGATCATCGCGGACGAGGGTCGGTTTGCCGCAACCGGCAAACAGCCCTCCGGTCTCCCTGACGAAGATGATGCGGACTTCGTCAACGGCGTTTGGGTTCAGGCCATCGAAGGCAAGGCACCCATCGAGATCGAGAAGGGCGCTGTCGTTGACGGCTATCGGATCTTCCGCCTCTTCGAGCACTGGGTGAACGAGGGGGCGCTCGAGCCCAAGAGCTGACGCTCGAAAGACAAATTATGAAATATGAATTATGAATGACCTCGCATCCGACTACCGTTGCAAGAGTGGGTAGGAACTACCGTAAAACGCCGGAACTTCTTGAAGAACTCTGAAGGGCAGGCTGGAAGCCCGCCCCCACAAGGGATCGAGCACTTGTGGGGCAGGCATCTTGCCTGCCCTTCAGAATCGCTCACCTACTTCTGGCTTTGCACGTGAGTCAATTTGCCCCGTCGAAGGAAGCCCCCATTGAATAGTTCATAATTCATCATCTTCACGTGCTTTCCGCGAGCCTGATGAACTCCTGCTGCGCCGCACGGGTCGGCTCCCCGTCTTGCGGTTTTCTCCGGACATAGCTTCCATCCGTCTGGAGATCCCACGCGGTGTGGTTGTCGTTCTCGAGGACATCGAGAATGACTTTGATTTCGTTTCTCAGGACGTCATCCGTGACCGGCGCCATGGATTCGACCCGCCGATCGAGGTTCCTCTTCATCCAGTCCGCCGAACCGATGTAGATCTCGGAATCTCCACCATTCTCAAAGCAGTAGATACGCCCATGTTCCAAAAAACGACCGAGCACCGAGAACACGCGGATGGTCTCGGAAAGGCCCGGGACACCGGGCTTCAAGATACACAATCCACGAACGTTGAGACTGACGGGCACCCCTGCGCGGCTCGCCTGATAGAGCTCACGGACCAGGGCCGGATCCTGGAGTTGATTCATCTTGGCCTTGATGCCGCACGGTCGGCCGTTCTCGGCGTGTTCGATCTCTCGCCGAATCAGCTCGCAGAATCGATCTCTCATGAACCTCGGGGCCACGAGGAGCTTGCGATAGTCCTGGAAGGGTGTGGCGCCCGTGAGCTCGTTGAAAACCGCCGCCACATCCGCGCCAAGCTCCGGGTCGCAGCTCAGGATCCCGAGATCCTCATAGATGCGCGCGGTCCCGGTGTGGTAGTTGCCCGTTCCGGCGTGGACATACCGGCGGATCCCGTCGCTCTCCTCCCTGAGAACGAGCGCCAGCTTGACGTGGGTCTTGAGCTTCTCGACACCATACGAGACATGGACGCCCTCTTTCTCGAGCAGTCGGCCCCACGCGATATTGGGCGCTTCGTCAAAGCGCGCCGTGATCTCCACCAGCACGGCCACTTGCTTTCCTCGCCGCGCGGCCTCGAGGAGGGCCGCAATGATCGGGGAATCACTCGACGTGCGGTAGATCGTCAGCTTGATGGCCAACACCTGTTCGTCCATGGCCGCCGATTCAATAAAATGAAGGACCGAGCTGTCGAAGCTCTGGTACGGGTGGTGGACGAGAATGTCCCCTCGGCAGATCTCGCGGAAGATCGCGTCAGGCTCCCGCATGGAGGATTCCCGAAGTCGAGGGTGCGACACCGGGTTGTGGCGAGGGTAGCGAAGCTCGTCGTGGTTGGGCACATTCAACCGAAGAAGATCGGCCATCCCGAGGAGATTGTCGGTCTGATAAACCTCATCGGGAAGACAATCGAGCTGACCGCGCAGCCACTCTCGCATCTTCTTCGGCATTTCAGCCGAGACCTGCAGCCTCACCTCTCCCGCGAATTTCCGTGCCTTGAGCTCCGATGCCACCTGTTCAACGATGCTCCCGGGCGTCGTCAATACGCCTGGATCATCGAGGTTGGGGCCGCCACCCTCTTCGGCCTCGGCACCCCGGGTGAGCCTGAAGAGATACACCGGTCCGATCTTCGCACTGGGGAACAACAACCCGAGGTTCGCCGCGATCACCTGCTCGAGGGGAACGCATCCCAGACCATCGGCCAGCGGAACCCAACGTTGCCTGTTGGACGGCACCTTGATCCGGATGAACCGTTCACGCTTCTTTTCCCTGATCACCACGGCCAGGTTGAGTCCGAGGCTCGAAATGAAGGGGAAGGGGTGTTCGGTGTCCACCGCCAACGGCGTGAGAATCGGCAGGACGGCCCGCTTGAAATAGGCTTCGAGCTCAGCCTGGAGATCGGTGCCGAGATCGGCGTGGTCGAGAATCGGATAGCCCGATTCGGACAGCGAGGGTCGGATCTGATCCCGCATCACCTCGGCGAGTTCATCAACCTGCGCGAGAATCTCCTCGCGGCAGGCTTCGTACTCCTCCCGAGGCGATCGGCCGTCGATGGAGATCTTCTTGACCCCACGTTGGATCTGGCGCTTGAGCCCGCTCATCCGCTTCATGAAGAACTCGTCATGGAGCATGCCGAGGATGCCGGCATACTTCACCCTCTCGAGAAGCGGCACCTCGGGATCGCGAGCGAGCTCGAGGACCCTTCGTGCGAACCGGAGCCAGCTCAACTCGCGGTTGATGAAGGCCTCACCGTCGATGCTTGGGGTCCTGGAAGTCCTTGCAGTCATCATGGTTAGGAAAATCTTCCCAAGTGAGGATCATATACGAAATCCAGCCGAAGGGGATCTATTCACTCCCAAGCCGGCTGAGCTCGGGCTCGAGCCTCCACAGGCTCGTGGTGGTTTCGGTGATGGCCTCCAGAGCCGAAGCCAGTCGCCCGCCATTGCGCTCCCCGAGAGCGGCGGACAGGACCCCGCGACGGGAAGGCCACGAGTCGACTTCAGCGAACGTGTCGAAGCCGTAGTAGTAGACCAACTCGGAACCGTCACCACCGATGGCGTTGGCGTAGCACAACCAGTGGACATCTCCGGCGTGTTCATCGAAGGCGCGCCGCACCCGTTTCGCCAGCGCCGCGTACTCCGTCATCTTGCCATCGGCGACCCGGACCGTGGCCACCCAGAGATAGTTCGGCGCCGCGGCCCCGGTCCAAGGCCGGGACAGCTCATTCACCAACGAAGCCACCCGGTCGGATGAGACCACCCCACGGGACAACGTGTCCTTGACCGCGCCTCCCTCGATCGGACCGAGGACATCGACGAGGATCTTTCTGTTGGATGTCCACTCGTCGAGCTCGGCCAGTTTGGAGAAACCGTGGAAAAAGCCGACCCTGATGTCGGGACCGCCGGTGAGCTCGCGAAAGGCCGCCCAGTTGGTCCCGTCGGGATGCGCGTCGTGCGCCCCGACGAGGGTAACAACCGCCTTCGACCAGGATCCGATGGCGGATTTGTCGACCTCACCATCGATGACCAGTAGATACGGCGGTGCCCCCGATGCGTCTTGAGCCGGAACCAAAGTCGGCGCAAGGGTGAGGACCCCGATCAGTACGAGTGTGCTCTTCATCATCTCTCCCCTACCAGTCGAAGTCGTCGAAACCGAAGCCGGGGTCGACCACCGGTTCGGCAAAGTCCATCTCGACCTCGAATCCCTGGTCCATCTCCGGCGCAGCAATCTCTCGCCGAGCCCCGGCAGGGATGTCGATGAAGTCAGTGGGTGAGCCTCCGGCGGCGCCCATGTCGGGGATCTGCTCGGCGCCCGGGTAGTCCTGCGGCAGATAGTCATTGGAGATGTGCTCGGGGAACGTCGTCACAAGATCGTCGTACGGAACGGCGACAGGTTGACCCCATTCGCCGTCGCCGGGCCCCCAGTCGATCCCCGGAGGCGGCACCACGACGGGTGCATAGATCGGGTAGTAGGCGGGCCAACCCCAGCCATAGCCCCAGCCCCAACCCGGGCCGCCATAGCGGAATCCGCCGTAGAAACCGCTGTAGGTGTGTTGGCTGACCACCCTCGGCTGGCTCTCCTTGACACGTTGCTTG
>JARFRM010000234.1 GCA_029287235.1 Thermoanaerobaculales bacterium
TCTGGCTACGCCGTGACAGGCTTCGTTCTCTCCCATGGTCGAGAACGAAGCCTGGTGCCGGAGGAGGGATTCGAACCCTCACTGAGTTGCCCCAGGCGGATTTTGAGTCCGCTGCGTCTGCCATTCCGCCACTCCGGCATGGCGCTCATTCTCACCCTCATCGCGCCGCGGGTCAAGCCTGACGACGAGTCCTACGGAACGTCAGCCCTCTTCTGAGTCCCATGCCAACAACTCGGCTGTCTCGCCAAGCTTCGCCACCGCCGCCCCGTCGACGGGAGGGAACGGAAAGTCCTCGAGCCGATTCGTCGGCATGAGGTGGATGTGGACGTGCGGCACCTCGTAGCCGAGGATCACCACGACCACACGCGCGCAGCCGGTGCGCCGCTCGAGATGATGGGCCACGGTCCGGGCGGCTCTCCACAGCCCATCGTAGTCTTCCTCAGGCATGGCGAAGACCTCATCCCACGGTTTCTTGGGGATCACCAGGGTGTGTCCCTCGACCCGTGGGTTGATGTCGAGGAAGGCCAGATGGTGATCGTCCTCCCAGACTTTGTGGCACGGGATCTCGCCACGGACTATGCTCTCGAAGATGGTCGACATTCTTCCCTCCCGCAGGCGTTGGTTCCGAAGGTTAGCATCTCGCCGACAGCCCCTTTAAGAATGAGGCCAAATCGCACGTTGGACCTGCGAATAGATTGACGGAGTGTGTATTACGGAGTATATTCCTAAATAGTGATGGCGGAGTATATACCATGGAGAAAAAATTGATAGCTTCCGACGAACTACTCAACCGGATCGCCGAGGTGCTCAAGGCCATGGCCGATCCGACACGCCTCAAGATTCTCCACAGCCTCCACCACGGCGAGCGCTGTGTTTCAGAGATATTGGAAAATGTCGGCGGATCCCAGGCCAACGTCTCCAAACACCTTTCGGTGCTCAAACGGGCCGGACTCGTCGATTGCCGCCGCGAGGGTCTCAACGTCTACTACAGAATCATTGACGAGGGCGTTTTCACCATCTGCAGAAATGTCTGCGACTCGCTCGAGTTGCGCGTCGACCGCGAACACCAGGCGATCCTGCAGGGCCGCATCGAGATTGAAAACGCCGCCCTCAAGACCGAGGGCTGACCGCATACCGAACGGATCGGGAAATGCCTATCTATGAATATCGATGCACCGCCTGCGGGTGTCTCTTCGCCCGTCTTCAGCCCATGACGACGCCGAAGAACGCCACGAAATGTCCCGAGTGCGACAGCAGCGAAACCGAACGGATTCTCTCGACATTTGCGGCGGGGTCCTCGGCAACCGCATCTGCGTCTTGCGGCGCGCCTGCGCCCTGCGGCGCCGGCGGCGGTGGTTGAGGCATTTGACCACCCGGCCCGTGCGGCCGCTTTGCCTCCATTCAGAATCGGCGCCATCCTCTTTCTCCCGAAGGGGATTCTTATTTACGGCGTTCGATGCTAGAATCGCGCGGTGAAAAATCTTGGAATCGGCCGTGCAGATGAAGTTTGCAGCTCTGCGTGGCGAACTTGCAACAATGAATCCTTTCAGGAGGGGAACATGAAGAGATCAAGTAATCACAGTACTGCGATCCCGGCACTCATCGTGCTCGGCGTTTGCCTGGCCATCGCGCCGTCGGTACAAGCGCAACTGCCGTCGGAATCGGACATTTCGACCAGCGCCACGCAGCCGACCTCGGTTTCGCCGGGTTCGGAGTTCACGGTGACCGTCAGCTATGCCAACGCCGGCCCGGATACGGCAAGAAGCGCCTACATCAACTCATGGTTCGTTGCGCCAATGGGCATGGATGTCTTCATCGACGACTATGTCAACGGCGATGGCGAAATGTGGATTGCAATTCAGGAATCGGCCGAGGGCACCGACACCCTGGGCAACGCCCCCCTGCTCTTCTGGGATGACTACTTCTGTGAAGACCTTTGGTTCCAGTTGCAGCGTGACGATGACGACACCGACGCCAACCCCGTCGAAGGCCTCGACTCGGGTGTCAGCGCCTCGTTTTCCTACGACCTGACGATTCCGATGGAAGAGCCCAGAACGGGCACGATCGAAGTCACCGAACCCGCTTCGCTCGTCAGGGCATGGTCGGGAACGACCCCGAACAACGTTTTTGTGCTCGATGCGAGTACCTACAGCCTCTACGGCCGCGGCGGTTGCGACGCACTCGTCAACAGCGAGGAGGAGGACATCTGCGAGTACATCAACGACAACTGCTTCGGCGGCCGCGTTTCCCTGATTCCGGACCCCCTGGAGACCGAGTGGGAGCTCGTCGATGACGGCTCTGCCGCCCCGAACGAGGGTTGCGAAGCCCTGGTGGATTTCACCCCGGGCAACGTCGCATTGCTTCGTCGCGGCGGCTGTGAGTTCGGCGTCAAGGCCTTCAACGCCGAGCAGGCCGGAGCGGTGGCGACCATCATCGTCAACACCGACCAGTGCAGCGACTTCCCCGCCGATGACAAATGCGTCATCAATCTCGGCGCCGGCGCTCTCGGTGGACTGGTCACCACCCCCGTGATCATGCTCGCCCAGGCCGACGGTGAGCCCCTCATCTCCGCCATCCAGGACGGCGGAACGGTGCGCGGTGTCTTCGGCAGCGCAGAAGAGTTCACTACCAGGAGTCAGGGCTGGCTCTCCGGTGATGCGGACACAGATCCCGACGAAACCAACGACTATGGCGTCGTCACCAGCCCGATCTCTGTGAGTTCGAATCCCCCGGTGGCCGCATTCTCCTACACCCCCGCGGCGCCCACCACCGGTGCGGCGGTTCAGTTCACGGACACTTCCACCGGCGCCCCGACTTCGTGGGTTTGGGACTTCGGTGACGGCGGTTCAAGCTCGGAGCAGAACCCCTCCTACGTCTTCGCGAGCGCCGGGACCTTCACCGTCACCCTGACAGCGGCCAACGCCGCCGGCCAGGACACGGCGAGCCAGGACGTGACCGTCACCCTCGGACAGAGCTTTGCCGAAAGCTACTTCATCCCCGCCGCCGCCCTCGCAGCCGGTGCGGAAGGCTCGTTCTTCCAGACCGATGTCGACATCAACAACTCAGGTTCGGCGGCAACAAGCTACGCCTTCCTCTGGCTGCCCCGCGGCGCCAACAACTCGGACCCGACCCAGTCGGACGTCTTCACCCTCGCCGCAGGCGCGAGCATCCGCTACGAGAACGTGCTCTCCGAGGTCTTCGGCTTCGATCCCCCGGTTTCGGGCGCCCTCGCGGTGGTCTCCAACTCGGCCGAC
>JARFRM010000256.1 GCA_029287235.1 Thermoanaerobaculales bacterium
CGCTGTGCACAGCTGGGATTTCTCATCTTCGGGCGCGGAGGCGTACTCTGCAGTACGTTGAGCACCCGGAGATGAGAAATCACAGCTGGGTGCTGTGCATCGTCGGCCGCAGTAGGAAATCGGTGAGAAGGTCGGGCTAGAATACGGGCCTCATGTCAGATTCCTTTGACCGCCTCTGTCAGATCATGGACCGGTTGCGCGACCCGGGCGGCTGCCCGTGGGACCGCAAGCAGACCCTCTCAACCCTGGCCCCCTACCTCCTCGAGGAAGCGCACGAGGTGGCCGAGGCCGTCGTCGCCGACGAGCCCGGCAAGCTCTGCGAGGAGCTGGGCGACCTGCTCCTTCAAATCGTCTTCATGACCCGCGTCGGCCGCGAGAACGGCTGGTTCGATCTCGACGACGTCTGCAACGGGATCAGCGACAAGATGGTCCGGCGCCACCCGCACGTCTTCGGCGACCGCGAGGTCGAGGATGCCGATGAGGTCCTCCGCAACTGGGAGGACATCAAGCGGGACGAGCGCGAAGGCCAGGAAACCAACTCGGTCCTCGACGGCGTGCCCGCGGCGCTCCCGGGTCTGCTCAAGGCTTTTCGCATGACCGAGAAAGCGGCGGCCGTCGGATTCGACTGGCGCAAACCCGCGGACGTCATGACCAAGATGCGCGAGGAAATGGATGAGCTCGAACACGAGCTCGACGACGGCGGCGGTGCCGCCTCGGATCGGGCTCGCGACGAGATGGGCGACGTGCTCTTTGTCATGGCGAACTTGGCGAGGCACCTCGGCGTCGAGCCTGAAACCGCCCTGCAGAGGACCAACACGACCTTCAAGCGCCGATTCGAGAGCATGGAAGCCCAGGCCCGGGCCCGAGGCGACAA
This sequence comes from Thermoanaerobaculales bacterium, assembly GCA_029287235.1. Classification (GTDB taxonomy): domain Bacteria; phylum Acidobacteriota; class Thermoanaerobaculia; order Thermoanaerobaculales; family Sulfomarinibacteraceae; genus JAHECW01. The sequence continues at coordinate 875 of JARFRM010000256.1, forward strand.
CCTCAGAGAGCTCAGCCTCGAGGAGCAGGATGCCTTGTGGGAGGAAGCCAAACGCCTCGAGGGCAATCCCTCCAAGGAACCACGCTCACGCTGAGAGAAACTGGGGGCCATCGCACCGTCGCAAACACGAAGGCTCCAAGACACAAAGCGGTCCAAGACATCGCAGAGTTGAAACGCAAAGAACGCGAAGTTCGCAAAGACGATCGCAAAGCATCGCATTGGAAACCTGGTATCCGTATCTCGAACGGCATCTGACTTCGTGCATCGCCCCCCTGACCGGCAGGGAACTGAAGGGCAGCCAGGATGGCCGCCCCACAAGCCGTGCATCGTTTGTTGTGGGGGCATGCCGGAAGCGTTCTCCAACAACCGTTCTTTGCAGTATTCCGTTGATGAGATGCTGCGATCGTGCGATGGAATCTGCGTCCATCTGCGGTTTCTCCGTGCGATGGTGCGATGGGTCGACATTGCGATGGTCTTTGCGATGGCCTTGGCGTGCTTGGCGAGCTTTGCGGTGAAACTGCGATGGAACCTTTCGGCTCAAATCGACTGGTGTGGGTTGCGTCGGGTGAGGACGAACCAGGCGACGGCTCCGTAGGCGGCGGCGAAGACCAGCGCCCAAAGGTGACTGGCGAGTCCGGTGGCGGCGGCCACCGACACCGGCACCCCAAGGGCGGTGAACGCGGCCGTCCAACCCGCCTCCAGCGTGCCCATGTTGCCGATCACGTTGACCGGCAGCAGATTGCTGAGCGAAGCGGCGGCCGATCCCGCCACCACCTCGGCTGCGGGCCAGCGGTAGCCCATGGCCGCGAGCAGAAACCACGCGAGGGCCCACAGACACGCCCACATGGCGAGCGAAGCGACCATCGCCGCCGCCAGTCTGCCCGGGCGCCGTTGGAGCTCGGTCACCCCGACGACGAGCCGCCGACTCCGTCGGGCCCATCTTCGACCACGTCGCCCCCGAGGCGCGAGGCACCGCAGGGCGAGGCGGTGGATCATCCTCAAGGTCGCGGGCAACATCAGCGGCGGCGCCACGAGGGCCACGGCAACCATCAGGGCGACGGGCTCGGTCCAGCCCCAGATGGCGAGGATCGCCCAACCGGCCCAGAGGCCGAGCCCGGCCAGATCGAGGGCGCGAGCCGCCAACAGGGTCCCGACCCCCGCGGCAAGGTCACGGCCCGTGACGCGGCGCAAGAGCCACGGCAGGGCGAATTCACCGACCCGGGCCGGTGCGAAGAGCGCCGCCGCCTGGGCCGCCGCCGCGACGATGGTGCTCTCACCGATGCGCAGTTCACCGGGCGGCATGAGCGCCACCAACCGAAGACCCCGCATCACCAGAGCGGCGCCCGCCGCGATCATGGCCAAAACCAGCAGAACGGGATCGCCGGTGGTCAGCAGCTCCCAGATGGTTACGGGTCGCGCCAGATAGAGAACCCCCGCCACCAGAACGACGGCCACGACCGCACCGACAACGCGGCGCCCCGCTCGAGACGCGCGGGTTTCCGATGGCCGGTTCATTCTGCTCGGCGGCTGACCTCAGCGCTCACGGCCGAGGCTTTCGCGCTGCCTCTCCACGGCCTCCTCGAGCAGGCGCCGGTTGACGGCAATGAGATCGGCGACCACACCCACCACCCATACCTGGACGCCGACGGTGATGAGAATCACCGCGAGGATCAGCGACTGGATGTGGCCCGCCGGCGAATGGGCAGTCACGTAGAAGTAGAGAAACCGGACCATCAAGACGAGGCCGAGCACGACGGGTACGGCGCCGAGTCGCAGGAAGATCCGCAGCGGGTTGTAGAGAACGACGATCCGCGCGATGCTCTCCAGAGATCTCAGCACATAGCCGGTGTTGCTGCTGAAAAGGCGCGATGGGCGCGTCTCCTCGGCTTTGGTGCGCACCGGGATCGACACCACCTTGAGACCCGCCTCCCCGGCCTGGAGGATGGTCTCCAATGTGTAGGTGAAGCGGGTGAAGACGTGGAGCTTGAGGGCTGCGGCTCTCGAAACGGCCCGAAAGCCCGAGGTCGCATCGGTGACCTCGGTTCGCGAGAGCTTGCGGACGACCCACGAACCGAGTTTCTGGAGGATCTTCTTTGCCGCCGAAAAGTGTCGGATGGTGTGAACCTGTCGATCGCCGATCACCATCTGCGCGCTACCGTCGAGGATCGGCGCCACCAGCGCCGGGATGTCTCGTGCGTCGTACTGGCCATCGGCATCGGTGTTGACGATGACGTCGGCGCCGCGCTCGAGGGCGGCGTCGATCCCCGCGGCGAACGCCACCGCCAGACCGCGGTGAACCGGAAGCCGGACCGCGGTTGCTCCCACGTCTCGGGCCACCTCGGCGGTACGGTCGTCGGAGCCGTCGTCGATGACCAGGAACTCGACTTCGTCAAAGCCCGCAACCTCCCGCGGGAGCGCCGCCACGGCCTCGGCCAGGTGCTCCTCCTCGTTCCAGGCTGGGATCTGAATAACGAGCTTCATGTCTCCGCCGATCGGTGCCTCACGGTAGCACAACAAGGTGCGAAAAGAGGGTCGTCCCCACCTCCCGGCACGTCCGTTTCTGATGGATAATACAGGGCAGCGAATGAGCGACGCACAAACCCCCGTCCCGGCCGGAATCCACCGCGATCGCGGTGCCGGGCTGGTCGTGTTCGGCGCGGTCGAGATCCTCATCGGCCTCGCCTTCGCGGCCCTCGTTCCCCTGACTCTGGTCGCGGTGACCTTCTCTCCGATGGTGGAGATTCAGCTGGTGGTTTCTTCGCTGGCCCTCTATGCCGCTCTTGCGGCGATCTTCATCGCCCTCGGCATCGGTTCGATTCGGGCCAGGTGCTGGGCGCAGGCGTTGACCCTGTCGCTGTCCTGGGTGTGGCTGATCACAGGCTTCTGCACCATGGTGTTTTCGTGGTGGTTCCTTCCCGGTGTGTGGCGCGATCTCGGTGCGGGTTCGGGTCTCGACGCCGGTGACGCTCGGATGGTCGCACTCGGCATCAACCTGTTCCTGAGCATGATCTACGTCCTCCTGCCCGGCGCCTTTGTCCTCTTCTACCGGTCGCCCGACGTCGTCGCCACCTGCCGAGCTCGCAGCCCGATTCCCTGCTGGACGGATCGCTGCCCGCAGAGACTCCTCGCGCTGGCGGTCGCATATGCCCTCGGGGGTCTGAGCATCATTGCCATGCCGGCCTACGGATTTGTCTTTCCGTTCTTCGGATTCCTTCTGTCGGGGGCCGCGGGCGCCGCCTGCTGGGCGGGGGTCCTGGTCCTGAGCGGGGCACTGGCATGGGGAACCGCTCGCGGCGAACCCTGGGCCTGGTGGACGGCGATCGCGACCGGCGCCGTTGCCGGGCTGTCGTCGGCTCTCACCTTCGCCGTCGTCGACCCCGTTGAACTCTTCGAGATCAAGGGGGTGCTGTCGGAGCAGGGCCGGCTGTTCGAGACCTTGTGGCCGGCATCACCCTGGGTGCACGTGGCCTTTCATCTCGTGATCTGGGGCTCTTTCATCGCCTACCTCGCGTATGTCAAGCCTCTCTTCAATCCACCCCTCGGCCGCGGTAGAACCCGAGAATGAACGCACCCGAAGATCTGCCGCTCGAGGTGAAACGCAGCTTGAAGTCACGACGCGGCTGTGTCTCGTTCATGTTGGGATTCCTGTCGCTGGTGGTCCTGGCCGTTCCCGTGGGGCTGATCAGGAGCTGGCAGGCGTGGCGGCGCGGCACGGAGTGGAAGATCGACTGGAGAACGCAACCCGGTTCTGCATCCGGTTTGACGGATCGCCTCCGGATCGATCTCGAAGGCGATATCCCGATTCGCAGCAGCGGCGGGTTTCCCAGGCGACTCACCGACACCGTAGTCAGAATCGCCGAGCACCTGAGACAAGAGGACGATCACTATCACCACATCCACCGAGCCCCCGGTGATCCCGAGGCCCTCATCCTCCCCGTGGGACCACAGATCCAGGAGTTTGGCGACCGACTGATCCTCGTCCTCGGCCAGGGCGATCTGAAAGACCGAACCTCGATCTGGCTCGCGTTCCCTGCACGAAGGGCCATCACCGAGGTCCTCGAGCCGGAGAAGTATGACCCCGAGGCCGATGGTGAGCCCGAAGGACTCATCAAGAGCTCCGAGCCAAGGTGGGCCACGGCAATCACGTGGGGGCGGATCGGTCCTTCAGTGGTGTACCGGGTTGTTCTGTGGATTCCCGAAACCTCGCTGACGGCCGTTGAGGCCCTCCTCCGGCGACTCGATACGAATCCCTAGCCCGACCTTCTCACCAATTTTCGTCACGAGGGCGTCGAGGCGCTGTGCACAGCTGGGATTTCTCATCTTCGGGCGCGGAGGCGTACTCTGCAGTACGTTGAGCACCCGGAGATGAGAAATCACAGCTGGGTGCTGTG
>JARFRM010000258.1 GCA_029287235.1 Thermoanaerobaculales bacterium
CACAGCACCCAGCTGTGATTTCTCATCTCCGGGTGCTCAACGTACTGCAGAGTACGCCTCCGCGCCCGAAGATGAGAAATCCCAGCTGTGCACAGCGCCTCGACGCCCTCGTGACGAAAATTGGTGAGAAGGTCGGGCTAAAACCCTCCCCTACGGTACTTTCTTACATGATTCGTAGGGGCGGGTTTTACACCCGCCCGATCCTGACTTTCTGAGAAACGATCTTTGCATCGAGGCTGAGTTACACTTCTGCGGCAACGAGTGTCGGTCCGCTCGTTGTCTGCATTTTCGGGGGGCATCCAATGAAAGTCCTGGCGCTTTGTCTTGTTGTGGTGGGGGTTGCGATTCTGATGACATGTTCCAAAGCGGTTCCGCAACCCCCGGTGGCTGAGGTGGTTCCCCACGAGCTCGAGGCCCACGGTGACGTCCGGGTCGACAACTACTACTGGCTTCGCGAACGTGAAAACCCAGAGGTCATTTCCTACCTCGAGGCCGAGAACACCTACATGGACACGGTGATGCTGGAGACCGCACCACTCCAGGCTGAGCTCTTCGACGAGATCAAGGGTCGGATCAGGCAGACCGACTCCAGCGTCCCGGCCGCCGATCACGGTTGGCTCTACTATCACCGGACCGAAGACGGCAAGGAGTACGAGATCCACTGCCGGATCAAGGATGAGGCGAACGCCGAGGAGGAGATTCTCCTCGATGTCAACGCGCTTGCCGAGGGCCACGAGTTCTGTTCTGCGGGCCGGATTCAGGTGAGTCCCGAAAGCGACGTCATGGTGTATCGCATCGACACCGTCGGCCGTCGCAAATACACCCTGAAGTTCCGGGATCTCGGGACCGGTGTTCACCTGCTCGACGAGATTTCCGATGTCACCGGTGACGCCGAGTGGTTCAACGACGGCAGGACCCTCGTCTACACAAAACAGGATTCCGAGACCTTGCGCTCGTATCAGGTACGGCGTCACGTGCTGGGGACCGATGCGGCCGCCGATGTTCTGATGTTTGAGGAAGACGACGAGACCTTCAACGTCAACATCGAAAAGACGGCGTCCGACCGTTTCATCCTCATCGAGTCGAACCACACGCTGACCACCGAGGTACGAATCCTCGACGCGGATGACCCCAAGGCCGAGCCGATCATCGTCGAGCCTCGCGAGCGGGGTGTGGAATATCACGTCGCTCACCACGGCGACAGGTTCCTGATCAGAACCAATCTCGACGCCACGAACTTCCGCCTCATGGAGGCGCCGGTGACAGGCCCCGGTCGCGGCAACTGGCGCGATGTCACGCCCCACCGCGAGGATGTCCTGCTGCAAGGGGTCCAGGTATTCCAGGACTTCATGGTGCTCACCGAGCGGTCGGATGCACTCAACCGGCTCGCGGTGGTCGATTTCCGAGACGGCTCGAGGGAGGTGATCGAGTTCGGCGAGTCCGCTCACGATGTCTGGGTGGATGACAATCGTGAGTACGACTCCAACGTCCTTCGTTTCGGTTACACATCGTTGACGACTCCGGTTTCGATCTACGACTTCGACATGACAACCGGAGCGCGTGAACTCAAGAAGAGGACCGAGGTGCTGGGGGGGTATGACCCCGATAACTACCTCAGCGAGCGGGTCATGGTGCCGGCACGTGACGGAGTCGTGGTGCCTCTGTCGATCGTTCGCCGCGCCGATCTCGTGCTCGACGGCTCGGCGCCGCTTCTGCTCTACGCCTACGGCTCCTATGGCTACAGTACCGATCCGGTCTTCAATCCCGATGTCATCAGCCTGCTCGATCGCGGATTCAGCTACGCCATCGCCCACATTCGTGGAGGAACCGAGATGGGCCGTTCGTGGTACGAGGACGGCAAGCTCCTCGACAAGAAGAACACCTTCACCGATTTCATCGACTGCGCGCGGTTTCTGATCTATGAGGGGTACACCTCGCCGGACCGGCTGGTGGCGCGGGGTGGAAGCGCCGGCGGTCTGCTCATGGGCGCCGTCAGCAATATGGAGCCCGAGCTCTTCGCCGGGATCGTCGCCCACGTGCCGTTCGTGGATGTGATCACCACCATGCTCGACGAATCGATTCCGCTGACCACCAGCGAGTTCGACGAGTGGGGCAACCCCGATGACGAGGTGTACTACGATTACATGTTGTCGTACTCGCCCTACGATCAGGTCGAGGCCAGGGACTACCCGGCGATGATGGTGACCGCGGGTCTTCACGATTCTCAGGTCCAGTACTTCGAACCGGCCAAATGGGTGGCCAAGCTCCGCGCTCTCAAGACCGATGACAACCCGTTGGTTCTTCGTACCAACATGGACGCGGGCCACGGTGGTGCGAGCGGCCGATACGATGAGTACAAAGAGCGAGCCGAGGAGTACGCTTTCATGATCAAGGTCGTGAACTCGGGGGGCTGAGATTTTGAGAGCTCGAAGGATGGCTTTCGGGGAGGTGCGGGAACGGCTGCTCGACTGTGACGGGGCGAGACGACTGCGCCGTCTTGGTCAGAGCGACGATCTTGCGCTCTGTACCGAACTCGACAGTCAAACCCTTGCGCCGGTGGTCGTGCCGGGCAACCCGCCACGCGCGGTCAGGTTGAAAATCTGAACCACCCGGATCGGATACAATCCCTCGACACCTGCACGGCCGGTGTTCGGCATCGGGGAGGAACGCGTGGATCTGAGTCAGTTCAAGATGGCAACCGCGACCGTCAGGTGCGAGCCGTCTGGACGTGAGGTCGTTGTCGTCCACGAGTCGAATTTGATGGATGCGATCCACCAGACCGGACTGGGACTCGGGCAGTCGTGCGACGGCGTCGCCCTGTGTGGTTTCTGCCGTGTCAAGATCCTCAACGGTGCGGAGAACCTCAGCTCCATGGAGAGTGAAGAGAAGCAAATCCTCGCCTCCATGCACGCCGGTGACGACGAACGCCTCGCCTGCTGCGCCACCATCCACGGTCCGGTTGCGCTGACAACGACGTACTGGTAGGTGGGGACCTTCGACTCTCGATACTCGATGCGCGGTTCAGCAGATAGCGGTAGCTCAAATCCTCGAGATTCCCACAGCCAACCTCAACGCGGCGTACGCGGCGAGCCGCTGGAATCGGTCGTGATCAATGGGAAAGTAAAGCTCTCGACTCCGAGTCCCTCCGGGTCCGGTAGCCGCCACCGTAAGAGTTCCCGGGCGATCGTCTCCGGTTGCTTCCGCCGAACCGAAGGTGGCGACTCCGATCGACGACCCGAATCGCAGCCGAACGGCCTCCGCCACGGCTTCCGCAGAGACACCTGCCGGCCGGAGCTGATCCCTCAATACACCGAGATCGGCCGCGACCAGACTGCCCCGCAGACACCGGCGGCCCGGGTCGGATGATCCGAGCATCTTCGCCACCGAACCGGCGCTGGCGATCTCTGCCGCGGCGAGCGTCATTCCGGCGTCGGCGAGGGTCGTGGCGGCGAAGGCGGGATAATCCGTGTCCAGCCGTGGCCCACCGACTGCGAAGACGTGATGACCGAGACGCTGCCGCGCGTCTTCGACCAGATCATCGAGAACCGCGGCGGCGGCGGAGCGATCACGGCTTTCGACCACCAGTCGAACGTGGATCTCCGGGAACGTCGCACGGTACTGGACGATGAGATCCGTCCCATCTGGTACCCCACTCTCGATTCCGTCGAGGAGGTGGGCCACCTCGCTCTCGCCCTTGCCGAAGAGCTTGATTGTGGCCACCATCGGCGGTGTGGCGGCGAGCCGATCCTTCAGATCGGGCAGGACCGACTCCTCGGCCATCCGCCTGAGTTCGCGGGGTACTCCGGGCATGAAGTAGAGCCGGCACGAGCCGGCGTCGAGGCGGAATCCCACCGCCGTGCCTTCCGGGTTGGGTAAGACCGTGGATCCTGCGGGCAGATCGGCCTGTTTCTCGTTGTTGGGCGGCATCTCGCGCCCGCGTTCGGTGAAGAACCGGCGGGTGTGTTCGAGCGCTTCGGTCGACCGTTCGATCTCCAAACCGAATGCGGCTGCCGCCGCCACCGCGGTGAGGTCGTCCCCGGTGGGCCCGAGACCGCCTGAAACCAGGATCGCATCGGCGCGGTCGGCGGCGGTCCGCAGCGCCTCGATCATCCCCCCCATGTCATCACCGACGGACCGGTGTTCGGTGGCGCGAAAGCCGAGATCAGTCAGTCTGGCCGACAGCTCGCCGGCGTTGGTGTCGACGAGCCGACCATCGATCAGCTCGTCCCCGATGGTGATGATCTCAATGCGTGACATGGCTGTGGAGTGTAGCGCAGCGTTGTCGGGTGACGCTCGATCGAGAAGATTGATGTCCATCCGGGTTCTGTCTCGCTGGGCAGTCTGGATGGTCATACAGAGATTCGCATCTCGTACGAGATACGGGCCCCGAGCGCTCTACCCCACCGGAGTCTTACGCTTGTTGCTCCGCTGGTTGCCGGGCAGCACCCGTTTCCGAACTCGGACCGCCGATGGAGTAACCTCGACGAGCTCGTCGGCGTCGATCCACTCGAGCGCCCGGTCGAGCGTCATCTCCCGCGGCGGCGCCAGCCTCAGCGCCTCGTCGGAACCGGCGGCGCGCATGTTTGTGAGCTTCTTCTCACGGGTGACGTTGACATCGAGATCGGAGTCGCGGGTGCTTTCGCCGAGGATCATCCCCTCGTAGACCTCGGTTCCGGGGCCCATGAACAGGGTCCCGCGTGGTTCGAGATGATACAGGGCATAGGTCGTGGTCTTGCCCGGGCGGTCCGACACCAGCGCGCCGGTGGCGCGGCCGGCGATGGGACCCTGCCACGGCGACCAACCGTCGAAGAGGTGGTTGAGGATCCCGGTGCCGCGGGTGTCGGTGAGGAACTCCGAGCGGAAGCCGATGAGTCCGCGCGAAGGAATCCGGAACGAGAGCCGCACCCTCCCATGCCCGGGATTGTGCATTTCGGACATCTTTCCCTTCCGGGTCCCGAGCTTCTGGGTGATGATCCCGACGTGTTCCTCGGGGCAGTCGATCTGAACGATTTCCATGGGTTCGTGCTTGAGACCGTCGATCTCGCGGGTGACGATCTGAGGTTTCGCCACCGACAGTTCGAAGCCCTCGCGGCGCATGGTCTCGATCAGAATGGCGAGCTGAAGCTCGCCGCGGCCCATGATGTTGAAGGCGTCGTTGCCGAGAATCTCGAGGCGGATGGCGACGTTGTGCAGCGCCTCTTTCTCGAGCCTGGCGCGGATCTGACGCGCGGTGACGAACTGCCCCTCGCGGCCGCCGAAGGGTGAGGTGTTGGCCGAAAAGACCATCGACATGGTGGGCTCGTCGACGGCGATCCGAGGCAGCGGCTGGGGGTTTTCGGGGTCCACCAACGAGTCGCCGATGGTGACGTCATCGAGACCGGCCAAAGCGACGATATCGCCGGCGACAGCTTCCTCGACCTCGACTCGCTTGAGCCCCTCGTGCGAGTAAACGACCCCGACCTTGGCCTTGCCGAGGCCGTCCTCGCGCGAGATGCCAACCGTACTGTTGGCCGTCAGGGTGCCGTTGACGATCCGCCCGACGGCGAGGCGTCCGAGGTAGTCGGAGTAGTCGAGGTTGGTCACCAGCAGTTGGAGCGGCGACGAAGGGTCGCCTTGGGGCGCCGGGATGGTTGTGAGGATCTCTTCGATCAGAGGGTGAAGATCGGTGAATTCGCCGTCGATTCCGGTACAGCAGAGGCCCTTGCGGGCGTCGGTGCAGAAGATCGGGAAATCGAGCTGCTCGTCGGCGGCGTCGAGATCGATAAAGAGATCATAGATCTCGTCGAGGACCTCGGCCGCTCGGGCGTCGGCGCGATCGATCTTGTTGATGACCACGATGGGCGGAAGTCCGAGCTGGAGGGCCTTGGACAGAACGAACCGAGTCTGGGGCAGCGGCCCCTCTGCGGCGTCCACGAGCAGCAGCACCCCATCGACCATCTGCAGGGTTCGCTCCACCTCGCCGCCGAAGTCTGCGTGGCCGGGTGTGTCGACGATGTTGATCTTGACGCCCTTGTAACGAACCGCGGTGTTCTTGGCGAGGATGGTGATGCCGCGTTCGCGCTCGAGATCCCCCGAATCCATGACACGTTCGTTGACCCGCTCGTTTTCGCGGAAGGTCCCGCTCTGCCACAGCATGGCGTCCACCAGGGTGGTCTTGCCGTGATCGACGTGGGCGATGATCGCCACATTCCGGATATCTTCGCGAACCCGTTGTGCCATGGTTGCGCCCCCAGACGAATCGAGACTCCGGACCGACAGAAAGACCGAAAACGATCGTTTCCGGCGGCTGAAATCTACCACGCTACGGCCGAATCGCCCAAGCGGCGTCTTGCCGCGACGGGTTGCCCGGTGCCACAATGCGCTGCGGCAGAAGGGAGGGCCTACCCGTGCCGGAGGATCCCGGGGCCGAGATCGTCGAGGCGATCTGCGACGC
>JARFRM010000311.1 GCA_029287235.1 Thermoanaerobaculales bacterium
ACCGTGACCGTGACCGTGACCGCTGTTCCGGCATGGTCACCCCGGGTTGTTCTTGATGACACACGTAGCCGAATCGTCAATTCGCCTCTTCGACGACGTCCGTGCCATCACCTGGCGCCTCCTAAATCCAACACAATAGACTGCGATGAATTGTGGGGCGGGCTTCCAGCCTGCCCTTCAGACACCCTCCGGTCGGGAGCGCGCCTCCACGAAGTCTGACGACCCTCAGTCAACCCATCCTCCAAATCCCCAATCGCGACGGCTTCGTGGTTCCTTTGTGACTTCGTGTCTTCGTGGTTGTGACGTTGCGACGCCCACGAACCACTCGGTGCTAAACTCCCGCAACCAAGGCGCGGGAGGTCTCCTCATGTGGCGAAGCTCGACGATACTGACCGGATTGGTGCTGCTCACCGGCTGTGCTGCAGCGACCGAAGCCGAAGTCCCCTTTCACGTCATGCTGGTCAATGACGACGGCATCGACTCACCGGGGCTTGCCGCCGTTGCCGAGGTTCTCTCGGCGGATCCCGACTATCGGGTGACCGTGGTCGGACCGGCCGAGCAACAGAGTGGGGTCGGCCACGCCATCGTCATCCGCCGCGAGATCGCCATCAAGCCCCTTGGTGAGATTGGCGGTGCACCCGCCTGGTCGGTGGACGCCACTCCGGCGTCGGTGACAGCGGTGGGCCTGACGGTCATCCTGGAAAACGACCCGCCGGATTTCGTCATCTCGGGGATCAACAGAGGCGAGAACATCGGTCGCGGCGCCTGGTACTCGGGCACCGTCGGCGCCGCACGCGAGGCGGTCTTGCGCGGTCTGCCCGCCATCGCCCTCTCCCTCGAACTCGACTGGAGCGATCCACAGCCCGATTGGAAGACCGCGGCGAGCTTGGCCAAACCCCTCATCGACACCTTTCGCACGAGCCCACTGCCCGGCGGGATTCTCCTCAACGTCAACTTTCCACGCAACACCAAAGCGGCCCGCGGTTATCGGCTGACCAGCATGGGTCTGGCGCCGGACGCCATCAGCCGATACGAGGTGGACCGAGAGGAAGACGGTGTCCGCTGGGTCACCAGCCGATGGGCGGCCCCCGTGGGTGACGGCGCCGGCACCGACATCGCCGCCCTGGCGGCCGGTTTCATCGCCGTCACCCCTCTGGCCCTCGATCAGACCGCCTACACCGAACTCCCCGAGCTGATCGAGATCGGCCTCGGGCGTTCACAGCCATCTCCGTGACGTGACCGAGCTGCAGCGTCGACTCGAGAACGTGGGCACCTGTCCGGAGCGAGCCCTCGATCAACACGACTGAGATGCCCCTTCTCATCAGTTTGAGGAGGGAGGGCGACCCACCGTCTCTCCCCCAATTGATTGGACATCAGAACACGAACGGGCTAGAGTGATGGCCCCCACAGGCTCAGAGGGCAGGGTGTGTCCACTGCACCGGCCGAAACCGTGGGGTTCCTGGAGGAGCAATGGCACGCCGAATCACTCGCAAACAACTCAAGCAGAGTGACGAATTCGTCTCGACCATGGACTCGGTGATCAACTGGTTTTCGGAAAACTGGAAACCCATCGTCGCCGGCGTAGTCGGTATCTGCATCGCGGCCCTCCTCTGGTGGGTGGTCGGATTGTGGCAGCACTCGCGAAGCGAGGACGCAGCCCTGGCTCTCAACCACGCCATCACCATCTTTGAGGGTGAGGACAACACCGGCCAGCTCGAACCCACCGGAGATCCCAACGCCGCCGAGGCCGAGTTCCTTCAGGTGATCGAGCACTATGGCAAGACCGACCAGGCGGACATGGCGAGGATCTACCTTGCTCGCATTCATTTCGACCGCAACGAGACGGACGAGGCCCGCGATCTGCTCGTCGGTCTCGCCGAGCGCCACCGCGACGACGCCATCGGTCGCCTCGCAAGTCTCGATCTGATTCACCTCCGCATCGCAGCCGGTCAGGCCACCGAGGTCGCAGCCGAGCTCGAATCCATCGTGATCGGGTCGAACCAAAGCCTCCCTCGCGATGTGGCTCTCTTTGAGCTCGGGCAGCTCTACCTGGCGGAGCAGGATCCGGTCAGGGCCGGAGAGTACTTCCAAAAGCTGGTGGACGAGTTCCCCGAGTCGCCCTATCTCAGCCTCGCCCGACAACGCCTGACCGAGATCGGCTGAAGTCGCCGCGCGACTCGAGGGTGGTGACGACCGTGAGCTTCGTTGAAGCCATTGCCCGCAAACGAGACGACGAACAACTCCGGCGCGATGACGTCCGCACCTTCGTGGATGGGGCGACCCGCCACGACCTCCCGGTCGAACAGCTGGCAGCCATGCTCATGGCGATCTGCTGCCACGGGATGTCGGCCGACGAAACCAGCTGGTTGACCCGCGACATGCTCGCGTCCGGCGAAGCATGGGAGCTTCGGTCGACCCACCCCGGCGCGGTGGACAAGCACTCGACCGGCGGCGTCGGCGACACGGTTTCGCTGGTGCTGGCGCCGCTGTTGGCCTCCGTGGGTGTCCCGGTCGCCATGATGGCGGGGCGCGGCCTCGGCCACTCGCAGGGGACCCTCGACAAGCTCGAGGCGATCCCGGGCTTTTGTTGCGACCACGACCGGGAGGGCCTCACACGCCTGCTCGATCGGGCGGGAGCGGCGATCATCGCCCAGACCGCCGACATCGCCCCGGCCGACCGCACCCTCTACGCGTTGCGGGACATCACCGCCACGGTGCCGTCATTGCCCCTCATCGTCGGTTCCATCATGTCCAAGAAGCTCGCCCTGGGTGCGGGCACCCTCGTCCTCGACGTCAAGTGGGGACGCGGCGCGTTCCGCGAGACCGTCGCCGATGCACTCGAGCTCGCCACCGCCCTGCGTCAGGTCGCGCGGGACTCGGGGGTTGCCTGCGAGGCGGTCATCACCGACATGAACGAACCGCTCGGCCCCGCCCTCGGGACGGCGTCGGAGGTCCGCGCCGCCATCGATGTGTTGGCCGGAAGGGGCGACGCGCGTCTGCGCGAGGTCAGCGTTCGGCTCTCGCAGCAGGCCATGGTGCTGCGCGGCATCGACGCTGCAGAGGCGTCCGCCAAGCTCGAAGCGAGCCTCGCCTCGGGGGCCGCGCTCGAGGCTTGGGAGCGGATGGTTGAGGCGCACGGCGGCGACCCCGATCCGGACCGTCTGCCGAAACCCGACGAGACCCACGAGATCACCGCCGAAAAAGCCGGCTTCGTCGTCGGTTTCGCCGCAGACACCCTCGGCC
>JARFRM010000320.1 GCA_029287235.1 Thermoanaerobaculales bacterium
GGCCATTTTCGGTAAGAGTCACGGCCAGAACGGTCCAAGCCAACGCCGTCCCGGGTTTTGACGGTGAAGCGCCAAACCAGGACTTCGCGTTGTATGTCTACAATGCGGTCCAGTAGGAGGCGGTCATGAAGATCAAACGCCCGTTAAGTGTGGCTATGCTCTGCACCGCATCTGCCGCTTCGGCGCAGCAACTGCTGGTCTTCCCGGCGGTGACTGACGAGCAGCCCGGGCAGAACGGCAGCCTATGGGTGACCACCGCCATGGTCGTCAAGGCCGATCCTCGGGATGAGGTGATCATCCGGCGGAAGTGGGTCTGCCTCAGGGGCGGCGGGTTCGTCGACGACCCTGCCACGGCGCCTACGTGGCCCCTGGCCACCAATGAACCTACTGACAGATTGCTCTTCGCCCTGGGAGGCGAGCTTCTTGAAGGAACCGACGCCACCGTCGGCGCGGTCGCCTTGGAAGTCCAGGGAGGGGAGGTTCTATCGCACTCCAATATCATGGATATCCAAAAGGGGGATTACTCACCCAGCAAGAAGCTGGCCTTTGGACAAGGGCAACACGTCGCCGCCTTCCGGGCACCGCTTCAGGGCCCGTCGCACATCCCGTGGCTCGGGGGATGCAGCGACACATGGTGCTCGGAGGACCCCCCTGCCTACTGGCAGTATCTGCGGAACAACATCGGCATCGTGAACCCGAACCCTGAGCCCCTAGCTGTGACCGGCACGGTCCTTCCATTCGGCTACTATGATCCGGACCCGGGCTTGAGGGTCTGGGCCGAATGGTCGTCAGCTCCCCCCGAGATCTTCCGAAAAGTGGTCCCCGCGCACGGCTGGATTCAATTCGGTTGGAGCGCTCTTCAAAACTACAACTCCCAATGGAGTCCGTTCTTCCCAAGCGCAGGTTTCGTCATCAGCCTGACTACCGACCGGGACCTGCCCTATTATGCCTATGCCTCGGTGGTCTTCACCCCGGACCCGGATTCCGGAGCGCCCGAGTTCAACGACCCCATGTTCATCCCCGCCGAGCCGGGCTACATTCCGCCCTTCACTGAGGGGACCTCGCCACCGTGACGTAGGGCATCGGCGCGTCCGATCAAGGACCGCGCGACATCGAGCATCGCAATCTCGACCCGGGCTCCAACCGGATCAGAGAACGGATCCTCATCCGGAACCATGCGATGAGCAAGAAGGTTCTCCTTTGTGGTTTCTTCGTGGTTCTTCGTGTTCTTCGTGTTTCAACCTCGTGAGCGGCGGCCGGCATCGCAATCAGGATCGGGAGGGAGCGGGGGTCTTCCATCGGGCACGGGCACGGGTACGGGCATGGATAGGGATACGGAGGGTCGCTGGGATATAGTGATGCGCCGAAGAAGGAGGCTCCCATGCGAGCGGTGATCACCGGGACCGGGATGCACGTCCCCGACATGCGGGTGGACAACGACACCATGGCCAAGCTCATGGACACAAACGACGAGTGGATCAGGGTCCGCACCGGTATCGAACAACGCCACTACGCCGCTCCCGACGAGGCAACCTCCGACCTCGCGACACCCGCGGCCCGTCGGGCCATCGAGGCCGCCGGCCTCGAGCCCTCCGACATCGACTACCTCGTGGTCGCCACGATGACCCCCGACTACTACTTCCCCGGCTCGGCGCCGTTCGTCCAACGCAAGCTCGGTCTCGAGGAGATTCCGTGCCTCGACATTCGCCAGCAGTGCGCCGGCTTTGTCTATGCTCTCCAGATTTCGGACGCTCTCATCCGTTCCGGCCAGAGCCGTCGGGTCCTGGTGGTCGGCGCCGAGGCGCACGCCTCGCTCGTTCCGTGGAGCGAAGAGAGTTGGGCGGTGGCGACCGGCCGGAACAAAGGCCCCCTTTCGAGCGAGGAGTTCGACAGGAACACCATGACCCGGGATCGCGTCGTGCTCTTCGGTGACGGCGCCGGCGCGGTAGTGGTCGAGGCCTCGGCAGACGAAAGCCGTGGCGTCATCGACTGCCTGCTTCACACCAACGGCGACCAGGCCGAGCGGCTCTGGACCAAGGCCGGCGGATCGGCCTTTCGGCCCTATTTCCACCCCGACATGTTCCACTCCGGGGACTACGTCCCGGTGGTCGAGGGCCGGAAGGTCTACGCGCTGGCGGTGACATTCATGCCCAAGGTCACCCTCGAGATCCTCGAACGAAACGGCCTCACCATCGACGATCTCGATCTCGTCATCATGCACCAGGCCAATCTGCGCATCAACGAAGGCGTTCAGAAGCGGCTCGAAATCCCGGACGACAAAGTCTTCAACAACATCCAGAAGTACGGCAACACCACCGCCGCCACCATCCCCATCGCCTTCCACGAGGCCCTCGAGCAGGGCCGCGCCAAACCCGGGGACCTGATCTGTTTCGTCGGTCTCGGCAGCGGGCTCAACTGGGGGGCCATCCTCTACCGGGTCTGACATCATGGGGGTACATTCTCGGAACTCATCAATCCCCCTATCCCTGCCCCTTCCGCCCATTTGATGCTAACCTGTGCTCGAGTGAGTAAAGCTATTCAACTTCAACGACATGACGGGCCGCTCACTCCTCACAGGCCCGCCGTCTATCCGGAGACACCGTGACCCGAAAAATGCTCATCAGCGCCCAACGCACCGACGAGGTGCGTATCGCCATCGTCAACGGCAACATCCTTGACAGCTACGAAGTGTCCGCCACCGATTCCGGTCTCTGCCGCGGCAACATCTACCGAGGCAGCGTGGCCAACATCCAACCATCCCTCGACGCCGCCTT
The DNA here is from genome assembly GCA_029287235.1 of Thermoanaerobaculales bacterium. Classification (GTDB taxonomy): domain Bacteria; phylum Acidobacteriota; class Thermoanaerobaculia; order Thermoanaerobaculales; family Sulfomarinibacteraceae; genus JAHECW01. The sequence goes on from JARFRM010000320.1 coordinate 2,775, forward strand.
TGTCAATTTCGGTGTCGAGCGGGACGGCCTCCTGCGGGCCGACGATGTCGTCCCACAGGCCTACCACCGCGACCCGAAAACCGACAGCAAACACCCAAAGATCGACCGAGTCCTCGAACGCAACAAGGAGATTCTGGTTCAGGTCGTGCGCGACGCGGTCGCGCACAAAGGGGCGCTGGTCACCTCGAACCTGAGCATTGCTGGCCGCTACCTGGTTCTCATGCCGCTCGATGACGTGAGAGGGGTTTCCCGAAAACTGGAGGATGAAGAGGACCGGAGCACCATCCGCCAGCGGCTCGAGCGCCTCGAGCTGCCCGAGGGCTGCGGCGTGATTGCCCGTACCAATGCCGCCGATCAACCCCAACGATCCCTCAATCGCGATGCCAGCGCGCTTCTGCGCCTGTGGAAGAAGATCCGTCAAGAGGCCACCATCGGCAAGGGCCCGAAACTGCTCTACAGCGATCAGGACCTCATCGTCCAGGCCCTTCGGGACTCGGTGGACAGCTCGATAGAGGAAATCGTGGTCGACGACGAGGCGGCGTTCGTCAAGGCCCAGGGCTTCATGCAGACCTTCATGCCACGGGCACGGGCCAAGCTGATTCCCTACAAGGATCGACTTCCGCTCTTCAGCAAGTATCAGCTCGAGAGTCAGATCGAAAAGATCTATCTCCGCAAGTTCGATCTCCCCGCCGGTGGTTCCATCGTCATCGACGGCACCGAAGCACTGACAGCCATCGACGTCAACTCCGGACGAGCCACCCGCGGCGGCAGCCAGGAGGAAACCGCCTTCGCCACGAACATGGAAGCGGCGATCGAGGTCGCCCGTCAACTGCGGATGCGAGACATCGGCGGTCTGATCGTCGTGGACTTTATCGATATGCGGAGCTCAAAGCACCGGCGCAATGTCGAAAAGGCCATCCGCGACGCCATGAAGGATGACAAGGCCAAGCACACAACCAGCCGGTTGTCGGCCAACGGATTGCTCGAAATCAACCGTCAACGGCTGAAAAAGGCTCTCCAGCTGAGGTCCCATCGCCCCTGCCCGACCTGCGGTGGCGCAGGCACCATTGCCAGCTCCGAGCTGGTCGGCTTGAATGTCCTCCGCCGGATCGAGACCCGCGCCGTCACCGGCAGGCTCAAAGCCGTCCGGGTCTCACTCCACCCGGAGCTGGCGGATGCGATCCAGAACGATCTTCGCAGGGAGCTCGCCGATCTGGAGCGAGAGTTCGAGATTCGGGTCGAGATCATCGCCGCAACGGGTCTTCACCGCTCGGAAGAGAAGATCGAGTGGACCGAGAAGTCCAAAATCCCCTCGGTTTCACCGATCCCGACCGCAGCTGTAACCGCCGCCGATCTGGCCGACGGAGTCCAGGGTGGCCCCGGCAAGTCGAAGAAACCGGCCCCGGAATCCGATGACGAAGACGAGGCCCCAAGCACGACCGAAAAGCCGGCCCGAAAACGACGTCGCGGTGGACGTAAGCGGAAAAAGACGAGCGCTCCCAGCAAGGAGACCCCTGAGGTCGAGAACGCGCCCGAGGAACCTCAGGCGGCAACCGATGCCGGTGACGGCGAATCTCCTGAAGGTGATGACCACACCGGTGCCGAGGGCGGCGACGGCAAGGCCAAACCAGCCCGTAAGCGTCGCCGCGGCGGCCGCAAGCGCAAGAAGAAAGCGCCGCAGACCGAGAAGGCCACCGGGACCGAGAACGGTGGCACCGGATCGGGAACCGAGGAAAACGTGAAAAAGTCAGAGGACGAGGCTGCAGACAAGCCGAAGAAACCCCGCCGCAGGCGCCCGCGTCGATCGAAAAAACCGAAAGCGGATGCCGAGTCGAAGCCCGCGCCGAAGGAGAAGTCGAAACCGAAACCGGAGGCGAAGCCCAAGGCGGAGCCGAAGCCGGATAAAGGCCCTGATCCGTTCGCGTACTGAGAAGCTCTGAGAAGCTCTTAGCTATCAGCTTTTAGCCATTAGCTCCATCGCACATTCTCCCGATCGGCTGCGGAACCTGTGACGAGCTAACGGCTAACGGCTTTCAGTTACGCCATCTCCACCAGTACCGCGACCGTCTTTTCGATCCCTTCGGCCGCCTCGGAAATGCTTTGAGCGAGCATGTAGGCCGGGCTCGTGATGATCTTTCGCTCCCGATCGACAACGAACTCGGTGACCGGGCACTCGACGTGGGTCGCGCCCAGGGACTCCAGGGCGCCGGCGGTGTCGGCATCGGTGCCGATGGTGAGCTCCGGGCCCTCGGTCCCCAGCACCTTGGCGAGCAACGCCGGGGCGATGCAGACCGCGGCGATGGGTTTGCCCTGGGCGTGAACCTCCCGCACCAGAGAAGCGACATCGGGATTGACCCGGCAGTCGGCCCCCGCAACCGCAAAATCACAGAGGTTTTTGGCCGCACCGAAACCACCGGGGAGGATCAGCGCATCGAGATCGCCGGCATCGACATCGGCCACATCGGCCACGGGTCCACGGGCGATCCGGGCCGCCTCGACTCGAACGTTGCGGCTCTCGCCGTCGGCCACTTCACCGGTGTGGTGGTTGACCACATGCATCTGGTTTACATCAGGCGCACAGATCACCATTTCGGCGCCGGCTCGATCGAGCGCCAGCATGGTGATGACCGACTCGTGGATCTCGGCGCCGTCGTAGACGCCGCAGCCCGACAGGATGACTCCAACCTTCTTTGCCATCTCAATCCTCCCGATCTTTCGTTTCCTCTTCGGGATTGTATCTTCTCCCGATCCCGATCCCGTTCACGTTCCCGATTCGATGATGCACCGGAAGCGAATGGGTCTCTTCCCGCCGAACGCCGGCAACAACCTCGGCACGTCGGGTACGGGATCGGGAACGGGATCGGGATCGATATGGTTATGGAACAGTGGAGGCTCCATGATCGACTTCTACACCTGGGACACCCCCAACGGCCACAAGGTCCGGATCATGCTCGAAGAGTGTGAGCTCGCCTACCGAGTTCACCCCGTCAACCTCGAGCTCGGTGAGCAGTTCGCACCCGAGTTTCTCGCCATCAGCCCGAACAACAAGATCCCCGCCATCGTCGATCCGGATGGACCCGACGGCGAACCGATCTCGGTTTTCGAGTCGGGTGCGATTCTGCTTTACCTGGCCGAGAAGACCGGGAACCTGATGCCGCACGATGAACGCGGCCGCTGGCAAGTCATGGAGTGGCTCATGTTCCAGATGAGCGCCGTCGGACCCATGTTGGGTCAACTCGGCCACTTCCTCTACTTTACGTCCGAGTCGGTGCCCTATGCGGTGGAGCGCTACTCCGACGAAGCGCAGCGCCTGGCCACGGTGGTCGATCGTCGGCTCGATGGCCGCGACTTCCTCGCCGGCGATTACTCCATCGCCGATGTTGCGAATTTCCCGTGGCTTGCCCGACACGAGCGGTTGGGAATCGACCTCGACGGGCTCGGGAATCTCCACCGTTGGCTCGCCGCCATCGCCGAGCGACCCGCGACCAGGCGTGGCCTCGAGCCGGTGAGTTGATCCGGAAACGAACGAGCGAAACCCGGCCGGACCGCAGGGGGATCTCGACCGGTATCGAACGGTCGGGGTGACGGCGCCTTTCGGCCCCAATTTGCTGCGGTGACCCCCAAAATCCACGCCGAGCTCGCTCGTTCGTGGGTGGGACGGTTGCGTCGCGCTGAGGGTTGACAGAAACTCGGAAACTCCGACGTGTTCGAGATTTCTGCCAGGCTCGATCGAAAAGATTTCAATGGACGAGGTACGTCTCGGCGCGTCCGAAGCGACACCGGATGAAGACTCATGAAACGGGCCCCACGGTGGGGCTCGATGAGGATGACCGGTCGCAAAAATGATCTCACACCCGACAGCCGGTGTACGATCCATCACTGATGGCCCGCGAGTACCTCCTCAACGCCGACTTCGACCTGAGCCTGAGGCCGCGATGGCGTCCGCCGGTGGGTGAGGCTGCGCGGCGCCGGATCACCGATCTTGCCTGGCACGCTTTGTTTCTCGCCGAACCGGGCGACTCGGTGCTGGTGTCCGAGCCGGCGTCCTCCGACTTCATCGAATATCTGGATCGATCGGGGATCGAGGCGCCTGCGCTGACTGTGGAACCGGACCACCGCTCCGGGCAGACTTTGTCACCGTTCGGCTGGAACGCCGACGCTGCAAGACGCAATCGGCGCTATCACCGTCCCTTCGATCACCCTCCCCTCGACACCATCACCCACGTGAACGGCCGCCGCTTCTCGGCGCGACTCGAGGATGAGCTCTTCGGCGGCGATCACACCTCCTCCGAGATCCGTACCGAGGCCGAGCTGCTCGAGCGCCTCGCCGAACTCCCGGACTCACCCACCGGCTGGGTGCTCAAGAGCGAGCACGGCAACGCGAGTCTCGGGAATCGTCGACTGCGATCACGCGATCTTGCCGCCGGCGATCTCAAGGTCATCCGTCGTTTCTTCGACGAGGACGACACAGTTGTGCTCGAACCCTGGCGAGGGCGTCTGCGTGATCTTTGCGCCACCTTTACGGTGGCGGAGACCGGCGGAGCTGTGAAGATCAGCCTCCACGAGGTCGTCAACACCGCCGACGGCGCCCTCATAGGGGACCTTTTCGAGGAGGACCCGGCGCCCCTGGCCGAGTGGCGCTCCTCGATGAATGAGGCGGCGACCGCGGTCGCAGGTCGACTCGCCGAGATCGGCTATGTCGGCCCGGTCTGTATCGACGCTTTCGTCTGGGACGATGACGGTCATCCTCGGCTCCGTCGCCTCGTCGATCTCAACGCCCGGCGCGAGATGTCGGCCGGCGCGTCCACCCTCTGGCGCCGTCTGGGCGGCCGGGGAGCGGCTTACTGGCGTTTTTTCAACCGCCGCAAGCTCCAGCTGCCGGACAGCTATGAGGAGTTCGGGAAGGCCCTCGGGGACGATGCCTATGACGCCGCCCGAGGCGCCGGGGTGTTGGCGACGGCGCCGTTCTGGCTCGGACCCGGCCGCCGAGCCCCCGCCAAGGCGGCCATGCTCCTGCTCGGCCGAAACCGTGAGGACGTCTTTGCCCTCGACCGACGCATTCGGGCGTTGCTGGAAAGATGATGGTTCGCCTGCTGATCATCGTCGGCCCGACCGCGGTGGGTAAGACCCGGCTCGGGGTCGAGGTCGCGCATGCGCTCGGTTCCGAGATCCTCTCGGCTGACTCGCGTCAGGTCTATCGCGGTCTCGACCTGGGAACCGGCAAAGACCTCGAGGAGTACTCCGCGGTCGACCCTCCCATCCCATATCACCTCATCGATGTCGCCGACCCGCACGAGATCTACACGCTCTTTCGATTCCAGCAGGACTGCTATGAGGTCATCCGCCTGCTGGCTGAACAGGATAGGTACGGATCGGGCGGGGTGCCTCTGGTCATGGTCGGAGGCAGCGGTCTCTATGTCGAGGCCGTCGTCAGGGACTACCGCATCGCCGATGTGCCCGAGGACCCCGAGTTCCGGCAACGGCTCCGCCGACGAGGGCGGGAGGAATTGGTGGAACGACTCCGACGCACCGACCCGGACCGCGCCGCCGAAACCGATCTCTCGAGCCGGGAAAGGGTCATTCGGGCCCTGGAGATCACCGCCGCCGAGCACCGGGGTCCGGTACCGACCTCGGCACCACTTGGACTCGAGCTCGCTTGCCGGGTCTTTGCCGTCCGAATCGATCGTGCGACCCTCCGCCGGCGGATCCGCACCAGACTCGAGGACCGTCTCTCCGGCGGCATGGTCGACGAAGTGCGGACCCTTCTGGCCGCCGGGATCCCGGCGGAACGTCTCGAGCGACTCGGGCTCGAGTACCGCGAGATCGGCGCCTATCTGACCGGCAGCAAGAACCATCGTCGGATGGTCGATGATCTTGCCACCGCCATCGGCCGTTTCTCCAAACGGCAGGAAACCTGGTTCCGGGGCATGGAACGGCGCGGAACCCCGGTGACGTGGATCGGGCCGGGAGACGCGACGCGGATCCTCGAGGATGTGAGGGCGTGGGTGTCTGAGGCTTGAGGCTTGCGGCTTGAGGGCTTGGGGGCATGAGATTGGACGGCGAAACACCGCGCGAAGCCGAATGCCCCGCCGCTCTGGCACCGGACACCTGGCGCCGAGGGCCATCGGGCAATACATTGTGAATCAAGAACACCACGACGATTGGGGGATCCCATGACGACCTCAAGCGAGGAACGCAGGCATGGCGGTATCGCGACCAGCCAGGTCGAGTATCAAATGCGTTTCCACGACATCATGGCCCGGGCCGCAGCTCACGCCGATCCCGAAGTCAAGCATCAAAAGATTTTTGAACCCTTCCTGACGATTTCCCGCGAGGCTGGTTCAGGGGGCGCGGAGGTGGCGCGGCGTGTCGGCGATCGACTCAACTGGGCGGTGCTGGACAAAGAGCTGGTCGACAGCCTCGCGAGTGATCTCGAGCTCGAACCGCGGGTGCTCAAACTCATGGACGAGACCCGCGCCAACTGGTTCTCCGAGACGCTGCTCAACCTGTTCAACTCACGCCTCGTCGCCCAGCAGTCCTACGTCGAGCTGCTCGGAAAGGTCGTGGCGCTCGCGGCGTTGGCCGAACCGGTTGTGATCGTCGGTCGCGGGGCCCACTTGATTCTCCCGACCGAGCACGGTCACCGCATCCGCGTGATCGCACCCAAGCCCGCCCGGGTGACGACAATCGCAGGGCGAGAAGGTCTGAAGCGCTCACTCGCCGAAAAACGGATGAACGAGATCGATGCCGATCGGCAGGGATTCATCCGACGGAACTTTCGGAGTGACGCCACCGATGCTTCACTCTACGATCTCGTGGTGAACACCGGGGCCTTGGGCATCGACGGCAGTGCCGAGGTGATCATTCGATCCCTGGAGGTTCGAGGGCTCTGTCTCAGTTGACCGTCATCGGTTCGCTCAGCGCGAACTGGGCAATCTTGGCGAGGAAGGTCGCGCCGCTGTCGGTGACCATTTCGTAGCTCCCCTCCATGGTCCCGAACGGAGTCTTCAAGGGACAGAACGAAGTGTACTCAAAGGACTCTCCGGGAGCGAGAACGGGCTGGTTGCCGACCACACCGGGGCCCTTGACCTCCTCTACACGACCGTTGGCGTCGGTGATGATCCAGTGGCGGTTGTGCAGTTGGACGACGTCATCGCCATCATTACTGATGCGAATCTCGTACGCGAAGAACCACCTGTTCTGAAGAGGGTCCGATTTGTCCCGGACATAGTGCGATTCGACTTCGACCCTGACCCCTCGAGTCGTCGCTTCAGATGTGTTCATTCGCCCCTCCCTCATCGGTCCCATGAACCAACCGATGAAGGCGGTTGGCGATTCCGGGCCCGGCACTGCCGGACCCGCCACGGCGAAGCCCGGAGGGCGAAGCCGGGCCCATGATGGCGGGCGGCAGCGGCAACCCGCGCTCGGCCATGCGGTTCGAATCCTCGATGGTGAGATGCGACAAACGGCAGAAATCCTGTATCTTTTCAACCGGCGATCGCGATGCATGCAACCAATCACCTCCCGGCGGTATCACAGAGAGTGTGGAAACGGTACTCCCCCTTCGTTCAGACCGCCGACCTCCCCTGGCCGGGCCGGTGACCGGTCGCCCTGCCCCCGACTCGATCGGGCTCGTCGACCGCGCCGTCAACGGCGATGTGGATGCCTTTGAGGGGCTTTACCGGGAATCCGTAGGCAGGGTCTACGGCCTGTGCCTGCGGATGTGCGGCAACCAGTCCCTGGCCGAGGAACTGACCCAGGAGGCGTTCGTCCGAGCGTGGCAGAAACTCCCATCCTTCCGCGGAGACAGCGCCTTTTCCACCTGGATGCACCGGCTGACCGTCAACGTGGTTCTCGGTCATCAGCGGAGCGCAGGCCGTCGTCAGGTCAGAGAGAACGCCGCCGGTGAGGAGTGGTACAGCGACGGCGGCACCACTCGGGAACGCCACGGGATCACCGTGGATCTGGAACGGGCCATCTCCCGGCTCCCAAAGCGGGCGCGGACCGTCTTCGTTCTCCACGATGTCGAGGGTTACAAGCACACCGAGATTTCCCGGGTCGCCGGTATGGCGGTGGGAACCTCCAAGGCGCAGCTGAGCCGAGCTCGGCACCTGCTGAGAAAGGCGTTGGCATCATGAAAAAGTTCAACTGTGAGCAACTGTCGTCAAAGCTGGATGAGCTCATTGACGGGTCTCTGGACGACAAAGAAGCGACCGCTGTGAGGTCCCACCTCGAGTCGTGCCCGAGCTGCCGTTCAGAGCTCGAGGGCATTCAGGAGCTCCTGACCGCGACGCGATCGCTGCCGCGATCCATCGAGCCCGAGCACGATTTGTGGTCGGGGATTGCAGAGAGCATCGAACAGCAGCGGATCGTGCGCGGCGGCTTCAATCGGGCCCGAACGATCGGCTCACGAAATCTCTGGGTGGCGGCGGCGGCAGCGGCCCTCCTCGTGGTTTCGGTCACCATCGCCTACATGGCAGGGCTCGAGCAGGGACGACCTCAAATCGCCCGATCACCGCAGCCACACCCGTCCTTCATGCAGGCAGCCTATGGTGATCTGACAACCGAGCTGGAAACTGCGCGAGATCAGCTCCGCGCCAGCCTCGATCAACGACAGGATGAACTGTCGCCGGAGACCTGGTCGGTGGTGATGGACAATCTCGTGGTCATCGACGACGCCATCGAGCGAATCGAGATCGCTCTGGTGGACAACCCGAATGACGGACGGCTCAATCGTCAGCTGACGGTGGCCTACCGCCGGCAGATCGATCTGCTCCAACGGGCGACACGGTTGCCGGCGGAAGTCTGAGAAAACGAAGATAAGAATGGTTCAGCGGAGGTCAGGATGAAAAAGACAGCTCTGATGATGTTGGTAGCACTGGCGGTGGTTGGGGTCGCCCAGGCCGACCGGACGGTGGACGAAACCCGGCCTCTGGCGGCCGATGGCCGGGTGGTGGTCAGCAATATCTCCGGCATGGTCAAGGTCGCCGGCTGGACCGGAGACGGGGTGAACATCACGGGCACCCTCGAAGACGGGGTGAGCGAGCTCGATATTTCGTCGGGCGGCAGCCGTCTGACCATCGAGGTGGAGCTCGAGCGCCGGAGCCGGAGAGGCAGCGCCTACTTGACGATCAAGGTGCCGACGAACGCCAACCTCGAAATCGAAACCGTCAGCGCCGACATCTCGGTGGATGGCGTTGCGGGAGAGCTCGAGCTCGAGTCGGTGAGCGGCCACGTGGAGGTGTCCGGCGAACCTCGATCACTGGAGGCAGCCTCGGTGAGCGGCAACGTCATTGCAGCCTCGACCGCCCTGAGCTCTGATCTCGAGTCGGTGAGCGGCAACATCATCGTGCGCCATGCCACCGGACGCCTCGATGCCTCCGTCGTCAGCGGCGACATCGAGATCGAGGGCGGCTTTCTCGAAAGCTTCGACGGAGAAAGCGTGTCGGGCTCGATTTTCTGTGCAGCGCGCCCCACCGATCGCGGACGGTTCGACATCGAGACCATGAGCGGCAAGATCGAGATGGTGGTTCCACAGGACATCAGCGCCGACTTCTACATCGAGACCTATTCGGGTTCCATCAAGAACGAGATCGGACCGCCGCCCAAGCGGACCGATGAGTACGGTCCCGGCAAGGAGCTCCGCTTCACCGCCGGGTCCGGCGGCGCCAGGGTCTCCATCGAGAGCTTCTCCGGAAGCGTCAAGCTCAGGGCTGACTGACGGTTATTTCGAGAAACCGAAAACCCCGGGCGCCGAGCGTCCGGGGTTTTCGGTTTCTCGAAATAATGTGAGGTACCATGGAAGGGTGTCCCCTTCGAAAGGGGTGAGGTACCCAAGATGCGCAAGCAAATGGTGCTCACGGCGGTGGGAAGAGACCGACCCGGAATCGTGGAGGAGTTCACCAAGCTCATCCTCCACTACGACGGCAACATCGAGGCGAGCCGGATGGTCCGCCTCGGCGGAGACTTCGCCATGCTGGTCTTCGTGAGCGCGCCCGAGGATCGGGTCTTCGAGCTCCGCCGGGCCGTGGACGACCTCCACTACACCAAGTTCGACGTCATGACCCGACTCAGCGAGGTGGGCGCGGAGGCCGAAGACCCCCAGATGAGTCGCTGCACCATCACCGTGCTCGGGGCCGATCACATGGGGATCATCAACCAGGTGGCCCAGTATCTCGCGGAGCAGGGCATCAATCTCGAGAGCATGCACACCGAGGTTTCGGCGGCGCCCATGAGCGGCACACCGCTCTTCACCATGTCGGCCGAGGTCGTTGTGCCTCCGCGCCTGGGGGTCGATGATCTTCGTGAGGCCATGGAGTTCATCGGCGACGAGATGGGGGTCGACACCAAGGTCTTCGAGAAGGTCGAGGGCGCGCTGACATCGTAGATGCTGGATGCGATCATCGCCCGAAGCGGCAGCCCACAGATCACACAGATAGACACAGATTCCATCACACCATCGCAGTGCATCGGTGGCCGCAGCAGACAGCTGGTGAGAAGTGCAGCGCTCGCTTTGCTCGCTGTTGGGGGTGAGGAGTAGGAGGGAGAGCAGGTTAGAAAGAGGGCTCTCACCTTCTAACTTTATAACTTTCTCACTCTTCACTTTTCACCCTGCCAGCAGCAGCACCCCCAACGCCACCAACGCTCCGGCGACGAGACGCCGGAAGGTGGACTCCTCGATGCGGAGGTGGAGACTGTTCCCCAGCCAGGCTCCAACGAGCACGGCCGGTAGAACCGCCAGGCTCGACCACATTCGCTCAGCCGTGATGAGCCCCAATCCCGCGTAGGACGGCACTCTGATCAGGGTCATGAAGAGGAAAACGGCCATGAGATTTCCGCGAAACGCGGCCTTGTCCATACCCGCAAGCTGGTAGTAGAGCACCAGCGGCGGTCCACCTGTGCCGAAGAGACCGGTGAGCAACCCCGATGTCAGACCCACGGGCGCCACAACCCAACCCGGCCAACGACGTGTCCGATCCGCAGGCAACACCAGGAAAACGCCGCCGACCGCCAGCAGCACCCCGCCGAGAACCACCAACAAGAAACTCGGGTTTCCCCATCGGAGCATCCACGCGCCCACCGGGATGCCCAGGGCGATGCCGATCATCAACACCGCCACTCCTCGCCATACCACCTCCCGCCACGAAGACAGGACCACATAGAGCTCGGCCGGGAGATTGACGAGCAGGAGAATGACCACGCCATCGCGCACATCGGGAAGGAGCAGGGCGAGAGTGCCCACGGCCACGAGTCCGGCGCCGAATCCCAGGAGCACGTAGATCGCTTCCGCCACCGCCAAAACCAGGCAGACGGCGAGGAACTCCCACGGCGACCCGAAGATCGTATCGACACCGATCACGATTCGAAGTGTACTGCGGGTCGGAATTCGGCCAACGGTGTGGGCGTTCACTCGAACTTGGGTGTTATGATCTCGCCCCGAGAGGAAGAGCCCGAAGTTGCCCACTCCCGAACTCAACGCGGTCGTGACCCAGAAAATCGAGCTGGCCCCGGGTTTGATGGTGATTCGCGTCGTTCCCGATGGCTGGGACCTGCCCGAGTTCGCGCCGGGTCAGTTCGCCGTTCTCGGCCTGCCTCCGGAAGCCGACCGATCGGATCTGGCCGATGTCGAGGACGCACCCGTCAAACCGGGCAAACTGATCCGTCGCGCCTACTCCATCGCATCGTCCTCCAAGGCCCTCAAGTACCTCGAGTTCTACGTCACGCTGGTCCACTCGGGTGCGCTGAGCCCGCGGCTCTTCAACCTCCAGCCCGGTGGCCGGGTCTGGCTCGGACCGAAGATCACCGGCACCTTCACTCTCGATCTCGCTCCTACCGACAAGGGGGTTATCCTCGTGGCCACCGGCACCGGTCTGGCGCCCTACATGAGTATGCTCCGAAGCGAGCTGGCCGCCTCGACCGGACGACGCTTCGCGGTTCTCCTCGGCGCCCGGCACTCGTGGGACCTGGGATACCACGCAGAGCTGGTCACCATGGAACAGCTCAGTCCGCATTTCACATATCTCCCCATCATCTCCCGCCCCGCCGAGGAGCCGATGCCGTGGACCGGTCGCGCCGGTTACGTGCTCGATCTGTGGCGGAGTCGCGAGCTCGACCACGAATGGGGGCACCGCCCAACGCCGGAGAACTCGCGGGTCTTCCTGTGTGGGAATCCGTCCATGATCGACGACATGGTCGAGCTGCTGGCGGGTGATGGTTTCACCGAAGACACACGAAAGGCGCCGGGTTCCATCTACGTGGAACGATACTGGTGAGGCGTCGGTTTCCCCTATTGGAGTCAGGTATGGATATCACGATCGAATATTGCGTCGTTTGAAACTACCAACCACGCGCCGCCGGGCTGGCGGCCGAGCTGAGTGACGAGTTCGGAGCGGACACGCGTCTGATCGAGGGCAAAGACGGTGTCTTCGAGGTCGAGGTCGAGGGGAAGCTGGTCTTTTCCAAACGGCAGGCCGGGAGATTCCCCGATCCGGGAGAGGTGGCGAAGGCGATCCGGGCCCTTTGACCGGCAGGCTTTCAGCCGTTACCTGTCAGCATTTTCATCGAAGGGCGTCGCGGGTCCAGGAAACGATTGCGATGGAGCCAATGGCTAACGGCTGAAAGCTAATAGCTTTGGGCTAGGAGTCTGCACCGCATAGATGGTGGATGGATTTCGGAGCGTCATTTGTGGCCGTTTTTCGCCTGTTTCGCCGGTTCATACTGGTGGTATGGGCCAAGAAACAGGCGAAAAACGGTCCAAATGCCGCCCGAAAGGCGCCGC